>DIAY01000242.1 GCA_002414905.1 Holophagales bacterium UBA5066 | reverse complement strand
CGGCGGCCCCGACTCCGGGTTCACGTTCCTCTACCTCGCCGTCGTCGTCTCCGGAACGCTCCTCTTCGGAAAGGGGGGCGGCCTCGTCACGGCCGGCCTCGCTTCGGTCTTCTACGCGGTGCTCCTCCAGCTGATGCACTCCGGGGCCTTCCCGCCGCCTCGCACCGACGAGCTCCCGCCCCGCATCTGGACGAGAGGGCAGCTTGCGGGCAACGTCGTCACGAACGTCGGCGCCTTCGCGGCGACCGCGCTTCTCGTGGCGGCCGCCTCGGAGAAGCTGCGCGACGCGCGGCTCCTCGCCGAGCACCGGAGGGAGGAGGTCGCGCGCCTGCAGGCCCTTCACATCTCGGTCCTCTCCTCGATGTCCTCCGGGGTCGTCACCGCGGACCCGGAAGGGAGGATCACGTTCGCCAACCCGCCCGCGTGCGAGCTTCTGATGCGGCGGCCGGAGGAGCTCATCGGGAGGCCGCTCGTGGAGACCGGGCTCATCTCAGAGGAGGCTCTTCGGCCGGAGGAGGGCGCCGGCGGCGAAGTCCTCCGCTTCGAAGGGAACCGGACGCCCCTCGGCCCCGGCTTCTACTTCGGCGTCACCGTGACGCCTCTGCGCGACGGTGACGGCCGGGTTACGGGCCGGATCCTGATCTTCCAGAACCTGACCGAGCTGAAGAAGCTGGAGGGCGAGGTGAGGCTCAAGGAGAAGCTCGCCGCGGTCGGTGAGCTCGCTGCCGCCATCGCCCACGAGATCCGCAATCCGCTCGCCTCGATCTCCGGCTCGGTCCAGGTCCTCTCGGCCACCGCCCCGCCGGGTTCCTCGGAACGGCGCCTGATGGAGATCGTCGTCCAGGAGTCGCACCGTCTCTCGTCGATCCTCGAGGACTTCCTCAAGTACGTCAGGCCCCGCGAGCAGGCGGTCGAGACCGTCGACGCGGCCGCCGCGCTGCGGGACGTCGTCACGCTCCTGGCACACAGCGACGAGGTGACGCCGCGGCATCGCGTCACGCTCGACCTCGAGCCGGACTCCGTCCTCCTTGCGGCCGATCCGGGGCAGCTGAGGCAGGTCTTCTGGAACCTCCTGCGCAACGCCGTGGCCGCGATGCCGGAGGGTGGGGCACTCGCCCTCGTGTCCCGCGTCGTGGACGGCTCCTGGAGCGTCACGGTCGCCGACGAGGGGCGGGGGATGCCGCGCGAGGAACAGGACCGCCTCTTCACCCCGTTCGCCCACACCGTCCCCGGCGGTACCGGCCTGGGGCTCGCGATCGTGTACCGTATCGTCGAGGAGCACGGAGGGAAGATTCGCGTGGTGAGCGCGCCCGGGAAGGGCACGGCGATCACGCTCTCCCTCCCGCTCTCGGGGCCCTCCCGAAGCGGCGTTGTCGCGGCTGCGACGTCCGGCTTCCGCCCGGCCCCGCTCGGGAAGGGGTACCGCTCGTGACGAACGAATCCCGGCGCCCGGCGGGTCCGCTGATCCTCGTAATCGACGACGAGCCCGGCATCACCGGGATGCTCTCGATCGTGTTCGAGAAGGAGGGGTACGCCGTGAGGACGGCCGGGACCTGCGCCGACGGGCTGCGGCTCGTCGAGACGACCGCTCCCGACCTCGTCCTGACCGACCTGAGGATGCCCGACGGCACAGGTTTCGACATTCTCAGGAAAACTCGCGAGACGAGTGCCGAGACGCCCGTCGTCATGATCACCGCCTACACCTCGACGAAGACGGCCATCGAGGCGCTGAAGGCGGGCGCCTACGACTACATTTCGAAGCCCTTCGACGTGGAGGAGCTCAAGCACGTCGTCGAGAAGGCCCTCGAAAGAAAACGGCTTGCCGACGAGAACGTCACGCTGAGGAACCGGGTCGAGGAGCGCCCCGCGCTCGGAACCCTCATCGGCGTCTCGCGCCGAATGCGCGCCGTCTTCGACATGATCGAGCGGATCGGACGGACCACCTCCACCGTCCTGATCACCGGAGAGTCCGGCACCGGCAAGGAGCTCATCGCGAGGGCCATCCACCGGAGCTCGCCCCGTACCGGGCGCGCCTTCGTCTCCATCAACTGCGGAGCGCTCCCGGAGAACCTCCTGGAGTCGGAGCTCTTCGGGCACGAGAAGGGCGCCTTCACGGGGGCAGTGAAGGAAAAGAAGGGGCTGTTTCAGGAGGCCGAGGGGGGAACCCTCTTCCTCGACGAGATCGGTGAGACCTCCGTGGGGATGCAGGTGAAGCTCCTGCGAGCGCTACAGGAACGCCTCGTGCGGCGTGTCGGAGGGAACCTCGAGGAGCCGGTCGACGTGAGGATCATCTGTGCCACGAACAAGGACCTCGCCCGGAAGGTCGCCGAGAACGCCTTCCGGGAGGATTTCTATTACCGGATCGCGGTCATCCCCCTCCCGATCCCTCCGCTGCGCGAGCGGCGGGAAGACATCCCCTTCCTGATCCGCCATTTCCTCAAGGCCGTTTCCCTGGAGCAGAAGATCCCGGAGAAGAAGATCTCGGCCGAGGCGATGCGCGTTCTGGAGGCCTACCAGTGGCCGGGAAACGTCCGCGAGCTCGAGAACCTGATCGAGCGAACGGTGACCCTCGAGCCGGGGCCCATCATCACCACCGCCTCGCTTCCGGAGAGCTTCCTGCGGCCCGCCGGCGTCCCGGCCGAGTCGTTCCAAAGCCCGTTCGACCTTCCGCTCGAGAGCTTCCGTCTCGAGGCGTACCTCGAGTGGATCGGGAAGCGGCTGATGCAGCAGGCGCTCGAACGGGCGAACGGCGTTCGGAAAGACGCGGCGAAACTCGTCGGAATGTCCGAGCGCTCGTTCCGTTACTACGCCAAGAAATACGAGCTCGGACATGACGAGGAGGAAGAGCCCTTTGACGAACCCGGACCAGCGCTCGAAGATGCTTGAGGGAGCCGCTGGCGCCGCAATGGCGGCGCTCTTGCTGATCTCGCCCTTCCTGGCAGCGTGCACGGGAGGGCGGGGCGTGACCCCGCCGGCTTCGCAGACCCCGCCCTCCACCGGCCCGCGGGTCGTCCTTCCGTCAGGAGCGGTGTTCGCTCTCGAGGTCGCGCGCTCCCCGGAGGAGATCGCGCAAGGGTTGATGTTCCGCGAATCGCTCGCTCCCGGGGCCGGCATGATCTTCCTCTTCGACACGCCCGAGCCGCGCTCGTTCTGGATGAAAAACTGCCACTTCCCGCTCGACATGGTCTTCACGCTGAGAGACGGAACCGTCGTCGACGTCCTCGAAGGCGTTCCACCCTGCGCGGCCGACCCCTGCCCGAGCTATCCTTCCAGGGCTCCCGCCGACACCGTCATCGAGCTGACCGCGGGGGAAGCGAAGCGTCACCGGATCGTCACCGGAGCGCGCCTCTCCTTCCTCAGCGTGCCGGAGCGCTGACCTCCGGCTCCGGAACAGAGCCGCCGGAGACCGCCGGAACGAAACGGAAGAGGCCGCGTCCGATCGTGGCGATGTAGAGCCCCTCCGTGCCGAGCGGGTCACCCGCCCAGCCCGACACGTAGAGGCCCCTCTCGGGGAGCGCGAGAACGACATCGGGTCCCCCGTCCGCCGTTCGATAGAGGAGGCGACCCTTTTCGGCCTCGACCTCGACGCCGATCGGCTCCGGGGGGCGATAGGCCGAGGCCCGCGGCCGGCCGAAGCCGCCGGTCAGCGGACGGGATGCTCCTCGCAGCGCCTCGAGGCCGAAGTCCCGGCCGTTCCACCAGAGGGTCCGTCCCGCCGACCGGACGGCGAGCGCCTCGACCCGGCTCCCGGGCGTACGGCTCCAGAGGACCGCGTCGACCCTCGCCCTCAGCGCGCCGAGCCGGGCCCAGGACCCGCCCCCGTCGCGCGACTCGAACGCGCCCGTGTCCGTCGCCGCGAAGAGCCGGCCCCCGCCGGCGGCCAGGCCGAGGACAGGAACGTCGAGGACTTTTCCGAAGGGCTGACCGGGCGCCCGGGCGAGCCAGAGGCCGTCGGGGGTCCCGGCGAGAAGCCGATCGCCGCTCGCCAGGAGCGCCCGGACCGTTGCGGTGGGAGAGGCCCGGAGGCGCTCCGCCTGTCCCGTCGCCGGATCGAGCGCCCAGAGACCTCCGCTACCGCCATCCGCGGCCCGCGCGACGACGACGGCACCGGAGCCGGTGACCGCCACGGCCGGGACCCTCGCCTCGGAGAGGCCCGTGTTGGACTCGACGAGGGTCACTCCACCGTCCTCGCTCCTGAAGATCCCTTCGGCCTCCGTCGCGACGAGGACGACGGCGGGGTTCGCGGGGTCGAAGAGGAGCGCGTTGACGACCGTCGTGTCGCGGGAAACGCGGCGAAAGCTCCGCCCCTCGTCCAGGCTCTCGAAGAGTCCCCCCGTCGTCCCGGCGAGAAGCCGGGAGGGGTTGCGCGGGTCACGCACCACGACCTGCGTACGCCGGTCGGAGAGACCCTCCTTGTAGCGCTTCCAGGTCGTCGCGCCGTCGATCGTCCTGTAGATCCAGCCGCACGTCGCCGCCCAGATATCGTCCGGGTTGGTCGGAGAGAAGTCGAGGTAGAAGACCTGGGTGTCCTCGACCATCCCGCCGGCGATCCGCTTCCACGAGCGGCCGAGATCCGTCGACCGGAAGGGGTGGCGGTACGAGCCGGTGTAGAGGACACCCGGCTTCAGGGGATGGAACGCGAGGAACGCCAGACCGCTCCCCGGATCGAGCGGAGGCCGGGAAGGACGCCACGTCGCTCCACCGTCCTCCGAGACCTCGAGCCCGGTATCCCCCCCGACGACGACGACCTTCCGGCCTTTCAGGTTCGCGACGGCAACCGCCCTCGCCTCCGCGCGCTCCTCCCAGCGCCTCACGACGACCCAGGAACGGGCTCCGTCGTCGGAGCGGACGAGGAGTCCACCCCGGACGACCCCCGTCAGGCCGGCCCAGAGGGTCCCGGCCCGCTGGGGGTCGGCGACCAGCGAAGTGACCGAATAGCCGGGGAAGGGCGCCCCTCCCGGCGGTGAGCTCCACGTCCGGCCTCCGTCGGCCGACCTGTAGACGCCTCCGAGGGCGGTCCCCGCGAAGAAGATTCCCGGGGTCCGTGGCTCGGCCACGAGGGACTTGACCTCGGCACCCGGGAGCGGGTATCGGAGCCACACCCCTCCCGGCGAGGGGACCGGCGTGGCCCCGGCGGCCAGGACGGGAGCTGCGACGATGAGGGTCGCGGCGAGGAGCGCCGCGATCGCGTCAGGCCCCCGACTTCGCATCGCCCCCCGTGCCAGCGGCGGCGCCGCCGCCCGTTCCGGCCTTCGCCTCACCGGAGGACTTCCCCTCACCGGAGGACTTCGTTTCGCCGGAGGGCTTCCCCTCGGAGGAGGACTTCTTCTCCGCCGCGGCGCTCGCCACGTCCCCGGCCTTCGAGCCTGTATTCGCCGCGCTCCCGGACCGCCCGTAGTCGGTCAGGTAGAACCCGGACCCCTTGAACTGGACCGCCGGCGCCGACAGGAGCTTCTTCAGCGGGCCGCCGCAGGTCTCGCAGGTCGTCGGGAGGGGATCGGAGAAGAGAAGGATCGTCTCCATTTCGTGTCCACACGACTCGCACCGGAATTCATAGAGAGGCATTGAGGGCCCGACCTTCCTTCACGACGGCGGGGTGTAGCTGCCGCCGCTCGTGCTCCACTGGATCTTCTTCACGGACGTCCGGCTCGTCACGTCTCGCCGGCTGATCAGCTTGAGGACGAAGAAAGCGTACAGCAGCTTCCCGTTGTGGCCCGCGTCGGCCGGACCGAGGCCGACGAGCTCCCTCAGCGTCTTCGTGCCGTCGACGTGCTGGAGAAGCCGGATCTCGCCGGCGTCGAGGGCCACGTCGCCGATCTCCGTCGGCGCGTAGCAGGGATCAAAGACCGTCCAGGACGGGCCCAGGAGCGCGATCAGGCGCCGCGCGTCGCGGACGGCCTTCACTCCCGCGACGATCGCCTGTCGCGTCGGGATTTCCAGCTGGATGATCTCGTCGGTCCGGAAACGACCGACGGTGAAGGTCACCGACCCCTCCTCCCAGTCGAAGACCGAATAGAGGATGGAGCGGACCTGCCGGGTGACGGACGCAGAGAGCGCCTCCTGCGTCAGGAGGCCCATTTCGACGAGGACGGCTCCGTGCCGTCGGGTCTCCTCGGCCGCGCGCGCCTCGACGAGCCGTCGCACCGATTCGTCGAACTGTTCCCGGGTGAGCGCCCCGGTGCGGAGGAGGACGCTGCCGAGGGACTCGTCCCGGTCGTTCGAGGTCGCGAAGATGACGTCGCCGTTCCAGAGGTAGATCTTCTTCTCGATCTCGCCCCGGCGCACGACCAGCACTCCGGGCACACGGTAGTGATGCACCGTCTGGAGGACCTCGGGAAGCGGGGTTTTCGAGAGGTCGCCGCGGAACTCGAAGCGGCTGTCCGACACCGGGGCCATTGTACGGAAATCCGCGCCCGCTCCGGCTGTTACGATTTCAGCCCATGCCATCTCATCGAAATCAGACGGTTTTCGAAACGTGAGACGCCGCGTCGCCATCACCGGTCTCGGTTGCGTCACGCCGCTCGGTACCGGAGCGGAGGCCTTCCTCGAAGGTCTTCTGGGGGGCCGCTCCGGCGTCGGCCGAATCACCCTGTTCGACCCGGAAGGGCTCCCGGTGAAGATCGCCGGGCAGGCGCAGGGCTTCGACCCCGCCGACCACATTCCGGCCAAGGACGCCCGGCACGTCGCCCGCGTCGTCCCGATGGCGATCGCCGCGGCGGGCGAGGCGCTCGCTTCCGCCGGGATCGACGCGGAGCGGCTCTCGCTCCAGGAGCGGCGCCGCATCGCCGTCCTCCTCGGATCGGGGGGCGGCCCGGTCGAGTTCTTCGAGAAGATGTACGGTCACTGGTACCGCGGGGAGCTGAAGAAGGCGTCCGTCTACGCGATCCCGACCGGCACCATCGGCACCCTCTCCTCGGAGATCTCCATGCGGTTCGGCCTCAAGGGGCCGTCGCACGTCATCTCCACCGGCTGCACCTCGTCGGCCGACGCGATCGGCTACGCCACGAAGGCGATCCGGTACGGGGAGCGTGACGTCGTCCTGGCCGGAGGCGCCGACGCGATCATCACGCCGGGAATCATGACGGGCTTCAGTCTGATGCAGATCCTCGCGTCCTCGCGCCAGGAGGCGCCGGAGACGGCGAGCCGCCCCTTCGACGCCGGCCGCGACGGATTCGTCCTCGGCGAAGGGGCCTGGTTCTTCGTCCTCGAGGAGATGGAGCGGGCCCTCTCGCGCGGGGTGCGCCTCTTCGGCGAGATCCTCGGCACCGCCGCGACCTGCGACGCCTACCACCGCGTGAGGCTCGACGAGTCGGGAGAGGAGCCGGCCCGCGCGATGACGGAGGCGCTCGAGGACGCCGGGGTCGCCCCCGGGGACGTCGGCTACGTCCAGTACCACGGCACCGGGACGGAGCTGAACGACAGGATCGAGACCCGGGCCACGCGGATCGCACTCGGCGCGCACGCCGGGCGCGTCCCCGGAAGCAGCGTGAAAAGCCAGATCGGCCACCCGCAGGGGGCCTCGGGTGCGGCCGGGCTCGCGGCGACTCTCCTCGCGCTGAACGCGGGGTTCCTTCCACCGACGACGAACCTCGAGACGCCGGATTCCGAGTGCGACCTCGACTACGTCCCTCTCGTCGCCCGCCCGGCCGATGTCGGCATCGCGCTCGTGAACGGGATCGCCTTCGGCTCGAAGAACACCGCCCTCGTCGTGAGGACCCGGCGCCCTCCCGGAGCCTGATCCACCGTGAGCCTTCTCGTCCCGCCGCGCTCCCCGTCCGACGAGATCCTCGATGGAGACGTGGCGCCTGGCGCGGCCGAGGAGAGCCTCGCCGACATCGAGTGGATCCATCGCGCGCTCGGTGGCCGGGCGATCGTGAGGCGCCACCTCATCCCCCTCCTCCTCTCCGTCCCCTCGGCCCGCCCGGTCCTCCTCGACCTCGGAGCCGGGAGCGGACACGTGGGGCGATCCCTCGCGGCAGAGCTCTCCCGCCGGGGGCGGGACCTCGTGACGCTCGACCTCGACCGGCAGCTCCTCCACGCGCGTCTCTCCGCGAAGGGCAGGAGCGTGGCCGCCGATGCCCTTCGCCTCCCGCTGGCCGACTGCTCCGTCGACGTCGTCTCCTCGACCCTCTTCCTCCACCACCTCGACGCGACCGCCGTCGCCGCGCTCCTGCGCGAGTCGGCGCGCGTGGCGCGGGTCGCCGTCGTCGCGCTCGACCTGACGCGCCATCGCGTCCCCCTCGCCATCAACGCCATCCTCTCCCGGCTCGCCTACCGGAGCCCGATCACGAGGCTCGATGCGCACGCGTCGGTCCTGCAGGCCTGGACCATCCCCGAGCTGCGCGCCCTCGCCGCCCGGGCCCTCCCGGGAACTCTGGTGAAGCCGGCCGGCCCCTTCGTCCAGGGCCTCATCTGGAGGCGGACGTGACCGGCGACCGGCTCGACGCCGTGATCGTCGGTGCGAGCCTCGCCGGGAGCGCCGCGGCTCTCGTCCTCGCTCGCTCCGGCGCCCGCGTCGCCGTCCTCGACAAGGCGACGTTCCCGCGACCGAAGACCTGCGGCGAGCTCCTCTCCCCCGACGGCGTCGCCGCGCTCGCGCGACTCGGCCTCGACGGCGCCGTTCGCTCCGAGGGGGCCGCGACGATCCGGCGCTTCGCCCTCGTCCGCGCCGACGGGCTCCGCGTCCGCGGTCGCCTTCCCGGCCCGGCCCTCTCCCTCAGCCGGGAGCGCCTCGACGCTCTCGTTCTCGAGGGCGCACGACGGGCCGGGGCCGCCCTCCTCACCGGCGAGACGGTGACGTCGCTCGACGGAAGCCTCGCCGGGGGCTTCAGGGTGAAGACCACTGTCCGCACCCTCGAGACCCGGACGATCGTCGGCGCGTGGGGACGCTATTCCCCGCTCGACGGTCGCCTCGGCCGCCCCTTCTTCGGGACCCCCGCGACGCTCTTCGGGTTCAAGAAGTTCCTCACGGGCGGGACGGACACCCGCTTCGACGACCAGGTCGTCCTCCACGTCTTTCGCGGCGGCTACCTCGGCCTCTCACTCGTCGAGAGGGGGCGCGTCAGCATGGGCGCTCTCGCGACGCCCGGGGTCGCGCAGGAGGCCCGCCACGACTTCGACCAACTCCTCGCGCGCCTCGGCGCCGAGAGCCCCGCGCTGGCCGCCGACCTCGCCGGCCTCGCCCCCGAGCCGGGGCCCGCGCTCGTCAGCGAGCCCGTCCACCTCGGCCCGCGCGGCGCCACCTGGGGAGACATCCTCCTCGCCGGAGACGCAGCCGGCGTCGTCGATCCGTACACCGGCTCGGGGATGGCGCTCGCCCTCCGGACGGGCGAGGCGGCCGGCGCTCTCCTTTCGGAGCACGCAGCCGGGAGGGTCGAGACCCTCGTGCTCGCCCGCGAGTGGACCCGCCGCTGGCGAGCCGTCACGGGCCGCGTCTACTTCTTCTCCCGGCTCTTCCGGCCCGTCTTCCTCGGCGGCTTCGCCACGCGCCTCGTCGTCCCGGCGACGGCACCGCTGGCGGGCCTCGCGGCCCGCCTCACGCGTGGCCCGGCCTGAACCGGCCGGCTACCTTTCCTTCCCGGGGCTCCTCTTCGCCGCGGTCTTCGGCCGCGCCTTCGCGGCCGGCTTCGCCCCCGCCGTCCGGGAGCCCGGGGTCTTCGGGGCCGGCCTGGCAGCGGCCTTTCCGGGAGACTTCCGAACCGGGCCCTTCGCGACCTTCGCGACCTTCCTGCCGCCCTTCTCTTTCGCTCGCGGCTTCTTCCCGCCCGCCTTCTTCGGCGGGAAGAGCCCCGTGCGGATCGTCTCGACCTGGGTGAGGTGCACCCGGTCGTGCCCGGCGTAGAGCATTACGATCGTGTCGATCGTCTCCTCACCCCGCTCGGAGTGGACCCCGACCCTGGCGAACGCCTCGTCGGGCAGGCGCGTGAGGAGCCCGATGTTCACCATGCGAGCCATCTCGAAGTCGTCCAGCAGGTCTTCCGTCGTCGCGTTCTCCACGCCGAGCCTCTCGACGAAGAGGTCCTGGTCGTAGCCCGCGATCACGGGCTTGTCGTGCGCAGCGATGAACCGGTAGCGGGAACCGAGGATGACCTCGCCGTCGGCCAGGTGGGCGACGATCTCCTTGATCGACCACTTCCCGGGTGCCGGCTTGCGGGACAGCTGCTTCTCGGTGAGGCCTTTCAGGAGCTTGCGGAGCCTCTGCGGTGCCTCGAACATCGCGAGATACGGGTCGTCCTCGCCCATCGCGTCACGATATCTGTCGGGGATCACGGGTCCGGCCATCTTCGATTCCTCCCTCGGCGGAACATCCTATCGGAGGGGCGCCGGACGCGCAGCCGCCCGGCCGTCTAGAATGCTCGTCTCGTGAAGATCGATCGACACCTCGTCGAAGCTCTGGACGACCTGCTGGCACGCGCCTTCGCGGAAGACGGAGAGGACATCACCACCCTGGCCGTCTTCGGTCCCAAGACCCGCGTGGCGGGCGACATGGTCTGCCGAGAGGCGGCCGTCGTCGCCGGGGTCGCCTTCCTACCGCGCGTCTTCGCCTTCCCTCACCCACCCGCGTCCGTCGAAATCCTCGTCGAGGACGGCGTCCGGGTCGCCCCGGGGACCGTCCTCGCCCGGGTCGAAGGGCCGGCGGTGACGGTCCTGGCGGCGGAACGGACCGCGCTGAACCTCGTCCAGCGGCTGACCGGCATCGCGACCGCCACCCGCGTCTACGTCGACGCGCTCGAGGGCACGGCCGCGCACCTGCTCGACACGCGCAAGACGACGCCCGGCCTGCGCGCCCTCGAGAAGTACGCCGTCCGGTGCGGTGGCGGCACGAATCACCGGATGGGCCTCTCCGACGCCTTCCTCGTCAAGGACAACCACGCCGACGGCTGTGGCAGCCTCTGGGACGCCACGCGGCGGGCGACGGACTTCCGCGCGATGAACCGTTCCCTGAGACGTTGCCTCCTGGAGGCCGAGGCGCGGACGCGCGACGAGGTCCATCAGGCGCTCGAGGCGGGCGCCGAGCGGATCCTCCTCGACAACATGACGGTCGCAGAGATGAAGCGAGCCGTCGCCGACGTCGCGCTCTGGAACGAGGCGACCGGCGCCCGGGTCACGACAGAGGCTTCCGGCGGCATGACCGTGGAGAAGGCGAAGAGATCGGCCCTCGCCGGCGTCGATTTCGTTTCGGTGGGCGCGCTGACGCACTCGGTGCGGGCCGTCGACATCGCTCTCGACGTGAAGATCGCCGCAGCCCGGCGGGGCCGCAGGTGAACCCCGCCGCCGGGCGGATTCGCGTCCCGGCGCTCGTCATCGGAACCGGCATCGCCGGCCTGACCACCGCCCTCGCGCTCGCCAAGAGGGGAGTCCGCGTCCTCCTCGTGACGAAGGCCGACGACCCTGGCGACTGCAACACCGCGTGGGCGCAGGGCGGGATCATCTACTTCGGCAGGAAGGATTCGGCGTCGTCGCTCGTGAAGGACATCCTCACGGCCGGCGCCGGCCTCTGCAACGCCGAAGCGGTCCGCTTCCTCGCGCAGGAGGGACCCCGCGTCGTCGAGGAGATCCTGATTGGCGACGCCGGTGTCCCCTTCTCGAGGACCCGGGAGGGGGACCTCGACTTCACGCGAGAGGGGGCACACTCCGTCGCGCGGATCGTCCACTCGGCCGACGCGACCGGCAAGGCGATCGAGATCGCCCTCCTGGCCCGCGTGAAGACCGAGAAGAACGTGAAGATCTGGACGGGGGCGACGGCGGTCGACCTCATCACCGCGCGGCACCACTCCTCCGACGTCCAGCAGCGCTACGCCCTTCAGGACCCCTGCCTCGGCGCGTACGTCCTCGACGCGGCGGGCGCCGTCCACACCGTCCTCGCCGACTTCACCGTCCTGGCCACGGGAGGCGTCGGCCGGCTCTTCCTTCACACGACGAACACCCGGCACGCCATCGGCGACGGCCTCACGATGGCCGCGCGCGCGGGAGCGGCCGTCCTGAACCTCGAGTACGTCCAGTTCCACCCGACGACGCTCTACCATCCCGATGGCGATCGCTTCCTCATCTCCGAAGCGCTCCGGGGCGAGGGGGCCATCCTCGTGAACCGCTCGGGGAAGGCCTTCATGCACCGCTACGACCGGGAACGGAAGGACCTCGCGCCGCGCGACGTCGTCACGCGCGCCATCGTCGAGGAGATGACCTCCCGGAGCGAGCCGTGCGTTTACCTCGACCTCGCGCACAACTACGAAGGCAAGGGGAAGGTCGCGATCCGCGATCGCTTCCCGACGATCGCGGCGACCTGCGCAAAGTTCGGGATCGACATCGCGACCGAGCCGATCCCCGTCGTCCCCGCGGCGCACTACTTCTGCGGCGGCGTCCTGGCCGACCTCGAGGGGAAGACGACGATCCGTAACCTCTACGCCGTCGGCGAGACGAGCTGTACCGGGCTGCACGGCGCCAACCGCCTCGCGTCGACGTCCCTCCTCGAGGGGCTCGTCTGGGGGGCCCACGCCGCCCGCTCGATCGCCGACCGGATCGAGAAGGGTCACACCTTCGCACCGTCGATGTTCCGCGCCATCCCCGACTGGCACGCCCCCGGCGACGCGCAGAACGAGGACCCGGCGCTCATCCAGCAGGACTGGACGACGATCCGGAACACGATGTGGAACTACGTCGGCATCGTGAGAACCGGGGAGCGCCTCGGCCGCGCCGTCGCCGATATCCGCGATCTGGAGAAGCGTCTCTCGCGCTTCTACCACGAGACGAAGATCTCGCGGGAGATCGTCGACCTGATCCACGGTGTCCATGCGAGCCACCTGATCGCGCAAGCGGCGCTGAAGAACCCGGTCTCGAGAGGCTGCCACTACCGGCGGAACTGACCGGGGAACCGGGAGCACCGGAGCCCCGGGAGCACCGGAGCACGAGAGCGCCGGAGCACGGGGGCACGGGAGACCCGGCTTCACCATCACGTCTCCTCGACAGGGGGCCGCGTGCGGTTCGGTACGTCTCACGGCCGCC
>DIAY01000129.1:6474-13691 GCA_002414905.1 Holophagales bacterium UBA5066 | reverse complement strand
CTGGATCAGGTCGAGGAACTGGAGCCCGCGGTTCGTGTACTTCTTGGCGATGGAGACGACGAGGCGCAGGTTCGCGACGATGAGCTCCTGCTTGGCGCGGTCGGCCTCCTCCTCTCCCTCCCGGATCTGGCGAAGCGTCTTGCGGATCTCGTCGTGCGCGACGCCGTACTTTTCCTCGTGCTCCTTCAGCAGCACGCGGTACTTGGCGACGCGGCGCTTGTAGAAGTCGATCCGGACCTCGTTCTTCTCCTTCTTGAGGTTCGCGAGGTCCTGGCGGATCTGGGCTTCCGGCATCGCGAACTGCCGGTCGATGTCCTTGAGGATGTTGATCATCCTCTGCAGCGTGGCCGGGGTGAAATCGATGGCGTGGATCAGCCGCGCGATCTCGGAGATGCGCCGGTCGACCGTCGGGTCGACGGCGGGCTGGGGCTTGGCCGCCGCCTTCTTCGCCGAGGCCTTGGCGGGCTTCTTGGCCGCCTTGGCGACTCTGGCCGCCTTCTTCTTCTCCTGGAGCTTGCGAAGCTCGCCGTCCAGCTTGGCGACCTTCTTGAAGTGCGCCAGAACCTCCTCGATCCGCTTGGCCGTCCGGGGGTCGACCTCCTCGGAGTCCTCGAGGGCAGCCGCGGCGAACTCGAGGAACCCGCGGGCGACGTTCTTGTCCTTCTTGGCCGCCTCGACGATCCGAAGGATCTCCTCGAGGACGATCCGGTTCGTGGAGAGGGCCTGGTAGATCCTGGCCTCTCCCCTCTCGATGCGGCGCGCGATCTCGACCTCGCCCTCGCGGTCGAGGAGCTTGACGGTCCCCATCTCGCGCAGGTACATCCGGACCGGGTCGTTCGTCTTCTCGACGGCCGTCAGGTCGGGGAGGATCGCCCCCTGGGCGGCGACCCCCTCTTTCTTGGGTGTCGCCTTCTCCGGGACGTCGACGATCTCGATCCCGAAATCACCCAGCCGGATGTAGACGTCGTCCAGCTCCTCGGGAGCGTTGGAGACGTCCTCGGGCAGGGCGTGGAAGATCTCGTCGTAGAGCAGGTATCCCCGCTCTTTCCCAAGGGCGATCAGCCCGCGCAGCTCCGGATGCTTTTCTTCGACCGTCACGTTATCCCCTGTCAGCCCGAACCTTCGTCCGGGCGGCGTAGCTCCTGCTTCATACGACGCACCTCCTCGGAGAGCTTTTGTTTCTCCGTGAGAAGGGCAGTCCGCCCGTCCCGGTCATCTCGGGCCTCGGCGGCGGCAATCATTGGCTGCAATTCGACCCCGCGCTCCTCAAGTCGTCTTATCTTCAGCTGGAGGAGTGGCTTGCGTAGCTTCTCCAGATCGGGGGCGGCGGGTTTCTGGTCCAGTTGAGGCGGGTCCGACAGGAGGAGCCGGGCTGCCAGCACTCCCGCGCCGCCCCCAAGATGGGATTGAAGTTCGGAAAAATCAAGGGTATCCGCTTTCGAGCCCAATGACTTGAGGTACGAAACCAGCTCCCGGGCATCGGGATGGGAGAGGAGCTCCGGCGGCAGCTTCGTCGCGATTTCGACCCCCACCGGCCAGGTAGAGAGGAGGTAGGAGAGCACCCGCTCCTCGGCTTCAGGGACCAGCCGTCCGGCGGGAGACGGTGTCTCCGATTCTGCTTCGGGCCTGCGGATCGGTCTGCGCCTGCTCCCGTCGTGGAGGAGCTCCAGCGGGACGCCGCTGACCCTGGAAAACGCCGCGAGAAGCTCGTGCCGGTAGACCCGGTCCGGGACCACGGAGAGGATCCCCTTGGCCTCGTTGATCCTTGCCGCCCGCTCCGCCGCATCGCCCGAGACGGGCGGTACGGCCGCGGCGAGGACGTCGAGGAGGGGGCGGGCCGTCTCGACCGTTTCCCTCAGGCCTTCGGAGCCCCTTTCGCGGAGGTAGGAATCGGGGTCGTGACCCGCGGGAAAAGCGACATGGAAGACCTTAACGCCGCGTTCGACGAGGAGCGGGAAGACCTTCCACGCGGCGGCCAGGCCCGGCGGGTCGCCGTCGTAGGCGACGACGACGGCCGGGACCTGCCGGGCGAGGAGGTCGGCCTGCATCGTCGTCAGGGCCGTCCCCATTGACGCGACGGCCCAGGGAACGCCGGCCCGCTCGAAAGCGATCCGGTCGAAGTACCCCTCGCAGAGGACGAGCTTCTCGCTCTTGCGCGCCCCTTCGCGGGCACGGTCGAGGCCGTAGAGGACCTTCCCCTTCGTGAACCGGGCGGTTTCAGGACTGTTGATGTACTTGGCCGGGTCGTCGCCGAGGGCCCGGCCTCCGAACGCGAGGATCTCGCCCCGGGCGTCGCGGATCTCGAGGGTCAGGCGGTTGCGGAAACGGTCGTAGACGCGTCCTGTTTCCTGGCTCTTCTGGAGGAGGCCGGCCTCGAGCAGAACGTCCTCGGTGAAGGTCCCGGAGAGCGTGCGCAGGAGGCCGTCCCACGCATCGGGGGCCGCTCCAAAGCCGAGGGGCTCCCACTCGTCCGGCGGGATCTCTCGCCCCGCCAGGACGGCTTTCGCCGCGGGGTTTCGCGGCAGCTGCTCGCGGAAGTACCTCGCGGCCGCCACGAGCGCCTCGGCGGCGCGCGTCTCCTTGGCCCGATCGGCGCGGGAGCCGGAGCGGCGCATCGGGATCGGGATCCCCGCACGCCGGGCCAGGTAGGCGACCGCCTCGGGGAACTCGAGCTTCTCGGTTTCGCGGACGAAGGTGATCGCGTCGCCTTTGGCCCCGCAGCCGAAGCAGTAGTAGAAGCCCCGGTCCGGGTGGACGTGGAACGAAGGCGTCTTCTCGCCGTGGAACGGGCAGAGTCCCTTCCAGGAATTGCCCGCCTTCTTCAGCGAGGTGACGGCACCGACGAGCGCGACGATATCGGTCGCCGCCAGGACGTCGTGCTTGAGGTCGTCGGTGATCTCGTAGGAGGCGTCCACTTAGTCCGCTCTCTGCGGAACGATTTCAGCCCCGGCGTCTATTCCGCCAGGCTCCCCGCCCTCTGCTCGCATCCCCCCACAGCACCTCCGGCGCATCAGTCCGTCAGCTCTGCGATGGTCGCGGCGTCGCCCCCCTCCTGCGCGTCGCCGGGGCGGTGACTCTCGACGCCGGGATGCTCGGAGAGGAACTCCCGGACGGCTGCGGCCAGGCGGCCGGAACCGAAACCGTGAACGATCCTCAGGCTTCCCTTGCCGGAGAGGAGGGCGTCGTTGATCGCCCGTTCGACCTCCGGGAGCGCCGCGTCGACGCGCAGGCCGACGAGGACGATCTCTCCCCGGGGTGCGATGGTCCTCGCGGAGGAGGACGTCTTCGCCGCGGGTGGTCCGGCGTCCCTGGCCCGGGGTGACGGAGCCCACTTCGAGACGGGCGCGGCGGCGGCGGCGCCCGTCATCGGGCGAAGATCGGCCGCGGCGACCCTCATCCGCTTGCCCCCGACCTCCACCTCGGCCTGTCCCTTCGCCTCGTCGAGGACGAGGAGCTTCCCGGTCGTGCCGAACGTCGTGACCTTGACCCGCTCGCCGACGACGACGGGACCCGGGGGCTCGGTCGGCGCGGCCATCTCGAAGAGAGCCTCCGCGTCCTTCCGCGCCTCGCCGACGACCGTCATGAGCGCTCCGCGCGAGACGGCGCGCCCCGCGCGCGCCTCCTCGCGGATCCGGTCGAGCTCGCGACGGGTTCGCTCGCGCAGCGCGACGAGGGCGCGGTCGATCTCGGTCTTCGCCCGCTCGCGCAGGCGCTGTTTCTCGACGGCCAGAGAGGCGGCCTCCCGCTCGAGCGCGTCGCGCGAGGACGCGAGAGCGGCGGACTCGGCCCGGAGCCTCTCCGATTCCTCCCGGGCTGCCCGTGTCTCCGTCTCGAGCCGCTCGAGGGCCGCATCGGCCGCGGCCCAGCCCGACCCGAGCCTCGCGCGGGCCGCATCGAGGACCCGCCGCGGAATGCCGGACCGCTCGGCGACGGCCAGGGCGCGCGACCGCCCCGTCGCGCCGGGGCGGACACGGAAGGTCGGGCGCCCGGCGGTCTCGTCGAACTCCATCGCGGCCGAGAGGACGTCGGCCCGGCCGTGCGCCCACTCTTTTACCGAGGCCAGGTGCGTCGTGGCGATGGTGAGGCCGCCGCGACGCAGGTCCTCCTCGAGAACCGACGTGGCGATCGCTCCTCCCTCGTCGGGATCGGTGCCGCTCCCGAGCTCGTCGAGCAGGACGAGGCTCCTCGGCGTTGCGGCCGCGAACGCCGAGGCGGTGCGCGTCATCGCGCCGGCGAAAGAGGAGAGGTCTCCGAGGAGGTCCTGCGCGTCTCCGGCAACGACGAGGAGGCGGTCGAAGACGGGGAGCGAGGTTCCCGGGTCGGCGGGAACGGCGAAGCCCGATTGCGCCAGGAGCGCGAAGAGGCCGATCGTCTTCATCGCGACCGTCTTGCCCCCGGCGTTCGGACCCGAGAGGAGGACGAGCCGCTGCCCCTCGTCGAGCTCGAGGTCGAGCGGCACGGCGTCGGACGCACGCTCCTCGGCCCGTTCGCCGAAGACCTCCTCGCGCAGCGGCGCCAGACGCCGGTCGAGCAGGGGGTGACGGGCCTTCTTCAGGACGAGCGGCCCGTTCGTGCCGGGGAAGACGCCCGCCGAGCGGCGGGCCAGCTCGGCCCGGGCCTGGTAGCCGTCGAGCTCGGTGAGGATCTCGACGGCGGCGAGGAGATCGGCCTTCCTTGCCGCGAAACGCGCCGTGAGGGCGACGAGGATCCGGTGGATCTCCTCGCGCTCCTCCTCGAACGCCTCGGAGAGCGCGTTGTTCGCCTCGACGACGGCGAGCGGCTCGACGAAGAGCGTCTGCCCCGAACCCGACTTCTCGTGGACGATCCCCGCGACGCTCTCCCGCCGGTCGGAGCGGACGGGAAGGCAGTAGCGCCCGCCCTTCTCCGTGACATAGCCGTCGGCGAGGACGTCGGGACGCGCGCGGACGAGCTCCTCGAGCCGCCTCACGACCTCGCGCCGGTGACGGACGATGGAGGCCCGGATCGAGGCGAGCCGGACGGAGGCGGTGTCGCGGATCCGTCCGTCGGGCTCGAAGACGAAGTCGCGTTCCCCAAGGAGGCTCTCGAGGTCGCCGAGCGGCCCGAGGAGGGCGGCCAGGTCGGGGAGCTCGAGGCCCTCGACGGGAACGGCGTGCCGCGCCTCCTCCGAACGCTCGACGAGGCCGAAGAGGTCGAGCAGCTCATCCGGTGGAAGGGCATGGCCCGCGGCGCCGAGCCGGAGAACGAGCGGCGAGGCTTCGTCGAGGCTGAAAATGCGGACGGGGGGCTGGAGCCCGGTGCGCGCCACGAGATCCCGGGTCACCCCGGCGCGCCGGCGGACCTCCTCGGGGTTCCCGGACGGGGCCGCAGCGAGGAGCCGCTCGCGGCCCCTCTCCGAAGAACAGAAACGCCCGGCGAGCCGAAGCACGCCGGGCCAGTCGACTTCCGTGTGAATCATCGAAAGGACGCTCCGGGATCAGACTCCCGTACGGCGCTCCTCGGCCAGCTTCCGCAGCATTTTCTTGCGTGCGGCGATTGCCTTCCGTTTCCGTTTGGTGGACGGCTTCTCGTAGTGCTGGCGCTTTTTGAGCTCCGACAGGATCCCCGACTTTTCGCATTTGCGCTTGAAGCGGCGCAGCGCGTTCTCGAAGGACTCGTCCTCCTTGACGTGGATCAACGGCACCTGAGAATCACCCCTTTCGGGCCCGGAGTGGACCGGCCGGGACGGCCGGACCGAGGCGGATCTGTGAGTTTACGGAGCGTGACGTCCCGCGTCAACCCGGGTTGGAGAATCGGTTCATCGAATCGGCAGGCGTGCCTATAATGCTGCTTCGCGGCCCCGAAGGCTTCCAGGAGAGGCGTGTCATGCCTGTCGACCCCGTCGCCAACCGCCGGTTTATCGAATCCCTCTCGACCCTCCTCGAGGATCACCTCGCGGGCTGGAAGTCCCAGCTGGCCGACACCCGGAACGAGATCAACGAGCTGATCTCCAAGGCGTCGGAAAGCATCCCCGCGCAGGCGAAGCACCTCTTCCCGGAGGACCTCGTCGCGGCCCTCCTCGAGGACGCCGTTCCGCCGGCGCCCCCTCCGGAGCGCGTCGTCGAGACGGTCATCGAGAAAGTCGTCGAGACGGTGACCGTCACCGTTCCCGGCCCCGCGTCCGCCCCGGACTGGGGACTCGTGAAGGGTTCCGTCTCCTCGATCGAGGGAGCCCGCACCCAGGTCGACGTCCTCACGCGATTCCTGACGGAAGCGCAGATCCACTCGTCGCGTGCGGCGCTCCTCGTCCTCCGGAACGAGAAGCTGAGCGGCTGGAAGGCGCTCGGGTTCGACGCCTCCGGCGGCCGCGACGACGCCGTCAAGACGCTCGACTTCGGCGTGGGCGACGACCCGTTCGTGCAAGCCTGCCTCGCGTCCGAGAAACCGATCCTGGCAGCACCGCCGCCCGAGGACGCGCCGCTTCGCAGGGCTCTCGGAGGGAATCCGCCGGCCCGGACCCTCCTCGTCCCGATGGTGATTCGCGACCGGATCGCCGGCGTCCTGTGCGCCGACGAGCTGGTGGGCGAGGAAGGGCGCCTGAACGAGGCCGCCCTCGAGGTCCTCACGTTCATCACGGGCCTCTCCGTCGACCTTCTGGCGGCGCGCAAGAAGATCCCCTCGCCGGCTCTGACGCCACGCGGGGAGGAGCTCGCCGTCTTCCACGCCGCGGCGCCAGAACCCGCTCCGACCGAGCTCGCCCTCGACGACAACCCGTTCGTGGCCCCCTCGGCGCCGCCCAGGCCCTCCGTCCCGCCCGCGTCCGCCCCCGCACCCGTGATTGCCGTCGCACCGATCATTGCGCCCCCGGACCGTCCGCCTCTTTCGGCGGCACTCCAGACCCCTTCCGAGCCGGCCGGCCACTCCCTCTTCGAGCAGACCGACCCGAGCGGGGCGAGGAAGACTCGCCGGATCACGGATGCCGGCGAGGCGCTCCGTGCCCTCGAGGAATCGGCCGGCGCGAAGAGGAGGACGGACCCGTCGGGCCTGTCCGGCGCCGACTTCCTGACGTCCTCCGGCGCCCGGAGTGCGGCGTCCCTCGGTCTCCATTCGATTCCGCGCCCGGCGATGGCGCCGCCGACGCCCGCTCCCGTTTCCCGAGCCCTCCCCACGCCCCCGCCGGGACCGTCGTCCGAGCCGCCCCCGAATCGTGGCGACCTGACGATGGCCTTCGATCAGATCAAGACCTCCTTCCCGCCGCC
>DIAY01000129.1:0-6287 GCA_002414905.1 Holophagales bacterium UBA5066 | reverse complement strand
CCGCCGCCTGCCCCGATCCTCGAAGGGGCCGCTTCCCCCTCCGCTCCGGTCGCGCCGCCGCCGGGGTTCGTCCCCCGTGCCCGGTCGTCCCGGGGTGCCGACGACCCGCAGCGGGCCGTCGACGACGCGCGCCGAATCGCCCGCCTCCTCGTCTCCGAGATCAAGCTCTACAACGAGCGCAAAGTGACCGAGGGACGAGTCGCGGGTGACCTCTACGTCCGGCTGAAGGACGACATCGAGCGGAGCCGTCAGGTCTACGCCGAGAGGACCCCGGAGCATGTTCGCGCCTCGGCGGACTTCTTCCACGAAGAGCTGGTCCGGATCCTGGCCGAAGGAAAGCCTGAAGCGCTCGGCCCGGTCCCCTCCTGACACGCCCTCGGCTCGCCCCGCTCCTCCTCGCCGTGACCCTCGCGGCCGGCGGTGCTCTGGGCCTTCCGCCGTCCCGCGAAGAGTCCCTCGCGGCGGCCCGGCGGGGCGCGCGCGAAGGCGTGGCCGACCCTTTCGCCCCGTTCGCCGGCGACGGCCTCTTCGCCCTGCGCGCCTCGGTCGCCCGCGAGGTCGTCCTGGCCGAGGATGCGAAGGCGCCGCTGCCCCCCGCCAGCCTCGACGCCGCTCCCCTTGGCCTGCCCGACCTGGGACCATGGCTCCGGCTCGACACCGAGGCGAGACGCGTGCGGCCCGGTGCCGCGGCCGGGGGCCTCGTCGCCCGCCTCGTCGCCTTCGCACGCGACGCCCGCACCGAGCCTCTGGCCCGCGCCGCCCTCCTCTCCGCTTCCCGCCTCGCCCGGACGCCCGCCGAGAAGAAGAACGTCCGAGAGGGCTGGGAGGCGTGGAAGAGCCGTTCTCCCCTCACGGAGCGCTCACGCATTGCGGCCGCGCTCGGTCTGGGCCGCTCGTGGGCGACGCGCGCGGAGGCGACGGAGCGGATGGCCGCTCTCGTCCGCGACCTGCCGGGCGCCGCCGAGTCGGCTCCCGACCTCTTCGAGACGGCGGACCGCGGGCTCCTCTGGGAAACCGTGACCCGCGGAGGCCCCGAGCTGCGGCTCCTGCGTGCCTCCGCGCTCGGAAGCCGCCTGCCCTCCGCGGGTGCCGAGCTGGCGCTCCCGCTCGCGAAGCTCTCCGGTTTCCGCCTCGAGGCCGCGGCACTGCTCCTCGCAGGGGGCCGTGCGAAGGAGGCGCGGGAAGCACTCGTGCGCCCGCCCGCGCTCTCGGGTCGTAACGATGCGGAACGACTTCGGATCGAAGCGCTCACCCTCTCGGCCGAGCTGCGGCTTCTCGGTGCGCCGTCTCCTGGGCCTGCCGCCCGCCGCTCGCCGGGTCACAAGGCTCCTTCGCAACCCCCTCCGGCTCCCGGGACCCCGCGCGCCAGCCCGGCCCCTCAGGCCGTCGAGTCTTTCCGCGCGCTCCGGGCGCGCTCCGACGCCCTCCTGGCGAAGCCCCTCGATCCGCCGGACCGGCGGCGGGTCCTGACGGAGACGATCCGGACCGCCGTCCGGCTCGGTCTCGACGGAGAGGCTTTGCGAGCCCTGCCGGCCCTCCTGTCGATCGACCCGGCGACGACGCTCGGCGGCGAAGAGCTCTTCCGCTCCGCCTTCCTTTCCACCCTCTCGCGCTCCCCTGCGGCGCTGCGTGCCGCTGCCACCGCGTTCCAACAGCAGGCCTCCCTGTACCGCGACGTCGCAATCCGCCGGCGGTCGACGTACTGGGCCGCCCGCTCCCTGGAAGCGCTCGGCAGGGAGGCCCCCTCCCGCGCTCTCTACGCGTCGCTCGTCACGACTGCCGTTCCCGACCTCTACGCCCGCTGGGCGGGGACGAGGCTCGGCGTTCCCGTCTCCGCCGCGCTCCTCGTCGAGACCTCCCGGCCGCCTTCCCTTCACCTCCTCGGCCCCGGCACGCCTTCGCTGCCGTCGCGGGAGCTCCTCGCCGTCGGGCTCGCCTCGCTGGCCGAGGACGCCGCCGAGGCGGAGGGCTCCTCCGATCCCTTCTTCCTTGCGGCGTGCGCCGCCGAGCGCGCCGAGTTCCGCCGGGCAACGGCGATCCTGAAGTCCCGCTGGCCGGAGCTCGGGACTCCGGACGAAGGGGCCGTCCCCCTCGCGGTCCGGCGCGCCTACTACCCGTTCCGGCAGGAAGCGCTCATCGTCCGCGAGGCCGCGGCAAACGGCCTGCCGGCCGCTCTCGTCTACGGCGTCATCCGGCAGGAGAGCCTTTTCCAGACCGCCGCCCGCTCCGGCGCCGGAGCCACCGGCCTGATGCAGGTGATGCCGGGCACGGGGCGCTACCTCCTTCGCCAGGAGAACAAGCGCGGCCGGCCCGACCTGAAGGACCCCGAGGTGAACGTGAGGCTCGGGGCGCGCTACCTCGCGATGATGCTGCGCGAGTTCGACGGCAACCGGATCGCCGCGCTCGCCGGTTACAACGCCGGTCCCGGACGGCCGAGACGCTGGAGGAGGCAGGCTCCCGGTCTCGCCGCCGACGAGTTCCTCGAGGCGATGCCGCTGTACGAGCCCCGCGACTACGTGAAGCGGGTCCTCTTCTTCGAGGCGGCGTACGCCGTCCTCCACGGTGCGCCCCTGGATTCCATTCCCCTCTCGGGGAGCGCGGTCAGCGCGACGCCCTGATCGCCGCGAAGGCCGCGAGCGCCTTCGCCCGGGCGGCCGCGTGGTCGACGATCGGCGCCGGGTAGCCCGGTGGCGGAGTCGACGCCCGCCACGGCGCGTGGAGGTCCCTGCCCGCGCTCTTCCACTCGGCGATCTCGGTCACCCACCGCTTCACGTACGCCCCGTCCGGGTCGAACCGCTCTCCCTGCAGGACGGGGTTGAAGATCCGGAAGAAGGGCTGCGCGTCGGTGCCGCATCCGGCGGACCACTGCCAGCCCCCGTTGTTGGATGCGGGGTCGCCGTCGGCGAGGCGTGCCCGGAACAGGGCCTCGCCGCGCCGCCAGTGGACGAGGAGATGCTTCGTCAGGAACGAGGCGACGACCATCCGGACGCGGTTGTGCATCCACCCCTCGTGCGCGAGCTGCCGCATCCCCGCGTCGACGATCGGGTAGCCGGTTCGTCCCTCGCTCCACGCCGCGAAGCGTTCTTCCGCCTCGTCCCCCGAGACCCACGGGAAGGCTTCGAACTCCGTCCGGAAGCTCTCCGTCAGGACCCGGGGAAACGCCGCGAGGATCGACGCGTAGAACTCGCGCCACGCCAGCTCGCCGACGAAGACGTCGATCGACCGGCGGCCGGCTGCGTCGGCCTGTTTCCATGTTTCCCGCGCGTCGGCGAGGAGGCGGCGGACGCCGACCGTCCCGAAGCGCAGGTGCGGCGAGAGGCGGGACGTTCCCGCGATGCCGGGGAGATCCCGCGCCTCGGCGTAGCGGGACAGGGCGCTCGCGCGGAATGCGTCCCAGAGCCTCCTGCCCTCGCGCGGGCCGCCCGGCGGGTTCGCGGGCGCGCCCTCGAAGCGAAAGCCGCGGGGCCGCGACCTCGGGATCGACGGGAAGCCCGGGGCAAGGACGGCGGACGGCGTGGCGACCCGCGGCGGAGCGGGCACGGGATCCGCCTTGTCCGCCTCGCGCCACCGGCGCGAGAACGGCGTGTAGACGGTGAACGGCTTTCCCGCTTCCGTGAGGAGCGAACCGGCCGGGACGAGGTGGAGATCGTGGAGAAGCCTCAGCCGCGTCCCCTGCGCCGAGAGAGCCGTCTGCGACTCGCGCAGGATTTCAGCCCCGTGCGGCTCGTGGTCGGAGTGCGTGTAGACGGCGTCGGCCCCCGTCTCGCGCGCAAGCGACGCGAGCGCCTCCCCGGCCGGCCCCTTCCGGATGAGGAGCCGGGAGCCCTTTGCCGAAAGGTCCGATTCCAGCTCCTCCAGGCTCCGGGCGAGAAACCTCAGCCGCGGAGGGGAGAAGTCCTCTGTCAGATAGTGGTCGTCCAGGACGAAGACCGGGACGACACCGTCGTGCGCGCGCAGGGCCGCGTCGAGCGCGAGGTTGTCGTCGAGACGGAGGTTCCTCCGGAACCAGACGATCGCGGAGGCCATCGGCCCCTTCTACGCCGGCAACGCCCCGCGGGACTTCCCCTCGCGCGCCTGGCACTCGGCGCAGACCCCGCGGATCTGATGCGAGTGCGTCGTTGCTGCGAAGCCGTGCTTCCTGCAGACGGTCTCCTGCAGCTCCTCGATGCGGGGCTCGACGAACTCGATGACGCCGCCACAGGAGGTGCAGACGAGGTGGTCGTGGTGCTCGCCGACGAGGAGCCTCTCGTAACGGTACTTCTCGTCGTTCAGGCGAACGCGAGAGACGAGGCCGCAGTCGTAGAGGAGGTCGAGCGTCCGGTAGACCGTCGCCCGGCTGACCTTCTTGCCCTTCCCGCGAAGTCGCACGACGAGATCGTCGGCGTCGAAATGGTGGTGCGTCGCGAAGATCTCCTCGAAGAGGGCGGTCCTCTCGCGCGTGGTCTTGAGCCCGCGTCGCCTCAGGAAATCGGCGAAAAGTCGGCGTTCCTCGACGGCTTCGGTCATGGTGGAGACTTTATCGCAACCGGCGGCGCTCGGGGGAGGTCCCGATTGCCTGGGGGGCGCTCGCCCCTCCCCGGGCCCCGATGTAGCCTCTTGCGCCCCGTCGGAGGAGTCGATGAAGTCGTACCGGAAAGAGCTCACCTTCCACCTCCCGAAGCGGATCGGATTCGTCAACGTCACGCCCGCCGTCGAGGCCGCTGTCCGCGAGAGCGGCGTCGCCGAGGGGCTCTGCCTCGTGAACCCGATGCACATCACCGCCTCGGTCTTCGTCAACGACGACGAACGGGGCCTCCTCGCCGATTTCGAGCGCTTCTTCGAGGCGCTCGTGCCGCACGAACCGGTCCGGTCCTGGCGGCACAACGACACCGGCGAGGAGAACGCCGACGCACACGTGAAGAGACAGCTCATGGGTCGCGAGGCCGTTCTCGCGATCACCGCCGGCCGGCTCGACCTCGGACCCTGGGAGCAGGTGTTCTACGGCGAGTGGGACGGGCTGCGACCGAAGAGGGTCCTCATCAAGATCATCGGGGAATGACCGGCGCCGGGGCGGCGGCCTCCGGCGCCCACCCTTCCACCGTGAGCCCCATCGAGATGAGCGACTCGGCGAGCCGCCGGGCCGTGCTTTCGTCCATCCCCGGCGTGTCGAGGTAGCGCGCCGTCACGCTCTCCTCACGCACGGCGTCCCGGAGCGGAACGCCCGCGGCGCGCTTGGCCTCGGCGACCCTCCGGCAGAGCTCGAGACGCCGCACGACGAGGCGGCCGATCTCCCGGTCGACGGAGTCGATCGCCGTCCTCACCCGCTCGACGGACGGCGTCGCCCCCGGCAGAAGGCCGAAGTCGTCGCAGAGCCGCTCGAGCTCCTCCGGCAGCAGGGCCTGGGGCCCGTCGCACCACGCCGACTCGGGGGCGTCGTGGACCTCGATGATGAGACCGTCGACGCCCGCACCCCAGGCGGCGCGCGCCAGGCCCGGCACGAGCTCCTTGCGGCCGGACGCATGGGAGGGATCGGCCAGGAGCGGGAGGTGGGTGAGCTGACGGGCGGCGAGCAGCCCCCCGAGGTCGAGCGTCCCGCGCGTCGCCTTCTCGAACGTCCGGATCCCCCGCTCGCAGAGCATCACGCCTTCGCAGCCCGCGTCGAGGAGGTACTCGGCGGACGAGAGCCACTCGTCGACAGTGGTGCCGAAGCCCCTCTTGAGAAGGACCGGGCGCCCCGCGCCGCCCGCCTCCTTCAGGAGGTCGTAGTTCTGGCAGTTGCGCGCACCGATCTGCAGGACGTCGGCGAGCTCGGCGACCGGGCCGACCTGCGCGGGGGCCATCACCTCCGTAACGACGGGAAGGCCCACGCTCCCGCCCGCGGCCTTCAGCCAGTGCAACGCCTGGAGACCGTGGCCCTGGAAAGCGTACGGGGAGGTCCTCGGCTTGAAGACGCCGCCGCGAAGCGCCGTCGCCCCCGCCCGAGCCACGGCCCGCGCGAGCCGGAAGACCTGCTCCTCCGATTCCACCGCGCACGGTCCGGCGATCACCGCGCGGGCCCCGCCCCCGACGCGGAACCCGCCGACCGAGACGACGGTCGGCGGGAGGAGGTCTGTCGCGCGCGGAAGACCCTCGATCCGCGGACGGCGTGCGACCTCGGGCGAGGGTCCGAGCCAGACGGCGCCCCGGGCCTTCGACTCTCCGAGTGCGGCGGCGACAGCCGGCAGGAACGCCTCCGGGACGACGGTGAAGCCCATGCCCGGTCCGGACGAGACGACCTCGAGACCCGCCTGTCTCAGGTGGGCCGCGAG
>DIAY01000265.1 GCA_002414905.1 Holophagales bacterium UBA5066 | reverse complement strand
GCCCCTGCCGAAAGGCTCGCCCTCGTCACGCGCGCCGTCGCCCTCGCTCCGGCCGCGAGCGCCGGGGAGTTCGTCGTCGCGCGCGAGCGGCGCTCCGGTGCTCGGCGCCAGGCGGCGGGCCTCGCGGAGGTCCTCTTCGACGACGGCCAGAACGTCGTCGCCCGGGCTGACGAGGCGCAGGCCGAGGCGCTCGCCCAGGCCGGCTTCGATCTCTTCCGCCTGATCGACACCCCAATGGTGATCACCCCCCCCGCGCCACCGGTCCGTCTTTCGCCGCCCGAGTACGACTGGCGGATCGCCGCTATGGCCGCGCAGGTCACCGAGAGCGCCGTCTACGATATCGCCAGGGGGTTGTCCGGGGTCGAGCCGGTCATGGTCGGCGGGGCTCCCTACACGATCCAGACCCGGCATACGCGGTCGGGCACCCCGATCCAGATGGCGACCCAGCTCGCAAGCGAGAGTTTCACCTCCCTCGGCCTGGCGACGAGCTACCACCCCTGGACCTATTCCACGACGACCGGCCGGAACGTCGTCGCCGACCTGCCGGGCACGTCCCGTCCCTCGGAGATCGTCATCGTCTGCGCACACCTCGATGACATGCCGAGCGGAGCGATCGCACCCGGAGCCGACGACAACGGGAGCGGCTCCACGGGTGTTCTCCTCGCCGCCCGAATCCTGTCGGGGCACAGTTTCGAGAGGACCGTCCGCTTCGTCCTCTTCACCGGCGAGGAGCAGGGCCTCTACGGAAGCCAAAGGTACGCCGAGCTCCTCGCCGGGCAGGGGACCAACGTCGTCGCCGTCCTGAACCTCGACATGATCTCGTTCGACAGCGGAGGCGCCCCCAGCCTCCGCCTCCATACCCGGACGACGACCAACCCGGGCTATGCGGCCGACCGAGCCATCGCCGACACGTTCGTGTCGGCCGTCACCAGCTACGTGGGCACGGCCCTCGCTCCGATCGTCGATCCCGACGGCGAATCGGCGAGCGACCACTCGTCCTTCTGGAGCCGGGGATGGCCGGGCATCCTCGCGATCGAGGACGACGTGAGCGACTTCACGCCCTACTACCACACGGTCAACGACACCATCTCGACGCTCAATCCGGTCTATTACACGAATTTCGTGAAGGCTTCCGTCGCCACAGCCGCCCACCTGGCCGTGCCCCGGACGCTGCCGGCCGGCTTCGAGCCGCTCACGCCCTGCCGCCTCCTCGACACGCGCGACGAACAGCGTCCCCCGGGTCTCGGCGCACCTGCGCTCGGCGCCCGGGAAACTCGCGCGTTCACCGTGGCGACCGTCTGTGGCGTCCCGGCGGACGCCGCCGCCCTCGCCGTGAACGTGACGGTCACTGCACCCTCGGCCTCCGGATTCGTCACGGTTTTCCCGGCCACCGGACCGGCTCCGAATACGAGCAGCGTCCATTTCCGGCAGGGACTGACGCGCGCGTCCGCGTCCATCGTCCGCGTCGGGCCGGACGCCTCGTTCCGCGTGCTCAACAGCTCTCCGGGCACGGCCCACCTTCTCGTCGACGTGGTCGGCGTCTTCCGGTGAGGCGAGCCGCTTCCGGGTTCCGCTAGCGCGAAGGCCTCGGCCCCATGACGTCTTCGGGCCGCAGGTAGTCCGTTCTGAACTTCGCGGTCGTCTCGATCGCATACTTTCCCTCTCGCGTGTGCCGGACCCGGAGCAGGTACGTCGAGGTCCCGATCATCTCCGCCAGCAGGAGCGCGCCGACGATCAAGGACGTCCTCCGCGCGAGTCCCGAGAGCGCCTCGAACAGGAGGGCGACGGAGACCGCGACGAACGGAAGGAAGTAGAACTTCCAGTAGGGATGGATGCTCGCCCACGATGGTGCCGCAAGGACGTACGCGCCCGCCGCCGATCCAGTGACGGCAAGCAGCGTCCTCCTCAGCTTCCCGTTGTCGCCTCCGAGCAGGACGCCGGAGAGCCGGCTCCGGGGTACGAGGCCGAGCCCGGCCGCGAAGAGGCTCGCCAGGAGCCCGGTGTGCGAGAAATAGCGTCGGAAAGAGTCGAGCTGTCCTGCGAGGAACGAGCCGGCGCCGTCGAGGGGCGTGCCGCCCTGCGCGCTCGACCCGGCGACCGTCGAGAGTGCCTCGAGCGAGCCCCTCCCGGCCCACCAGAGATGCAGGATCACGAACCCGAGCGTGCCCACGGACGCGCCCGCGGCTACGAAGAAGACGTGCCGGCCGCGGACGTCTCCCCGATGCGCGTTCCAGGCACCGGCCAGACCGACCGCCGCGGCGAAGAAGAAGGCGGGCCAGTCCACCAGACCGGCCAGGACGATGCCGGCGGCCAGGAGGACGAGCGAGCGCTTCCGTCCGGACGTCGAGTACCCGACGAACCCCAGTAGCTGCAGTAGGACGCCGAAGAGACACGGGGCCTCGTAGTTCACCATCCGTCCGAAGTAGGCGCCCATGGGGAGAATTGCGAAGGCCAGCGTTCCCGCGAGGGCCGTAGGTGCCGGATAGAGCCATCCCAGGAGACGCGCCATGCAGAGGAGCGAGCCAAGCTGGAGCAGGACGACGACGCTGCGGGCGACGGCCGGTTCCGCCGAGCCGGCCAGGGAGAAGGCCCCGGCCAGGATCAGCGCGACGCCGGGCGGGTGGTGACCGTAGAGGGCGGCCTTTCCCGTTTGCCGGTGGATGAAGACGTCGTGTCCTCTCGTGACCGCGAGTCCAGCCTCGACGTGGCTCAGCGCCAGGGTCGTCTGCATCGCACCGTTGTCCTCGTGCAGGTACCGCCAGTCGCCCGTCAGGTGGATCGAGAGGAGTGAGGCGGCGAGACAGACGACCGCGACCGTGAGTATCCGCCGGTGCCGGTCGGTCACGCTTTGCCTCGCAGCCGGCGGCGGCACTCACCACGTCCCATCGCGTCCTATCCTAGCGGCATGGCGTCGCGCGACAGGCGATCGGTCGCACGGAGGGAGGGCCGGCCCGCACGAGGGATCGCGGGAGCGTCTCTCTTCCTGGCGCTCGGGATGGGGACGGTGATGGCCTTCGGGGCGGATCCGCCGCCGGCCGCGCGCGAAAGCCGGAAAGCGCCCGCCCCCCTCTTCCGCGACCCCGTCCATGACGGCGCCGCCGACCCGACTCTCGTCTGGCACCGCGAGGAAAAGCGCTGGTGGATGCTCTACACCAATCGGCGCGCGGACGCGGACTCCGAGACCGGGGTGAAGTGGGTCCACGGATCGGACATCGGCCTCGCGTCGACGGCGGACGGGGGGCTCACCTGGGATTACAGGGGCATCGCACGGGGGCTGGAGTTCGAGGGAGAGGGCTCGCGCAACACGTTCTGGGCCCCCGAGGTCGTGTTCCACAAGGGCGTGTACCACGCCTTCATCTCCTACGTCCGCGGCGTGCCCCAGACCTGGGAGGGGACCCGCGACATCCTCCACTACACGAGCACCGACCTCCTGGACTGGAAGCTCGCGCGCAACGTGGTCCCCGGGAGCATCGACGCCTGCGTGCACAGGCTGCCCGATGGCCGCTGGCGCATGTGGTTCAAGAACGAGCAGGGGAAGATCCGCGGAACCGTGCGCGACAGCGACGACCTCTACACCTGGAGGCCGGCCCGCGCGGGCATGCCCGAGCCCCGGCCGGGCCAGGGGGAAGGCCCGGACGTCATGTACTGGAAGGGCGCGTTCTGGATGCTGAAGGACACCTGGAAGGGCCTCGCGGTCTTTCGCTCCCCTGACGCCGAACGGTGGGAACGGACGGGGACGATCCTGGACCGTCCCGGCCGGAGACATGGCGACGGGGCCGTGGGGAGTCACCCGGGGCTCGTGACGATCGACGACGAGACGGCTTGGATCTTCTACTTCGTTCACCAGCCCGGCCCCGAGCCGGCTTCCCGGCATTCGTGGATTCAGGTCGCGCCGCTCGGCTATGACGGGAAGACCCTGACGTGCGACCGGGACGCGGACTTCAACTTCGTCCTCCGGGAGCCTCGCCCGGAGTTCCTGCCCGAGCACCCGCCCGCGCCTCCCGTCCGCTGGGAGAGCGGACGGGAGGCGCAGCCGGTGACCGGGGTCAGTTGATCGGTTTGCCCGCCTCCAGGCTGGCGATCAGGTTCTTCAGGTTGTTCCGGTTCCCGTCGTCGGGCGCCTGGGCAAGGGCCTTCTTCGCCGCGGCGAGCGCTTCCTTCGTCTTCCCCTGGGCTGCGTAGGCGCGGGCGAGACCGACATTCACCGGCCAGACGTCGGGGTGGCGCTTGGCGTTGAGGAGGTAGACGGCGACGGCCTCGTCGGTCTTCTTCTGCGCCTGGAGCTGCCGGGCGTACATGTGGAGATCGGTGACGGTCGCCGTCGGGTGCTCGAGCGCCTTCTGCATCGTCGCCTTCGCCACCTCGGCCTGGCCGTTGGCCGCCTGGGCCTGGGAAAGCGTGGACAGCGTGCTGAAGTTCTCCTGCCCGGTGAAGCCCGGAGTCGCGGCGTGCTCGGCCCACTTCAGCGCTTCGGGAAGGTTGACTTTCTTTCCGATGCAGAACTGCGCGGCCTGCTCCCACGACTGCCATTCGAAGCCCGTGGCGTTGCGCAGCTGGTTCCGGATCTGCCCCAGGTAGATCTCGTTCACGTCGGGCACCTGGACGCGGATCGGGATCTCCAGCTCGTCCCAGCGCAGGACGACGGTCGCCTCCTCCGGCTTCCTCTCGACGAAGTCGTACGTCAGCCAGTGCGTGTACGGGGCCTTGCGCGGCTTGACCTTCACGCGCAGGGCGTCCTCCTTCGAGGTGTAGAAGTAGTGCCCCCACGAGGTGGAGTTCTTCGAGAAGATGACCGTGAACTCCTCGGGTCCCGCGATCATGAAGAGGCCGTAGGACCCGGCCAGGAGCGGCTGCCCTTCGACCTTCACGTCGTGCGAGACGCGAAAGACGGTGTTCTCGTTAGCGCCGGCCCGCCAGGGGCATTCGTCGCCGCAGCTTCCGAACGAGTCCTTCGACATCCCGTACGGGACCAGGCCACCCCAGATCTTGCCGCGGCGGTCGGTCCCGTCGGGGGCGATCACTTTCGGGCTGTTGTAGGTGATGTCGACCTCGACGGGGCCGATCCACTGGGAGACCGTCGCCTTCTGGTTGTCGCCGCTCGGCGGGCCGCTGAGCCGCTCTGCGGCGGCAGGGGCGGCGAGGACGAGAAAGAGGGCCGGCGCGAGCCGGAGCGGATTTCGAGTCATGCGTACCTCCTCGGGCACGACCTCGCCGGACCCCGAACGGGCCCCGGATACGTCGATCGAGGTCGTTTCCCCTTCGAGATACGCTGGCGCCCGTACCGGGTTTCCTGGATCCGCAGCTACTCCGCGAACGTCCCGAAGACGAACCTCTCGACCGGCGCCCAGCCCCGGGACCTGATCTCGTCGCCGCGCCAGATCGCCCACTGCGGGAGGCTCCCGGTATAGGCCTTCGTCATCTGGTGGAGCTGTAGGGCCGAGTTTCCCGCAAAAACCCAGACCGCACGGTCGGGATTCCAGGGGCTCGGAAGGCAGACGTAGAGACCGTCGTCGGGGCGTGCGTAGGTCGTCCCGCCCCAGGTGAAGTAGCCCTTGCCAAAGGCGACGGGAAGCTTCGCAAAGACCCGCGCCACGAGCGGGTTGTCCGAAGGCGAGCCGAGGAGGAAGAGGTCGCTGGCGGCGAGGTCCTCGTCGGACATCTCGGCGTCCTTCAGGACCGGCGGCAGCTCCTCGCTGTAGGCGTCGGCGAGCGTTGTCTGAAACCGGAGGGCGAGCGTATGGTTCGCCTCGATCTGCCGGGTCGTGCCGTAGACGACCTTCGTCCGCTTGAAGTCGTCGGTGAAGTTGACGAACGCGTACGGGTTGGCGAGCGGGACGGGAACGTCGCGCCCAGCGTCGAAAACGACCCGCCCGGGCTTCCGGGACACCTGGAACGCCAGCTCCGTCCGCTTCCCCTTCACCTCGAACGGCTTCACGAGCCGCTTGCCGTCGACGTCGATCGCGACGCTCCCGAGGAGGTGGTACGGCCGGCCCGTCTGGGTGACGACAAGCGACACCTTCCAGCCGCTGCCCTCCTTCTCGGCCTTCGCCTCGACCTTCGGGTCGGGGAACCCGGTTTCCTCGATCCAGGGGGCGAGGAACGGCGCGACGTCGCGCCCGGCCCCCTTCGAGAGGGCGGCGACGAGCTCGGAGGCCGTCGCGTCGCGGCCCGCGTTCGCGGTGAAGGCGGCGTCCATCGCCTTCAGGAACGTCTCGCTGCCGAGCAGGAGCCGGAGCTGGTGGAGCGCGAACGTCCCCTTGATGCGCGGGATCTGGTAAGGCGAGCGGCGGCCGTACTCCCGCTTCGCATCCCGGAGGGC
>DIAY01000117.1 GCA_002414905.1 Holophagales bacterium UBA5066 | reverse complement strand
CGAGGGGATGCGAAGCCTCCAGGCCTCCTGCACCACCCCCGTCCGCGAGGGGATGGTCGTGAAGACGAGCACCGCGCGCGTCAAGAAGGCACGCGAGGTGCTCTACGAGCTCATGCTCTCCGACCACCCGCGCAACTGCCTCTCCTGCTACCGGAACCAGAACTGCGAGTTCCAGAAGCTCGGCGAGGAGATCAAGATTCCCGACTGCCGCTTCGAGGGAGAGATGTCGAAGACCTTCGTCGACTCCTCCACCCCCTCGATCTTCCGTGACACCTCCAAGTGCATCCTCTGCCGGCGCTGCGTCACCGTCTGCAACGAGATCCAGGGCGTGGGCGCCCTCGGCGTGAGCCACCGCGGCTTCAAGACGACGATCGGCCCCGCCGCCGAGCTCCCGCTCGGCTCCTCCAACTGCACCAACTGCGGCCAGTGCGTCATGGTCTGCCCCACCGGGGCGCTCCTGACGCGCGCGGACATGAGCCCCGTCTGGAAGGCCATTTTCGACCCGAAGGTGCGGACCGTCGTCCAGACAGCCCCGGCCGTCCGCGTCGCACTCGGAGAGATGTTCGGAATGCCGCCGGGCACGATCGTCACGGCGAAGATGGCCCAGGCCCTCCGGCTCATCGGCTTCGACGACGTGTTCGACACGAACTTCGGCGCCGACCTGACGATCCTCGAAGAGGGGACCGAATTCCTGAACCGGGCCCTCTCCGCGGTCCGGGGCGAGAACGTCGCCCTCCCGATGATCACCTCCTGCTCGCCGGGCTGGATCAAGTACGTCGAGCACGAGTTCCCGCAGCAGCTCGGGCACCTCTCGACCTGCAGGTCCCCGCACATGATGCTCGGCGCCCTCGCCAAGACCTATTACGCGCGAAAGATCGGCGCCGACCCGAAGAACATGTATGTCGTCTCCGTCATGCCGTGCACGGCGAAGAAGTTCGAGATCACGCGGCCGGAAATGTTCGTCGACGGGCGCCCGTCGGTCGATGCCGTCCTGACGACACGCGAGCTCGCACGGATGATCAAGGAGGCGGGGATCGACTTCAATTCCCTCGAGGGGAGCGGCTTCGACGAACCGCTCGGCTTCTCCACGGGTGCGGCCGACATCTTCGGCGCGACCGGCGGCGTCATGGAAGCGGCCCTCCGGACCGTCTACGAGGTCGTCACCGGTCGCGAGGTCCCCTTCCCGGCCCTCGACGTCGCACCCGTTCGAGGGCTCTCCTCGGTCAAGGAGGCGACGATCACTCTCGAGGACGTCAAGCCGGAATTCGTCGAGCTCGAGGGATTTACCGTCCGGGTCGCGGTGACGAGCGGTCTGAAGGGCGCCAAGCGGCTGATGAAGGAAGTGGCTGCCGGCACGGCGCCCTGGCATTTCATCGAGGTCATGGGCTGCCCCGGCGGCTGCATCGCCGGAGGCGGCCAGCCCCGGCCGACGACGCGCACGATCCGCGAGGCGCGGATGCGCGCCATCTACGCCGAGGACGCCGGCAAGCCGCGCCGCAAGTCGCACGAGAACCACGCCGTCATGGCGCTCTACGACGAGTTCCTCGGAAAGCCCCTCGGCCACCTCTCGCACGAGCTCCTCCACACGCACTACACCCCGCGAGGGCGGTTCAACCAGCTGACCCCGAAAGACCGCTCCTGACGGAAAGCGGCGGGAGGCTGCACGAAACCGTGCAGCCTCCCGCCAACGGCCGGTCCCCTCTCCAAACGACGTCAATACGGCTTGCCGGGAAAGTTGGCAGCTCGATTGCTTTTCTCCGTTTGCCGACTGGAATCCAAAAATATTCAAGGAGGTCGGTAAAGGGAGAAAGTATGAAGAAGACCATGACCGCTCTCGTCGCAGCCGCGCTTCTGTCCTTCGGCGTCGCGTACGCCGACCAGGCCAGGGCCGCCGAGACCACCAAGCCCGCCGACAAGCCCGTCGCCGAGGCCTCCAAGGCGGCCGAAACCACGACCGCAACAGCCCCCAAGGCCAAGAGCCACCACCACAAGAAGCACGCGACCGCCACGAAGCCCAGCGACGGCTCCGTCGCCCCGGCTGCCGCCACCGAGGCGAAGCCGGCCGCCGCTCCGAAGGCTCCCGCGGCGCCCAAGCGGTAGTTTCGAACGGGGCGGGGACCAACCCGCCGCCTCTCCCGAACGGAAAGCCCCAGGGCCCGGCGCGAAAGCGCCGGGCCCTGTTCTGTATTGCGCCCGTCCGTGCCTGCGAGGGTGTGCGCCACCGGCGCGGCTCCTCTCTCCGAAGCGACTCGGACCGGCAGGCCGGCGGGTCGCTCCATGATTCCGCATCGCCGCCCTGGCGCCCCGCTGCCCTATCATCGTTCCCCGCGCGGAACGAAGCGCGCCAATCTCGCACCGGTCGGAGGTTCCATGCGCCTTGCCGCCGCCATTCTTGCTCTCGCCCTCCCCGTCACGGCCGCCCCGCCGGCGGCTCCACCCCCGACGGAGGCACGCCCGGTCACCGACGTCCTCCACGGCGAGTCGGTTGTCGACCCCTACCGATGGCTCGAGGGCGACGCAAAGGGTGCAGTCACCCCCGAGGTGACGGCCTGGACCGACGCCCAGCTCGCCTACACGCGGCAGGTCCTCGACAACCTGCCGGGGCGAAC
>DIAY01000188.1:10027-20830 GCA_002414905.1 Holophagales bacterium UBA5066 | reverse complement strand
GTACTCGAGGTTCACCTGGTGGCAAATGCCGGTCCCGGGCGGGACGACGCGGAAGCCCTTGAAGGCGGTCTGCCCCCAGCGGAGGAACTCGTAGCGCTCGCGGTTGCGCTCGTACTCGAGCTCGACGTTCTGCCCGAACGCGAGCGAGGAGGCGAAGTTGTCGACCTGGACGGAGTGGTCGATGACGAGATCGGCGGGGGAGAGCGGGTTCACCTTCGCGGGATCGCCCCCCATCGCCACGACCGCCTCGCGCATCGCGGCGAGGTCGACGACGGCCGGGACGCCGGTGAAGTCCTGCATGAGGACGCGGGCGGGGTGGAAGGCGATCTCCTTGTCGGGCTGGGCCTTCGGGTCCCACTTCGCGAGGGCGAGGACGTCCTCGGCCTTCACGACGCGGCCGTCCTCGTTCCGCAGGAGATTTTCGAGAAGGACCTTGAGCGAGTACGGGAGGGTCCGGACCTCCGGATGATTTTTTGCGAGGGTTTCGAGGCTGTAGACCGTGACGGTCGCGCCGCCGGCGGAGAGGGTCGCCTTCGTCTTGAAGCTGTCGTTCATCGTTCCTCCGGAGGGTGTGAACCAGGACGGGGGTGGATTCTAATCGTCGAATCCGCCGCCCATTCCGCCGCCCATCCCGCAACCACCCATTCCGCAGGCGCTCATGTCGCCCATGTCGCAAGCCCCCTGGCCGCAGGGGCTGTCGAAGGAGGCTTCTCCCTTGTCGCCACCCTGGGCGGCGAAGGTCGAAAGGAGGCGGGCGAGATCGTGGGAGCTGCAGTGGGCGCACTCGGGGACGTAGTCGGCGACGTCGCCGGCCAGGACGAGGTCTTCGGTTTTCTTGCCGCACTTGCGACACTGGTACTCGTAGACGGGCATGGATGGACCTCCCGGGCCGGATTCTACGGTCGCGTCGCGGGGCGGGGAATCGGAAGGCGACAGAGGCAACGGAATGCGATGATTCCTCGTTCGTCGATGCGGGAGGGCGTGCCATGAGATGGGTCGTCTTCAACCAGAAGGGTGGCGTCGGCAAGTCGACGCTCGTCTGCAACCTCGCCGCGGTCGCCGCGGACGAAGGGGAGCGATCGCTCGTCGTCGACCTCGACCCGCAGGGGTGCTCGTCGCACTACCTCCTCGGGCCCCGCGCGAAGGCGGCCCGGCCGAACCTCGCGGACTTCTTCGAGCAGAGCCTTTCGATCCGCCTCTTCGACGAGAGCCTGCGTACGTTCATCCACGCCTCGCCGTTTGCCGGGCTCGACGTTCTGCCGACGCAGCCGATCATGGAGACGTTTCACTCCAAGCTCGAGGGGCGGCACAAGATCTACAAGCTGCGCGATGCTCTCGCGACGCTCACCGGCTACGAGCACGTCTTCTTCGACACGCCGCCCGCCCTCAACTTCTTCACGCTTTCGGCGCTCATTGCGGCCGAGAGGGTCCTCATCCCTTTCGACTGCGACGACTTCTCCCGCCGCGCCCTGTACGGACTCCTGGAGGCGGTGGAAGAGGTTCGGCAGGACCACAACCCCGGGCTGAAAGTTGCCGGAATCGTCGTCAACAGCTTCCAGCCGAGGGCGCGCCTGCCACAGCAGCTCGTCGACGAGCTGAAGGCGGAGGGCCTGCCGGTGCTGACACCGTACATCTCGGCGTCGGTGAAGGTGCGCGAGTCCCACCAGGAGTCCGCGCCGCTCGTTCACTACGCCCCCTCGCACAAGCTCTCGGCCGAGCTGAGGCAGCTCTCGGCGACGCTCCGAAAAAAGGTGAAGGGACCGGCGAAGGGGAGCGAGGCCCGAGTCGTGACGCGGTGAAGCTCGCGGCGGCGGGACTCCTCATCCTGGGGCTCGCGGGTGCGCCGGGAGCGGCCGACGGGGCGCCGCCCCCGGCGAGCCCGTTCGCCGAGGGGGTCGAGACGCTGCTGCTCGTCGGGGATGCCGGACACCCCGCCGCCATCGAGCCGGTACTCCGCGCCCTCGCCGCCGAGGCCGCGAAAGACCCCGAGCGGACGCTCGTCGTCTTTCTCGGAGACAACCTCTATCCGAGCGGACTTCCGGACGAGGCAGACCCGCGGAGGAAGGAAGGGGAACGGCGTCTCGCCGCTCAGGCCGATGCCGCCCTCGCCGCGGGGGCGCGGGTCCTGTTTCTCCCGGGGAACCACGACTGGGACGGCATGGGCAAGGACGGGTGGGCTTCCGTCGTCCGCCAGGAGCGGTTCCTCGCGCGCCGATCCCCACGTCTTCTTTACGCGCCGGGCGGCGGATGCCCCGGACCGCTCCTTCTCCCGACCTCGTCCGGCGTCACGCTCGCCGTCCTGGATACGCAGTGGTGGCTTCAGCATGAAGGACCCCGCCCGGAGGGACCATCGTTTCCCTGTGTGGCCAGGAGCGCGGAGGAAGCCGTGAGCCAGCTCCGCGAGGCGGCCAGGCAGGGCCCTCTCGCCCTCCTGACCCACCATCCGCTCGCCAGCGGTGGGCCTCACGGAGAGAGGATGGGTGACTGGAAGTCCCACATCTTCCCTCTCCGCGACGCCGCCCCCACACTCTGGGTCCCGCTTCCCGGGCTCGGGTCGCTCTGGGTCGCATACCGGGACCTCAAAGGGACAGGACAGGACTTCGCTTCCCGCCGGTACTCGCGGCTGCGCGCCGACCTTGCCGGGGCGCTCGACGGCCATCCGGCGGTCTTCCAGGCCTCCGGGCACGATCACTCCCTTCAGGTCCTGGAAGCGCCCGTCCCGTCCGCCCGGTGGGTCCTCGTGTCGGGTTCGGGCATCTACCCGGGCGGCACGGTCGTCTCGAAGCTTCCGTCGACCCGCTTCTCGACTTCGAAGGCCGGGTTCCTGAGGGTCCGCCTCCCAGAGCGGGGTGATCCGCCCCACCTGACGGCGTTCGAGGCGACGAGTGGCGGTGTGCCGCTGGAGCGGTTCGCGATCGACCTTCGGTAGCGCATCGAGACGTTTCGCCACATCTTCGCCCGCGTGGGAACCTGCTTCCCCGTGTCACCGTATAGACGGCCATGACCGCCATCCTCTCCGCTGAAGGTCTCTCAAAGACCTTCCGGACCCCGTTCTCGCAGCGGGAAGTGAGAGCCCTGGACGGTCTTGACCTTCAGGTCGCCGCTGGCGAGGTCTTCGGACTCCTCGGGCCGAACGGGGCGGGGAAGACGACGACCGTCAAGATCCTCCTGGGCCTGACTCATCCGACCTCCGGGCGGGCCGAGCTCTTCGGCCTTCCCGTTTCCGACCCCGAAAGCCGTCGACGTGTCGGCTACCTGCCCGAGGGGCACCGTTTTCCGGGATACCTGACGGCCCGCCAGACACTCTCGATTTTCGGGCGGATGTCGGGCGTGGCTCCGGCCGAGATGAAGACCCGCATCCCCGAGCTCCTCGCCAGCCTCCGCATCTCCGACTGGGCCGACATGAAGGTGAAGAAGTTCTCGAAAGGGATGACGCAACGGCTCGGCCTTGCGGCCGCGCTCGTCCACCGCCCGGACCTCCTTCTCCTCGACGAACCGACCGACGGCGTCGACCCGGTGGGCCGGCGCGAGATCCGGGACCTCCTGCGGGAGGAGGCCGCGCGCGGTACGGCGATCCTCCTCAACTCCCACCTCCTTTCCGAGATCGAGATGACGTGCGACCGGGTGGCGGTCCTCCGAAAGGGGAAGGCCGTCGCGGCGGGGCGGATCGCCGACCTCACCGGACAGGGGTCTACCTACCGTTTCGCCGGTATGGGAGTCGACGAGGCGCTGCTCGTTGCGTTCCGCGAATCGGGTGCGCTCGCCGAGCGGGTGAACGGCCACGTGCAGCTGACGACTCGGGACGCCGAGCACCTGAACGCCCTCGTGGACACGGCGCGCGCACGGGGAGTTCTCGTGACCGAGCTGACGCCCGAGAGGTCCACACTCGAGGACGTCTTCGTCGACCTGGTGAAGGCCGGCGAGGCGGGGGAGGCGGGCGGAGCCAGCGACGGCCCGTTGCAGGGAAGGAGACCGCAGTGAGAGTCCTTGTGGCGAACGTCGAAGAGGTCTTTCGCGAGGCCGTCGCGCGATGGACGCTCGTGGCCTACGCGGCGCTCTCGTCGCTCTTCATCGGCCTCTTCGCCATCGCCGTGAACCTCGACATCGTCGACGGGGCGTTGGCCGGCGCGAAGCTCTTCGGCAAGGACCTTCAGATGGGGCGGCAGTCGGTCGATCTCAACAAGCTCGTTCTCGGCTTCGAATCGGGCTTCTCGGGCTTCCTGTATGTCGTGGCCACGTTCCTCGCCGTCTTTGCCACGGCGCACCTCGTCCCGCGCCTGCAGGAGAAAGGGACGATCGACCTCTACCTCTCCCGGCCCGTCGGCCGGGTGAAGCTCCTTTTGTCGCGCTACGCCGGGGGGCTCCTTCTCGCCGGCCTGAACGTCGCCTACCTCATCGGGACGATGGGGCTTCTCGTCTGGTGGAAGACGGGGGTCGTCCACCCGCGCTTCTTTCTGGGCGGCGCGATCATCTTCTTCACCATCGCCACGCTGATGGCCTTCGCGTTCCTCGTCGGGGTCGTCACCTCCTCGACCGCCGTGTCGATCATGGCGACGTTCGCCGTCTTTTTCCTGGCGGCGATCCTCTCGGGCCACCGGCAGATCGAAGCAGCCCTGACGGCCGAATGGGCGGCTTCGCTCGTCCGCAGTCTCTACTGGGCGCTGCCGAAGACGGGGCAGCTCGCCCAGGTCACGGTCGACTTCGTTTCCTATGGTCAGCTCTCGCGCCACACGCTCGAGATCGATCGCCTGGCCGTCTTCGGCTCCACCGGGCTCTTCGGCCTCGTCTCTCTTGCACTTTCCGCGCTCCTCTTCCGGAGAAAGGACTTCTGACATGAAGCGCTTCGCCCGCCTCGCCGTTGCCTCGGCTCTCATCTCCGTTCTCGCCTCCGCTTTCGCCCTCACTGCGGCCGCGGCCCGCCCGACGGACGACGCCCTCGCACTCGTCCCGCCCGACTCGGTGACGGCCGGGATGCTGCGCGTGGCCGACCTGAGGACGAGCCCGCTCGCCGCGCGGTTCTTCGCCGAGTTCGACAAGGCGACGGTCGACGGCGACGCCGCGAAGTTCCTCGCCGAAACGGGTCTCCACCCGATCGACGACGTCGACCTCGTCGTCTTCGCCGCGCAGGCGGGCCCGCACGGCAGGCCGCTCGTCGCCTTCGAGGGGCGCTTCGAGCCGCAGCGCCTCGCCGCGGCCGTCGCCTCGCGCGGAGCCCAGGCCCGCACGGCGCCTGGTGGGACGTACTTCCTCCTGAAGGACGCGAAGCACCCCGAGCACAAGGGGGACGGCGCCGTTGCCTTCGTGAGCGACCGCCTCCTCGTCGCGGGATCGGAAGAGGCCGTCGTGAAGGCGCTCGCCGCGCGCGCCGCGGGCGGCACCGGCTTCACGGGAGGCACCGGACTCGGCGCCCAGCTCGACAAGGTGGATCGCAACGCCTCCGGCTGGCTCCTCGTCGACCGGACGAAGCTCCCCGAGGCGAAGAGATCGATGACGATCTCCGGTGAGGGAGACGCGGCGCGAAACGTCATTGGCGCCATGAACCTCGTCTCGACCTTCACGTTCCAGATGACGGTGAAAGGCGACTCGATCCGTCTTTCCGGCGCCGGCTACAGCGACGACGCCGACACGCGCGACCTCCTCCAGGACGCTCTCCGAGGCGTCCTCGCCGCGACGCGGATCGCGAGCCAGGAGAAGCCCGAGGTCGTTTCGGCCATCCGGAAGTTCAAGGTCGAAACCGACCGCAACGCCGTGACGATTTCCGGCACCCTCGACGGCGCCACGATCAAGAGCCTCAGCGATGCGAAAGCCAGGCGCGAGAAGGCCGCGGCGGCGGAGAAGAAGGCCGCGACGCAGTAGGTTCGATACCGGGGTCAGGTCTTGATTTTCCACTACAGCTGAAAGCTGTAGTGGAAAATCAAGACCTGACCCCGTGGGAGATCTATCCTTCGGGCGTGCGCACGATTCGATCGATCGCTCTGGTTTCCCTTCTGGTTCCGTTCACGGCCCTGGCGGGGGAAACTCCGTCGGTGAAGCCTCCTGTTGCCAAGAGAATCCCGAAGGTTACCGAGATCCACGGCGAGAAGCTCGTGGACGACTGGTTCTGGCTGCGCGACAAGCAGAACCCCGAGGTGAAGGCGTACCTCGACGCCGAGAACGCCTACGCCGATGCGGTGATGAAGCCGGGCGAGGCGCTGAGGCAGAGGCTATACGACGAAGCGGTCGGGCGGATCAAGGAGACGGATCTGTCGGTCCCGTACCGCCACCGCGGGTGGTTCTGGTACTCGCGAACCCAGAAGGGGCAGCAGTACCCGATCTCCTGCCGGAAGAAGGGGAGTCTCGAGGCGCCCGAGCAGGTCGTCCTCGACCTGAACGAGATCGCGAAGACGGAGAAGTTCGTCGGACGTGGAGCCTTCGTTCCGAGCGACGACGGAAAACGTCTCGCCTACACGATCGACACGACCGGCTTCCGGCTCTACACGCTCTTCGTGAAGGACCTCGAGACGGGGAAACTCCTGGCCGACCGGGTCGAGAAGGTGAACTCCGTCGCGTGGGCGGGGGACGGCAAGACGCTCTTTTACGTCGTCGAGGACTCCGCCAAGCGTCCCTACCGGCTCTACCGGCACGGGTTGGGAACAGCGGGGCCTGACGTCCTCGTCTACGAGGAGAAGGACGAGCGGTTCAACCTCGGCGTCTCGCGTTCGAGGGACGACCGCTGGATCCTCGTCGAGGCCGGAAGCTACACGCAAAGCGAGTGGCGGCTGATCCCGGCGGCGACGCCGGAAGCGGCACCGGCAATGGTCGCGCCGCGGGAAAAGGACCATGAATACGACGTGGAGGCGGCGGGAGACCTCCTCTACATCCGGACGAACGAGGGCTGCCGCGACTTTCGGGTCGTGACGGCGCCCGCGGCGACCCCGGGCAAGGCCTCGTGGAAGGAGCTCGTCCCGTGCCGTGACGGCGTCATGGTTTCGGGCCTCGACGCGTTCAAGGGGCACCTCGTCCTCTTCGAACGGCAGGATGCGCTGCCGCGCCTTTCGGTGCGCGACCTTTCGACCGGCGAGACCCACCGGATCGAGATCCCCGAGGCGATCGCCTCCTCGTTCCCCGATGCCAACCCCGAGTACGACACGAAGACGTTCCGCTTCTCGTACCAGTCGTTCACCACGGCCCCGATGGTTTTCGACTACGACATGGCCACGCGCGAGCGGACGCTCCTGAAGAAGACCGTCGTCCCGGGCGGGTACGACCCCTCGCGCTACGGCTCCGAGCGGCTCATCGCGACGGCGGCCGACGGGACGAGAGTGCCGGTCAGCGTCGTCTTCCGCAAGGACGTCCCGCGCGACGGCACGGCCCCGCTCTTCCTGACGGGCTACGGTTCCTACGGGATCCCGTCGTACGTCACCTTCAACCCCTCTCTGCCGAGCCTCCTCGACCGGGGCGTCGTCTACGCCGTCGCGCACGTCCGCGGCGGGGGAGATCTCGGGAAGAAGTGGCACGACACGGGCCGGATGATGTCGAAGAAGAACACCTTCACCGACTTCGTCGCCTGTGCCGAGGCGCTCGTCGCGGCGAAGGTCGCCGCGAAGGATCGTGTCGCCATCAGCGGGGGGAGCGCGGGCGGCCTCCTGATCGGTGCCGTCGTGAACCTGAAACCGGAGCTCTTCCGGGCCGCGATCCTGCACGTCCCGTTCGTCGACGTCATCAACACGATGCTCGACGAGACGCTCCCTCTCACCGTCGGCGAGTTCGAGGAGTGGGGAAACCCGAAAAACAAGGACGCCTACGTCTACATGAGGTCGTACAGCCCGTACGAGAACCTGAAGAAGGGGGCGTATCCGTCGATCCTCGTGAAGACCTCGTGGAGCGACAGCCAGGTGATGTACTGGGAGCCGGCGAAATACGTCGCGAAGCTCAGGACGCTGAAGACCGACCCGCACCCGCTCCTCCTGAAGACGAACATGGCGGGTGGTCACGGGGGCTCCTCGGGCCGGTACGACCGGCTGAAGGAGACGGCATTCGACCAGGCCTTCGTGCTGTCCGAGCTCGGCGTTCCCGACCTTCCCTCCGCGATTCCCGTTCCCGCGCGGCCCGTGCACACCTACTCGATCGTCGCGCGCGACCCGGCGACGGGGCAGCTCGGGGTGGCGGTCCAGTCGCACTGGTTCTCGGTGGGGGCGCTCGTGCCCTGGGCGGAGGCGGGCGTCGGCGCCGTCGCGACGCAGTCGTTCGTCGACGCGAGCTACGGGCCGCTCGGCCTCGCGCTCCTGAAGGCGGGCCGGAGCGCGCCGGACGCGCTGAGGGGGCTCCTCGCCGCCGACGCGGGGCGCGAGGTGCGGCAGGTCGCGATGATCGACGCGGCCGGGCGCGTCGCCGCCCACACGGGCGGGAGCTGCATCGAGGCGGCCGGGCATCACGTCGGCAAGGACTATTCCGTCCAGGCGAACATGATGCGAAGCGCCACGGTCTGGCCCGAGATGGCGAAGGCATTCGAGGCGTCGAAGGGTGATCTCGCCGAGCGGATGCTCGCGGCCCTCGAGGCGGCAGAGGCGGCCGGCGGGGACCTCCGCGGGAAGCAGGCGGCGGCGCTCATCGTCGTGAGCGGGACGCCGACGGGCCGGCCCTGGCAGGACCGGGTCTTCGACCTTCGCGTCGAGGACAGCCCGGCGCCGCTCCCCGAGCTGCGCCGCCTCGTGACGCTTGCGCGCGCCTACAACCTGATGAACGAGGGAGACCTCGCAGTGGAGAGGAAGGACGACGCCGGCGCGCTGAAGGCCTACTCGGCCGCGCAGGCGATCGTCCCCGGCAACGCCGAGATGACCTACTGGACGGCCGTCTCGCTCGTCGGGATGGGAAAGGTCGAGGAGGCGCTCCCGCTCTTCCGGAAGACGTTCGCGGCCGACCCGGGATGGGCCGAGCTGACGGTCCGCCTGCCGAAGGCCGGGCTCCTGCCCGACGACCCCGCTCTCATCGCGCGGATCGTGGCCCAGGCTCCGAAGCCTCGGTAGGCACCGGTCCGGCGAGGGTGGCCAGAGCGGACCTCACCCGGGCGAGCTCCTCGCCGATCCGGTCGAGAAGTGGTGCGAGCGTCGTCGTCTCGTTCCCCTTCGCCCGGGTCTCCGCCTCGCGGCAGAGGGCCGAGAGCTCGAGCGCCCCGAAGCTCGCGCTCGTCGATTTGAGGGTGTGCACGGCGCGATGGAGCTCGTCGGCGCGCTCGGCCGAGAGCGCCAGGCGCGCCGACGCCAGGAGCCCTTCCGATTCGTGCGAGAAGGAGCGGACGATTCCCGGGAGGAGGTCGCTCGACCGCACGCCGAGGGAGGCGTGCAGCCGGGTCCAGGCCCTGGCATCGAGCCCGGGAGGCGTCGGAAACGGCCCGGTCGCGGGAGAGGGGGCGTTCTCCTCCGGCTCAGGGGCCGCCTCTCCCGCATCGACCAGCCCAGAGAGAGCCGTGGCCGCGCGTTGGAGCACGGAAACGAGGTCGGAGATTCCCATCGGCTTGACGAGGTAGTCGTCCATGCCCGCCGCCAGACAGGCCTCGCGGTCCCCGGGGAGCGCGTGCGCGGTCATGGCGGCGATTCGCGGTCCGGCGCTCCCGAGCTCGGCGCGGATCCGGCGCGTCGCCTCGATCCCGTCCAGCTCCGGCATCTGAATGTCCATCAGGACGAGGTCGTAGACGGTCTGGCGGATCGCGTCGACGGCCTCGGAGCCGTTCGCGGCGACGTCGGCTGAGTAGCCAAGGCGTTCGAGCATCAGCAGGGCCAGCTCGCGGTTCGTCGGGTTGTCCTCTACGAGGAGGAGACGGAGGGGGAGACGCGCTCCCATCGCCCCGTCGAACTTCGGCCGGACCGACGACTCCCTCCGGGCCACCGGCCGGCTTCCGCCGAGGAGCGTGGCGAGGATCTCGTGGAGCGCGGCCGGCTTCACGGGCCGGGCGAGACGGGCCGAAAATCCGTCGTCCTTCTCGTCGGGGTCGGCCTCGAGCGGGACGAGGAGGACGACGGGAAATGGCGACGTGCCGGTCGCCCCGAGCCTGGCGACCGCGGCAAGGCCGTCCCCGCCGGGAAGGTCCCGGTCGACGAGCGCGAGGTCGAACCGTTCTCCGCCCTCGATACGCGAGACCGCCTCGCCGAGCGAGGAGCAGGCCGTGACCGAGAGGCCCCAGCGGGCCAGAAGGCGCTCCAGGAGCGAACGGGTGGTCGCTCGGTCCTCGACGACGAGAGCGCGGCGGCCGGCGTACGCGCTTCGTCGCGGGAGAATGAATGACCCTGAAGCCGGGGCGGCCGTCACCAGGCTCGCGATGAACCGGAAGGTCGAGCCCTTTCCGGGCTCGCTTTCGAAGGAGATGGCCCCGCCCATCAGCTCCGCGAGCCGGCGCGAGATCGCGAGGCCGAGACCCGTGCCGCCGAAGCGGCGGGTCGTGGAGCTGTCGCCCTGGCGGAACGACTCGAAGAGGGAGTCCGCGCGGCCGGGCGATATGCCGATTCCCGTGTCCCGTACGGTGACGACGAGATCGACCGCCGTCCCCGGCTCGACCGGCCCCATCGGGATGGAGTGGGCTGATACGGCCACCTCGCCGGTGTCGGTGAACTTCACCGCGTTTCCGACGAGATTCATGACGACCTGCCTGACGCGGGTGATGTCGCCGAGGAGCGCGATCGGCACCCCGTCGTCGACGTCGAGCGTCAGCTCGAGGCGCTTTTCCTCGGCGCGCTTGGCGAGGACGTCGACCGCCCCTTCGAGGCACGAACGGATCTCGAACGGCCTGCGCTCCAGGCCCATCTTCCCCGCCTCGATCTTCGAGAAGTC
>DIAY01000188.1:0-9964 GCA_002414905.1 Holophagales bacterium UBA5066 | reverse complement strand
CTTCGAGAAGTCGAGGATGTCGTCGATGAGGCGCAGGAGCGTCTCGCCGCTCTGCCGGATCGTATCGGCGAACCGGCGCTGCTCCCGCGTGAGCGGCGTGCCGAGGAGGAGGCTCGTCATCCCGATGACGCCGTTCATCGGCGTCCGGATCTCGTGGCTCATCGTCGCGAGGAACGCGCTCTTGGCCCTGTTGGCGTCCTCGGCCTCCCGGGTCGCCGCTTCCAGCTCGGCGGTCCGGGCCGTCACGAGCTTCTCGAGGACCTCGCGCCGGCGCCGCTGCCGTCGGGTCCGGCGGTAGAGGGTCGCCGCCAGGAGGGCGAGCGCACCGACGGCGACGGCGGCCCGGAACCACCCCTTCTGGGCCAGGGTCGGCTCGATCTTCACGGTCGTGCTGGCGCCGGTCGTCCAGGCTCCGCCCCCCCTCTTCGCCGCCACCTCGAAGATGTAGCTTCCCGGTGAGAGGTTCGTGTAGCTCGCGGAGCGCTCCCTCCCGGCATCCACCCAGGCCGGGTCGACGCCGTCGAGACGGAACCGGAAGCGGACGTCGCCGGGGGCGACGAGGCTGATCCCTGTGTATCGGATCTCGAGACGCGAGGATCCCGGGGGCACGACGACGGTTTCTCCCGGGTCGATGGGAGCCCCGTCGGAGAGGACTCCTTCGATCCGGACGGCGAGGAGCGGCGGAGGCCGTTCGAGGTTATTCGTGTCGAGGACCGCGAGGCCGCGCGCCGTTGCGACCCAGAGCTTGCCGTCGGCGGTCCTCACGGCCCCCGGCTGGGTGCCTCCCGAGCATCCCTCGCTCCGCATCCCGTCGGCGAGACCGAAGTGCTCGCAGGAGAAGCCGCGTCTCTGACCGTCCATGGTGGCCGAGACGTCGGCTCGGCGCACGCGGAAGACACCGTGGTCTCCGGTCCCGAAGAGCCAGCCTTCGGACAGGAGGACGCTCTTCACGAGGCCGTCCTGGAGACCATCCTTCGTCCCGACGCTGGCGAGCTTCCCGTCGCGAAGCCGGGCCAGCCCGTTACCCGTCCCGATCCAGAGCGTCCCCTCGTCGTCGAGCAGCAGGGACTGGACACGGTCGTCGGGCAGGCCGTCGCTTCTCGTCCAGGCCCGGAAGCGGTCCCTCTCGAAGAGCGCGAGCCCGGCCGTCGTCCCCGCCCAGACGCCCCCTCCTCGCGCCGGCAGGAGACAGAGAAGCCGGTCGGACGGGAGGCCGTCGCCGACGCCGAAGCGTCGGCCGACTCCGCCACGAAGTTGAACGACGCCTCCGGGGAGAACCCCGACCCAGATCGACCCGTCCTCATCTTCCGCGAGGGCTCGGATGTCGCGGGAGTCGGCGGCCGGAGGCGGGAGAGGCACGCGCGTAAAGGTGCCGTCCCGGCCAACGGCGAGGCCGTCCGTGTACGTGCCAACCCAGAGGCGCCCATCCCGTGCCGCCAGGAGGGCCGACGGCTGGTCGGACGGGAGCCCGTCGCCCGTCCCGTAGACCCGGGTCCCGTGTCCCGAAACCCTGTGGAGGCCTCCGCTGGCCACGGTGGCCCAGATCGCTCCCGAGGCGTCCTGCGTCACCGCGCGGACGTTGTCGCCGGCGAGCCCCTCGCGCCGCCCGATATTGACGAAGAGGCCGTGGCGCAGGCGCAGCAGCCCCTCGGTCCAGGTGCCGATCCAGACGCTTCCCTCGTGGTCCTGGTAGAGGCTCCAGACGTGGTCGGCTGGAAGGTCTCCCGTGATCGACGAACGGCAGGAGACCTCCTCTCCCGAAACCCGGCAGACACCGCGGCCCCACGTCCCGACCCAGAGGCTCCCTTCGCGATCGACGAGGAGGGCCGAGACCTGGTTCGTCGGGAGGCGGGGAGCCTGTTTCGTCGAGACGTGCCCGTCGACGATCCTCGCGAGGCCTCCGCCGGCCGTCCCGACCCAGACGCCCCCGCCGGGATGAGGCGCCAGCGCCATGACGGCGCCGTCCGGCAGCCCGTCCCGGGTCGTGAAAGTTCGGGCCCCGTCCTCCTGCAGGCGCGCGACGCCGCCTTCGGCGGATCCGGCCCAGACGACCCCGGCACCGTCGACGCAGAGTGTGCGTACCGGGAAGCCGCCGCCGCCGGTGGGGTCGACGCGCTGGAATCCGGCGCCCTCCTGGCGGAAGAGCCCTTCGTCGTCCGTTCCGACCCAGAGCACGCCACGTCCGTCGCGTGCGAGCGACTGGACCTTCCGGCCCGGCAGGCCTTCCCGGGGGCCGAGCGCCTCGAACCGCGTGCCCCTCATCCGGAGGAGCCCGCCTCCGTTCGTCCCGATCCAGAGGGTGCTGTCCTGATCCGCGAGGAGCGCGAGGACGGAGTTCGAGGAGAGCTCCGGTGTCGTCCGGCGGTCGAAGAGGGTAAACCGGGTGCCGTCGAAACGGGCGAGCCCCTCATGCGTCCCGATCCAGAGGTAGCCGTCGGGAGTCTGGGTCATCGCCTGGATGGCGTTCTGCGGGAGACCCTGCCCCGCCTCCCAGATGTCGAGCGTTGCATGGGCCAGAGGGAGGGAGGGGTCGAGCGCGAGAGCGGCGGGCGCCGCGGCGAGAAGGGGCAGGAGGATGAGGAAGACCGGCGCCGCAGGCGCACACAGGGCGAGCGCGCGAGCGCGGGCCGCGTCGTGCCGGGGAGAGCCCTTCGGCCCCGAGAGCATCAGCCGATGATAAGGCGTCGCGGTCCCGGATGGGGCCGGACGGCAGATGCTCGAGCGCGTGAACCGGTCAGTAGGCGAGGAGCTTGCGAGCCGCTGCGAGTACGGTCGCCGTGTTCGGCAGGATCGCCCGCTCCAGGATCCGGTTGAACCCGACGGGCGTGAACGTCGATCCGACACGTTCGACCGGGGCGTCGAGGTACTCGAAGAGCTCGCTCGTCACCTGGGCGGAAAGCTCGCCGCCAAAGCCTCCCCGGACCTTGTCCTCGTGGACGATGAGGACGCGGGACGTCTTCTTTACCGAGGCGGCGATCGCTTCGAAGTCGAGCGGAGCGAGCGAGCGGAGGTCGAGGACCTCGATCTCCTTCCCCTCCTTTGTGAGCGTCCCGGCAGCCTCGAGCGCCCAGTGGACGGGCGTTCCGTAGGCGAGAACGGTCAGGTCCTTCCCGGTCCGCCGGAGCCGCGCCTTGCCGAACGGGACCGCAAAGCCGTCGGGAACGAAGGTCTTCGAGAGGGGAGAGTTGTAGAGGAACTTGGGCTCGAGGTAGAGGGTGATCCCGCGGGACCTCACGGCCGTCCGCAGGAGTCCTGCGGCGTCGTCGGCGAACGCGGGCACGACGATCCGGATGCCGGGGAGGGTCGTGAGCCACCCTTCGATGTTCTGGGAGTGGTAGAGACCACCGCCGATGTAGCCGCCCGATGCGAGACGCACGGTGACGTTCGGGACGAACTGCCCGTTCGTCCGCCAGTACTCGTGCGACATCTCGACCATCTGCTCGGCCGCCGGCCAGAAGTAGTCGGCGAACTCGGCCCCTTCGACGATGACCCGCACGCCGTCGCAGACGCGCGAGAACCCGTCGGCCGTTCCCAGGATGTAGTCCTCGGCGATCGGGGCGTTGAAGACACGGTGGCTCCCGAACTCCTTCTCCATCCCCTTCGTGACGTTGAAAATCCCGCCCTTGTCCCCGGAAGCGACGTCTTGCCCCCAGATGAAGGTGTCCTGGTTCTCTCGGAAGAGGTCCTTCATTGTCTCGTTGATCGCGTGGATCATCGACGCCTCGCCGTGAGGCCGTCCGTCGGCCGCGGTCGCCGGTGTTCGGGGGACCGTCGCCAGGCCGTCTCCTTCGGGAACCCAGGGCTCGGGGAGGACGAAGTCGTGGATCGACTTCGGATCGGGGTCGGGCGCACTGCGGGCACGGTCCGCCGCGATCTCGTAGGTGCGCTGGTTCTCTTCCTCGATCGCCCGGATTTCCTCCTCGGAGAAGGCTCCCCCCTCGATCAGGAGGCGCCGGAAACGCGGGAGCGGGTCGAGAGCGCGGGCGGCGGCGAGCTCCTCTTCGTCGCGGTAGAGCTCGTGCCGGTCGGAGTTCGAGTGCGAGCCGATCCGCACGCAGTCGGCGTGGACGAGGACGCACCCCTCGCCGCTCTGGGCGAACGCGGCGGCTTCGCGCAGGGCGCGGACGGAGTCGAGGACGTCCTTGCCGTCGCAGTGGATGACCTTCAGGTTCGGGAAGCTCGCGAAGTTGTCCGAGGCGTAGTGGTTCGCCGTCTGCTGCCGCTTCGGGACCGAGATGCCGTATCCGTTGTCCTGGATGACGAAGATGACCGGGAGCTTTCCGAGAGAGCAGCCGTTGACGGCTTCGTAGAAATACCCCTCGGACGTGGACGACTCACCCATCGAGCAGTAGACGAGGCTCTTCATCCCGAACGACCGGATGGCCCGGCCGAGACCGGCGGCGTGCTGGGCGTGGTTCGCGACGCAGGAGGAGACGTTCCAGATGTAGAGGTCGTGCCGGGCGAAGTGGTTCGACATGTGCCGGCCGCCCGACGCGACGTCGGACGCCTTCGACATGCCGTTGAGGAGGATCTGCTCGGGGGTGACGCCGGCGGCGACGCAGGTCGTCAGGTCACGGTAGTAGGGGAACAGATAGTCGAACGCGGGCCGGAAGATCGTCCCGAGCGCAACCTGGATTCCGTCATGGCCGGCGCACGGGGCGTGGTAGGACCAGCCGAGCCCCTGCTTGAGGTAGTTCGGGGCCTTGTCGTCGAGGACGCGCCCCATGTGCATGAGGGAGTACCACTTACGGAGCTCTTCGCGCGTCGGGTTGACGGTGGAGAGAGCGTGAGGTGTTTCCGAAGCAGTCAGGAGCGATTCGGTCAAGGACGTCCTCCGGAGCCGGCCGCGTGAGCACGACGACCAGGATTTCTGATGGCCATAAACCTTTGACTATACGAGAAAGACTTCGCGAGGGGTTCTCAATTTCAGGCATCCGGAGTGCCGTCGCCGCTTTCCGGTTGCCTCGTGGCGTGTGGGAGTAGAATCCGGGATCCCGCGCATCGCCGGACCGCCCGGCGATCCCAGTCCCGCGGGCCAGGAGTTCCGTCCGTGACCACAAACGCCGTTGCCGTTCCCCCCGTCGACTCCACCGAGTCGGCGGATCGTCACGCATTTGAAGCCGCCCTCGAGGCGACTTTCCCGGCCAGCAAGCGCCCCCAGGAGGGGGAGGCCGTCAGCGGGGTGATCGCCGGAATCACGCCGGACGTGGTCCTCGTCTCCATCGGGGCCAAGTCCGAGGCCCTGATGGACCTCCACGAGCTGGACGGTGAGAAGGTCGGTGACCGGATCGACGCCGTGGTCATCAAGGCCGGGCCCGACATCCGGCTCTCGAGGAAGCTCGCCGTCGCACGTCGTGCGAAGGCGGAGCTGCGTGCCGCCTGGGAAACCGGAATCCCGGTCCTCGGCAAGGTCCTCTCCCGCAACAAGGGGGGCTTCGAGGTGGCCATCGGCGGGGCCGGTGGGCCACGCGCGTTCTGCCCCGTCTCCCAGATCGACGTCAGCCGTCACGACGAGCCGGGCCTCATGGAGTTCGTCGGCCAGTCGTTCGACTTCCGGGTCATCGAGTACGCGGAGGACGGGCGCCGCGTCGTCGTCAGCCGTGCGGCCCTCCTTCGCGACGCGATGGAGAAGACCCTCGGCGAGATCCGCGAAAAGATCGTCGTCGGCGGGCTCCTGACGGGCCACGTCCGCTCGATCACCGACTTCGGCGCGTTCGTCGACCTCGGCGGCGTCGACGGCCTCGTCCACGTCACCGAGATCTCGCGCCGCCGCGTGGCGCACGCCAAGGACGTCCTGACGGTCGGCCAGGAGGTCACGGTCAAGGTCACCAAGGTGGAGAACGACGGGAAGAGGATCTCCCTCTCCATGAAGGAGCTCGAGAAGGATCCGTGGGAAGGCCTCGCCCAGAGGATCCCGCCGGGGACCGCGTTCACGAAGCCGGTTGCCCGTCACGCCGAGTTCGGCATCTTCATCGAGATCGAGCCGGGCATCGACGGGCTCGTCCACGTCTCCCAGCTGCCTCCCGGAGTCGACCTCAAGGACCCGTCCGTCGCGGCCGGCCAGGAGGTTTCCGGCTGGGTGCGCGAGGTCGACGAGGAGCACCGCCGCCTCTCCCTTTCCCTGCGCGAGATCTCCACGTCCGACCCCTGGGAAGGGCTCGCCGAGAAGATGCCCGAAGGCACCGTCGTCGCCGGACAGGTCGAGAACGTCGCGGTGTTCGGCGTCTTCGTGCGGCTCGACATCGGCCTGACCGGCCTCATCCCGAACTCCGAGACGGGCCTCCCGCACGGGACGCCGGCCTCGAAGCTGTTCAGCCCGGGCCAGAAGGTCGAAGTGAAGGTGATTGGCCTCGACGCCCAGCGCCGCCGCATCTCCCTGTCTGCGAAGGGCGCCGGCGAGGAAGCCGAGCGCGGTGAGATTCGCAAGTACCGCGAGGATTCGGCCAAGCGGGAGCGGAGCGAGCCGGGGCGCCCGACGAACTTCGGCGCCTCCCTCATGGCGGCGATCACCACCCCGAACAAGGCGGCGAAGTCGGCCCGCTGAGGCACGCGGCCCGCAGGGGTCGTCGTTCCCCGTAACATCCGTCCCCCCGGCCTGAAAGCCGGGGGGATTTTCTTTTCCGAGGAGCCCATGACGAGGAAACGATCCGGGGGCGCCGAGCAGCCGGCGCTGGCCTTCGACGCCGAGATCCCCCTCCCGGAGGAGGCGCGGCGTCGCTACCTGAACTACGCCCTCTCGGTCATCACGTCCCGGGCCCTTCCCGACGTCCGTGACGGCCTGAAGCCGGTGCAACGCCGGATCCTCTTCGCGATGTTCCAGAACCTCCACCTGACGCCCGACGCCAAGTTCAAGAAATCGGCGACGGTCGTGGGCGACGTGATCGGCAAATACCATCCGCACGGCGACGTGGCGATCTACGACGCGATGGTCCGGATGGCCCAGCCCTTCACCCTGCGGGCCCCGCTCGTCGAGGGACACGGGAACTTCGGCTCGCTCGACGGCGACGCCGCCGCGGCGTACCGCTACACCGAAGCCCGCCTCCGGCCGCTGGCCGTAGAGCTCCTCTCCGAGATCCGGAAGCGGACCGTCGACTGGAAGCCGAACTACGACGGCGTCCACTTCGAGCCCATCACCCTCCCGGCCCGCTTCCCGAACCTCCTCGTCAACGGCGCCAGCGGCATCGCCGTCGGTATGGCGACGTCGATTCCGCCGCACAACCCTCTCGAGATCCTCGACGCGGCGATCGCCGCCATAGACGACCCCGCGGCCGATCCCCTGAGGTTCGTGAAAGGGCCCGACTTCCCGACCGGCGGCCAGCTTCTCTCGACGAAGAAGGAGCTGAGGGAAATCTACGAATCGGGACAGGGCACACTGAAGCTGAGGGCCGAGTACGAGATCGAGGAGCGCGGCCGCGGCGTGCATGCGATCGTCGTGACGTCGGTCCCGTACGGCGTCGCGAAGGCCTCCCTCGTCGAGAAGATCGCCGAGGTGATCATCGCCCGCAAGCTCCCGGCCCTCGTCGACGTGCGGGACGAGTCGACCGACGACGTCCGCGTCGTCCTCGAGCTCAAGCGCGACGCCGACCCGGCGCTCGTGATGAGCTATCTCTACAAGCACACGCCGCTCCAGACGACCGTACCGGTGAACCTGACGGCCCTCGTCCCGACGGGAAACCCCGAGGTCGCCGAGCCGGCCCGCCTCTCGCTCTCCGCGATCCTGAGGCACTTCCTCGACTACCGCTTCGAGACCGTCCGGCGACGCTTCGTCTACGAGCTCGAGGAGCTGCTCCGGCGCATTCACCTCCTCGAGGGGTTCGAGAAGATCTTCGACGAGCTCGACGAGGCGATCCGGATCATCCGCAGGAGCGACGGCAAGGCCGACGCCGCGGGGAAGCTCATGAAGCGCTTCGGCCTCGACGACGAGCAGGCCGACGCCGTCCTCGAGACGAAGCTCTACAAGCTCGCTCGCCTCGAGATCGAGTCGATCCGCAAGGAGCTGGCCGAAAAGCGGGCCGAGGCGGCCCGGATCGAGGCGATCCTGCAGTCGCCGGTAAAGCTCTGGGGAGTCGTCCAGCGCGAGCTCGTCGAGCTGCGCGGCCTCCTGGCGGGCGAGAAGCGCAAGACGCGGGTCTCCGCCGCTGTCGAGGAGCCGGAATACGACGCCGAGGCGTTCATCCCCGACGAGGACGCCTTCGCCGTCGTCACCGTCGACGGATGGCTGAAGCGCCTGGGTCAGCTGAAGGACCCGAAGCAGACGCGCCTGCGGGAGGGGGACGACGTCCTCGCGGTCCTGCAGGGAGGGACCCGTGAGCTCGTCGTCCTCTTCAGCAGCCGCGGGTCGGCCTACGTCCTGCGGATGAACGACGTTCCCCCGTCCACGGGGTACGGCGAGCCGGTCCAGAAGCTCTTCAAGTTCGGTGACGGCGAACGGGTCGTGGCGGCCCTCTCCCTCGACCCGCGGGTGACGCCGGAGAAGGACGTCGTCCTCCTGGCCGTCACCCGGGACGGCATGGTCCTTCGCTTCACGGCCGACCCGCTACGCGAGGCGACCACCCGTTCCGGACGCCGCTTCGCCAGGCCGGCCGAGGGGGACGAGGTCGTCTCGGTGGAGGTCTGCGAGGAAGAGGCGATCGTCGCGCTCGCCTCCGAGAAGGGGAGGGCGATCCTCTTCGACTCGGAGGAGGTCCCGATCCTGGCGGGGCCCGGCAAAGGGGTCATCGGGATCCGCCTCGCCGACGACGATCGGGTCATCGGCGCCACGCTGTTCGGCAAGGACGAAAAGCGTGCCGTCCTGACGCTCGAGAACTCCAGGGGGACGGCCCACACGATCACCCGCCGCCACGACGTTACAGGCCGGGGCGGCAAGGGCTTCGAGCTGATCAAGCGTGACCGTTTCGTGAGGGCCGTCCCGGCCGAGATCGTCCTGCTGGACCTTCCCGACCGCTCCGGCGGAGGAGGGAGGTAGCGATGGAGGTCGTTCTCGCCGAGAAGTACGGGTTCTGCGCCGGGGTCCGGGTGGCGGACAAGCTCGTGAGGATCGCGGTCGCGAAGGGACAGTCCGGGGCGATCCTCGGGCAGGTCGTCCACAACGAGAGCGTCGAGCGGGAGATGGCCACCCTCGGCTTTCCCACGGTCCACCGGCTCGAGGAGGCGCGGGAGCACGCGGGCCGGATCGTCTTCTCGGCTCACGGCATCGCTCCGTCGGTCCGGACGGAGGCGGCGGCCCTCGGGCTTGCCGCGATCGACACGACCTGCAAGTTCGTCACGGACATCCACCGGGAGATCGCCCGCTCCCTCGACGACGGCTGCTTCATCGCCGTCCTCGGACAGAAAGATCATCGAGAGGTCATCGGGTACACGAAGGATCTCGATCCGGAGCGATACGGCATCTTCTACGATCTCGAAGAGGTGCAGGGGTTCCGGTGGGAATCGCACCCGAAGGTCAAGGTCGTCTTCCAGACCACGCTCAACGCCGAGCGCTTCTACGAGCACGTGACGGACATGCGGCGGCGCGTTCCCGATCTGAGGATCGCCGACACGATTTGCTACGCGACGAAGGAGAATCAGGACGCCCTGCGCGTCCTCTGCGCCGACCCCTCGATCGACGCCATCGTCGTCATCGGCGGGCATCACTCGAAGAACACGAAGGAGCTCGTGAAGATCGCGGGCGAGAGCAAGCCGACGATTTTCGTCGGAACGGCCGCGGACCTCGACGCGGCGGCCTTCGCCGGGATGCGGAAGGTCGGCGTGACGGCCGGGGCCTCCACGCCCGACTACGACGTCGAGGCGGTCGTCGAGAGGCTCCGCGCGATCGGCTGACCGGACGCCCCGTGGCGTACACTTTCGCCATGGAGATCAAAGGTGCAGGCGGGACGCCGGGCGGCGTCGGGCTCTTCCTCGGCGGCCTCGCGATGATGGTCGTCGGGGGCTACCTCCTCCTCCAGCAGGTGCAGGTCCACAGCGG
>DIAY01000164.1 GCA_002414905.1 Holophagales bacterium UBA5066 | reverse complement strand
GTCGACTTGCCCGAGCCGGTCGGTCCGGTGACGAGGACGAGGCCGGAAGGGTAGTCGCAGAACGTGTTCACGACGTCGGGCAGGTGAAGCTCGGCGATGCCCGGGATCGTGAAGGGGATTCGCCGGAAGACGGCCGACCAGCTCCCTCGCTGCAGGAAGATGTTGCCGCGGAAGCGCGCCAGCCCCTGGATGCCGTACCCGATGTCGACGGCGTAGTTCGTCGTGAGCTTGTCCTTCTGGTGCGGCGTCAGGATGGTGAGGACCATCTCCTCGATTTCCTTCGGGGTGAGGGGGTCGGTCTTCAGCGGGACGAGACGCCCGTTGATGCGCAGGAGCGGCGGTCGCCCCGGCTTGAGGTGGAGGTCCGACGCCTCCTTTTTCGTGACGAACTTCAACAGTTCGGTCAGGTCCATGTTCCAGATCCTCGCACGAAGCTTATACCGACCCGCCCGTGGACCTCGATCCGGAGGGCGAGCCGGGAACGCCGGCGGCGAGGAAGGCCAGAGCTTCCCGCCTTCCCTGGACGGCTCCGGTCGCGAGCGCGTCGTCGAGGCGGGCGAGCGCGAGGCCGAGGGCCGCGCCCGATATGCCGAGGAGGCGGGTGACGTCCCCGGGGGAGAGGGGACGCCTGGGGCAGAGGAGCCTCGGGAGCGCCCCGCGAATGGAGAGGAGGCGACCGGCCTCGAGCGCCAGCGCCCGGCCCGCTGTGCCGTGCGCCGCCGAGAAGAATGCGACGGCCTCCCGGGAGAAGGGTGCGGCTCGCCGGAGGAAGAGGATCGCGTCCCGGCGGACGGGCGCGCGGGCCGGACGGGGGAGGGCGAGCAGCGTCTCCGTGAGCCGCCGGTCGCGGCGGCTCGCGCGAAGCGCTTCCAGTGCGGCGGCGGCCGTTGCGGGGCCGGACGGAGCCAGAAGGAGGGTTCGCAACAAGGGGACAGAGGCTCCGGCCCCGGCGGAACGAACGAGCCGGATTCCGCGGCGCCGCGCTGCCGGGGGCAGACCGGGCAGGAGCGGTTCGAGCGCCCCCCAGGTCTCGAGGCGTGCGAGGGCGAGGGCTGCCGGAGCCGGTCCGGTGGCGAGGATCCCGTCGAGCTCCGAGAGACGGCGCTCCGGCGCGACGGCGCCCAGGTGCCGGGCCGCGCGGCGCAGCTCCGGGAGCGCCGCGGGGTCGAGGCGGAAGCCCGGGAGGCGTGCCAGGAAGCGCGCGGCCCGAACGACGCGGAGCGGGTCCTCGAGGAGGACCCCGGCCCGCGGGAGCCTCAGGCGGCGCGCATACAGGTCGTCGAGCGCGCCGGGGGGAGCGACGAGGCGGGCGCCCGGAAAGGCGAGGCCCAGCGCGTTGACGGTGAAGTCGCGGCGAAGCAGGTCTCCGGCCGAGTCGCCGTCGGTCTCCCAGATGTCGACGGACGATGAGCCGAGCGGGACGTGGAGGATCCGGCGTGGCGTCTGCCCGATGGAGACGGCCCGCGAACCGGCAAGGCGCGCCAGCGCCTGCGCGAACGCCGCCGCCCCCTCGCGGGGCACCGCGAGGTCCACGTCCCCCGCCGGCAGGCCGAGGAGGGCGTCGCGCAACGCGCCGCCGACGAGCAGGAACGACACGCCGGTCGCGGCGGAGGCCTCCCGTGCGAGCCGGATGGGCCGGCGGCGCACGAGTCGCCTGAGGGCCGGACGGACGTCGGGAAGAGCGCTCACGGTCGGAAATGACGGTAGGGGAGCGTCGAGGGAACCGTCAAGTCGCTGGCTATACTCGACGGCGTGAAGATCGACCGCGAGCTCGTCCGCAGCGTGGCACGGCTCTCCGCGCTCGACCTCGAGGACGGCGAGGACGCCCGGCTCGCGCGGGAGCTGACCCTTATCGTCGAGCACTTCGAGACTCTCCGGAGCATTCCGGAGGAGCTCCTGCCCCCGCTGCCGGCGCCCCCCGCCACGCCGCTTCGCGACGACCGGCCCTCGGGCGAGCCCGGCGAGCGGCCCTTCGTCGCCGCCAACGCGCCGGAGGCCTCTCACGGTCACTTCCTCGTTCCCCGCGTCGTTTCGAGGAACGGGTGACGGCGGAGCTCGACCGGCTCCTCGACGGACCGGCCTACGAACTGGCATCCGCCGTTTCGACCCGTGAGGTCTCCGCGCACGCCGTGGTGGAGGCGTCGCTGGTGCGCGTCGAGCGCAGCCGCGACCTCCACGGGGCGTTCCTTCACGTCGCCCCCAGGGCTGCCCTCGCTGCGGCGGACGAGGTCGACCGGCGGGTCGCGGCGGGCGAGACGATGCCGCTCGCCGGAGTGCCGCTCGCCGTGAAGGACAACATCAATGTGGGCGGGCTGCCGACCACGGCGGGCTCGAGGGTCCTCGCCGGATTCGTCGCGGCCGACGATGCGACGTGCGTGGCCCGGCTGAGATCGGCCGGGTGCGTCGTCGTCGGAAAGACGAGCTGCGACGAGTTCGGAATGGGCTCCTCGAACGAGACGTCGGCCTGGGGTCCGGTCCGCAACCCGTGGGATCTCTCCCGCGTTCCCGGTGGCTCCTCCGGCGGCTCGGCGGCGGCCGTGGCGGCCCTCGCGGTCCCGCTCGCGATCGGGACGGACACCGGCGGCTCCGTGAGGCAGCCGGCGGCCTTCTGCTCGCTCGTCGGCGTCAAGCCGACGTACGGGCGGGTCTCGCGTTACGGCCTGCTTGCCTATGCCTCCTCGCTCGACCAGGCGGGGCCGCTCGCCAGGAACGTCCGCGACGCCGCCCTCGCCCTCGCCGCGATGGCGGGCGCCGACCCGCGCGACTCCACGTCCCTGCCGTCCGACCCGCCGGACCTGCTCGGGCGTCTCGAGTCGGGAGCCGCGGGGGCACGAATCGGGCTTCTCGTCGAGGCGGAGGCGCCGGAGGGAGGCCTCGACTCCGATGTCGGCGTGGCGCTCGAGGCGACGGCACGGCTGCTCGAGGGGGCGGGTGCCAGGCTCGTCCGCGTGTCGGTGCCGCGCATCGCGCTCGGCGTGGCGGCGTACTACATCCTCGCCACGGCCGAAGCTTCCTCGAACCTCGCCCGCTACGATGGCGTCCGCTTCGGGGCGAGGCGCGAAGGAGAGGGCCTGTCGGGGCTCTACCGCGCGACGCGCTCCGCCGGCTTCGGGCCGGAGGTCAAGCGCCGGATTCTCCTCGGAACTTTCGCCCTTTCGTCGGGCTACCGCGAGGCCTGGTACGAGCGCGCCCAGCGGGTCCGCGCTCTGCTCGCGCTCGATTTCGCCGAGGCGTTCCGCTCCTGCGACGCCATCCTCTGCCCGACGGCGCCCGAGCCGGCGTTCCGGATCGGGGCCAGGAGCGCGGACCCGCTCGCGATGTACCTCGCCGACGTCTTCACCGTGCCTCCGAGTCTTGCAGGCCTCCCCGCGCTCTCGATCCCGGCCGGGCTCTCGAGAGACGGGCTCCCGATCGGTATCCAGCTCACTGGCCCCGGAGGTTCCGAGCCGCTGCTCCTCGCGCTGGGCCGCGCGGTCGAACGGGAGTCGGGTCCTCGGGGTCGTCCGCCGGGCGCGATCCGTTGACCAGGTCCTCCCTCCGTCTCCTGGTCCTGGCCCTGCTGCTTCTTCCGCGTCTTCTCGCCGCGCAGGAGCCGCCGAAACGAGCCGACGTCTCCGATGACTTCTCGGTCGTCCTCGACGAAGGGGCGATCGTCGTCGAGGTGCGTCCTCTCGAGGGCGAATCGGTCGCGGACTTCGCGAGACGCGTCTCTCGCGACGAGGCCGCAGCCGCGAGGCTTCTCGCCCTCGCGACGCCCCCGTCGCGGTCGCGGACGATCCTGCTCCCGTACGGAGGCCTCTCGGACGAGACGCGGCTCGCCGCCGTTCGCGCGCTGTTCCCCTCGGATGCTCGCGCGACGATCGGCTGGCTCCACGTCGCCGTGGGCACCGAACCCCTCACCTCGATCGCCTCCTGGTTCACGGGCGACGAGCGTCTCGCGGTCCGGCTCGCGGAGCTG
>DIAY01000255.1:17303-29139 GCA_002414905.1 Holophagales bacterium UBA5066 | reverse complement strand
CCGACGAACCACCTCGACATCGTCTCGATCCGCTGGCTCGAAAAGTTCCTCGACGCCTACAAGGGCCTCGCGATCGTCATCTCGCACGACCTTCGCTTCCTCGACAACGTCTGCACCCACATCGCCGACGTCGACTACGAGACCGTGATGCTCTACACGGGGAACTACACCGCGTTCGAAGCCGCCAAGGAGGCGGAACGGGAGCGGAAGGAAGCGGAGATCCAGAAGCGCGAGAAGCAGATCGCCGGGCACCAGGCTTTCGTCGACCGCTTCCGTGCGAAGGCGACGAAGGCGCGGCAGGCGCAGAGCAAGATCAAGCTGATCGAGAAGATCGTCATCGACAAGCTCCCCGAGAGCTCCCGCCGGCACCCGCGGTTCCGCTTCCGTCAGCGGCGGCCGAGCGGGCGAACCGCTCTGGAGATCGACTCGGTCGGGAAGGCGTACGGCGACAACGTCGTTCTGAAGGACGTTTCTCTTCGGGTCGACCGGGGAGACCGTCTCGCGATCATCGGCCCGAACGGTATTGGCAAGTCGACGCTCCTGAAGATCGCGATGGGCGAGCTGAAGCCCGACTCCGGCAAGGTCACGTGGGGCTACGAGGCGAGCCCCGGGTATTTCTCCCAGGACCACTCCGAGCTCCACGGCGCCGGCCGCCAGTCGGTCGAGGCCTGGCTCTGGGAGGCGGCCCCGGGCGAGCCGATCGGCTTCGTCCGCGGACACCTCGGACACGTCCTCTTCACGGGCGACGACGCCGACAAGCCCGTCCGGGCCCTGTCGGGAGGCGAGAGCGCCCGCCTCGTCTTCGCCCGCCTCTCCGTCGTCGGCCCCAACGTCCTCGTCCTGGACGAGCCGACGAACCACCTCGACATCGAGGCGATCGAAGCGCTCGTCACGGCGCTGAACGAGTACGACGGGACGCTGGTCTTCGTCTCCCACGACCGCTGGTTCGTCTCCCGCCTCGCCAACCGGATCCTCGAAATCTCGCCGAAGGGCCTCAACGACTACCGCGGGACCTACGACGAATACCTCGAGCGCTGCGGAGACGATCACCTCGACGCGGACACCGTCCTGCTCAACGTCCGGAAAGCCAGGAAGAGCCAGGAAGCCCGGAAGAAGGAGCCCGAGCCGAAACGCCAGAATCGGGTGAAGGCGCTCGAGAAGAAGCGCGACGAGTTGACGGGGCTGATCGAGTCCGCCGAGACGCGGGTCCACGACATCAGCGAGCGGTTCCTCGATCCGGCCCTCTTCGGGAAGAGCGCCCAGGCGGAAGTCCGCAGGCTCGAGGAGGAGCAGAAGCAGCTGAAGCTGCGGATCGAAGGCCTGATGACCGAGTGGGAGCAGGTCGAGAGGGAGATCGAATTGTCAGGGCCGAGCGCGTAGCGCGGGAGAGACTCCCGCTATTTCTTCGCCTTCGGCCTCGCTTTCGCCGCCCGCGCCCTGGCCTTCTTTACCGGGGCCGGGGGCTCGACTCCGACCGTAAGGACGACCGTCGCCGCCGTCTCTCCAGCTTCGATGAAGACGGTCGGCGGAGAGACCTTCGCGGGCGAACGCCCCGTCGCGTCCATCAGGTAGACCCCGCGAACTGCCTCCGGCGCCTCGAGCTCGAGGACGAGAGCCCGTACGGGCTCGCCCGTCGCCGTGGCGTTCAGGAGAAGACTCTCGCGGCCGTATTCCTCGGAGATCCGGTTTCCGATCTTCACGTGGAGACGCGGGCCGAGGAGGTCACCGGCAATCGGGACCTTGCTGGCCAGGAGGTCGACGATCCTGTTGATCGCCGCGCCCAGGATCGGCCCGAGGTCGTTCTGGTAGAGGACCGTGAAACGCAGGTCGAGAACCGCCACGTCGGGCAGCGCGACCGGCTTCTCGAAGAGGGGTGCCCCCTGCCCCGGCTCGAGCCCGGCGACGAGCTTGCCGGCCCCGACCGTCTCACCCGTCGTCGCCCGGAACTCGAATGCCCTCGCCGCGAGGACTTCACCCGTGACCGGATTCAGGAGGCGCGCGACGAGCGCAACGTCCATCGGCCTCGGAGCGGTCGTCGCACGGCCGTTGCGGTGGACGGTGACGGAGAGAAGCGTGGCGGAGAGGCGTCCGGCCATGGCGAGATCCTCCTTGGTCAGGCGACGATTTGCGAGGATTCTAGCCGCCGCTTCCGCTCAGCTCCGGTAGTCGGCGTTCTCCGAGACGTATTCGTGGCCGAGGTCGGCGGCGAGAAGGCGCGCCCTGGCCTTTCCGACACCGAGGTTCGCGACGAGGGGAACACGCTCGCGCGCGAACGCCTTCGCCGCCGCCTCCTCACGGTAGGACGTCGGAGCACCGTCCTTCACGAGGACGACGCTCCCCGCTTTCAGAGACACGCTCCGCGTGGAGACGCGGGCTCCGCTGCGGCCGATCGCCGCGAGGATCCGTCCCCAGTTCGGATCGCCGCCGTAGAGGGCGGTCTTCACGAGGGACGAGGTCGCGACCGCATGCGCGGCGAGCCTGGCCTCGCGCTCGGTGGCGGCGCCCTCGATCGTGATCTCCATGACCCGCTTCGCTCCTTCACCGTCCCTCACGATTCTCCAGGCGAGCTCCCCGCACACCTTCGCGAGCGCCGCGCGGAACGCCGCGGCTTCGTCCATCGACCTCAGCCGGGATCCTCCGGCCTTTCCAGACGCGAGGAGAAGGACGGTGTCGTTCGTCGAGGTGTCGCCGTCGACCGAGATGGCGTTGAAGCTCCCGTCGACCGCCTCCTTCAGCACCGCCGAAAGGAGGGGGGCCGAGGCCGGGGCATCCGTCGTGACGAAGGCGAGCATCGTCGCCATATTCGGATGGATCATTCCGGCGCCCTTGGCGACGCCCACCACGCGGCAGGTCGTGCCTCCGTGACGGAAGGTCGCCGACGCCACCTTCGGCGCCGCGTCCGTCGTCAGGATGGCGCGCGACACGGCCTCGAGGCCTCCCGCGGAGAGACGGGCAAACGCGTCGGGAAGGAAAGCCCGGACCTTCTCGTCGGGAAGAACGACGCCGATGACCCCCGTCGACGCGACGAAGACCTCCTCGCGAGGGCAACCGGCAAGCTCGGCGGCCCTTTGCTGGACCCTTCTTGCCGCGGCGTCTCCCCCGGCGCCGGTCACGGCATTGGCACAGCCCGCGTTGACGACCACCGCCCGGACACGGCCACCGCTCTTCTTCAGCGCCGCGCGAGAGAGCGTGACCGGCGCCGCCTGGAAGAGGTTCTTCGTGAAGACCGCGGCGGCGTTCGCCCCTTCCGGGGCGACGAGGAGCGCGACGTCGAGCCCCGGTTTCTTGCGCAGGCCGGCGCGGACGGCCGAGCCGAGGAAACCCTTCGGCAGCTTCACTTCTTTCCCGTCCCGGCCGCGGCCTTTCTTCCCGCCGCGAAGGCCTCCTTCGCGGCCTGCTTCTCCGCCGCGATTTGCGCGGCGGCCTTCTTTGCGGCCCGCACGACGAGCTTCGGAGACGAGCCGCCGACCGCGCCCCGGCGTGCCAGCGCCTTCTCGAGATCGACCGAGGCGAGGTCGGCCTTCGTGATTCCGTCTCCGGGAGGAAGCTCCACGAGCCCCTTCCCGCTCTCCTCGGCGAGCGCGAAGCGGCGGCCGACGACCTCGTGCGCCTCCCGGAACGGCACACCGCGCCGAGCGAGCGCATCGGCAAGCTCCGTCGCCAGAAGGCGGTCGTCCCCGGCCGCAGCTCTCATCCGCTCCGGCTTCAACCGAAGACCCTTAACGACCGCGGTGAGTGCCGGAAGCGCCGCCGCGAGGACGGCGCGCGTCCGGAAGAGCGGCTCCTTGTCGAGCTGCAGGTCCTTGTCGTAGGCGAGCGGCAGGCCCTTGAGAATCGCCAGGAGACCCGTCAGCTCCCCGATCGAGCGTCCGGCGTGGCCGCGCACGAGCTCCAGGACGTCGGGGTTCTTCTTCTGCGGCATCCGGGAGGAGCCCGTCGAAAGCGCGTCCGGCAGCTCAGCGAAACCCGCCTCGTCCGTCGTGAAGAAGATCAGGTCCTCGGCCATCCGGGAGAGATGCGAGAGGTGAAGCGCTGCCACGAAGAGGTACTCGGCCGCGGCGTCGCGGTCGGAGACGGCATCGAGGGAGTTCGCCGACGCGTGGTCGAAGCCGAGGCTTCTGGCGAGCCGTTCGCGGTCGATTGGAAGGGGCGTCCCCGAGAGGGCGCCGGCGCCGAGCGGGCACTCGTTCGCGCGGTGCCGTGCAGCGCGGATGCGGTCGGCGTCCCTGAGGAGCATCTCCGCGTACGCGAGGCTCCAGTGGCCGAACGTCACCGGCTCGGCGCGCTTGAGGTGCGTGTAGCCAGGCATCGGCGTTGCGGCTTCGGCGGCGGCCCGTACGGTCAGCGCCTCGGCCAGCTCGAGGACCGCCGCGTGGAAGGAGTCGAACGCATTTCGCAGCCAGAGCCTCAGGTCGGTCGCGACCTGGTCGTTGCGAGAACGGCCGGTGTGGAGCTTGCCCGCGAGCGGACCGATCCGCTTCGCGAGCTCTCCTTCGACGAAGGAGTGGACGTCCTCGGCGTCGACGTCCCGCCCCTCACCCGCGTCCCACGCCGCCTTCACTGCCCGGAGACCCTTCACGATTTTCCGCACCTCCAGGGCGGTCAGGACGCCGCAGCGCCCGAGCTCATCGGCCCAGGCGATCGACCCCTGGACGTCCTCGGCGAGGAGCGCCCGATCGAACGACCACGAGTCGTTGAACCGGCGGAGGACCTCAGCCGGTCCCGCGGCAAACCGCCCGCCCCAGAGGTCGTGGCGCTCGCTCATCCCCAGGGCTCGAGCCGAAGCTTCTCGCCCGCCCTGACGGCCTCGGCCGATGGCGGAACGATCCTCTTTCGGCCCCGCGTCGGGAGGCCGAAGAGGCGGATGAAGCCGGTCGCGTCGTGCGACGTGTAGCCGGTCATGTTGAAGGAAGCGAGGTTCGCCGAGTAGAGCGAGTGCTGCGAGGTGCGGCCGACGACCATCGCCGAGCCCTTGAACAGCTTCAGCGTGACGTGGCCCGTACAGGTTTCCGTCACCTTCTCGACGAACGCCTCGAGCGCCTCGCGGAGCGGGCTGAACCACTGCCCGAAGTAGACGAGCTCGGCGTAGCGCAGCGCGAGCCGCTCCTTCTCGTGCATGGCGTCGCGATCGAGGGTCAGAGTCTCGAGTGCCCTGAGGGCCTGGACGAGGAGCGTTCCCCCCGGCGTCTCGTAGACGCCGCGCGACTTGATGCCGACGAGCCGGTTCTCGACCATGTCGATCCGGCCGACGCCATGACGCGAGGCGATCTCGTTGAGTGCGACCAGGAGGTCGGCCGGAGCGAGCAGCTTTCCGTTCACCTCGACCGGGAAGCCTCCCTCGAACCCGATCCTCACCTTCTCGGGCTCGTCGGGCGCCTTCCTCGGATCGACGGTCAGCTTGAACATCGACTCCTCGGGCTCGAACGCCGGGTCCTCGAGCGGTCCGCCCTCGTGCGAGATGTGCCAGAGATTGCGGTCGCGCGAGTAGGGCTCCTTCTTCGTGACGGGCACCGGAATGTTTCGTTCGGCCGCGTAGTCGATCGCCTCCTCGCGCGAACCGATCGACCACTCCCGCCACGGCGCGATGATCGTCAGCTCCGGCGCCAGCGACTGATAGGCGAGCTCGAAGCGGACCTGGTCGTTCCCCTTCCCCGTGCAGCCGTGGGAGAGGGCGTCGCACCCGGTCGCAAGGGCGATCTCCACCTGCTTCTTTGCGATGAGGGGGCGCGCCGTCGACGTGCCGAGGAGGTACTCGTGCTCGTAGACGGCCCCGGCGCGCAGGACGCGCCAGAGGAATTCCGCCGCGAACTCCTCCTTCGCGTCGATCAGGTGGAAGTCACAGGCGCCCGTGGCGAACGCCTTCTCCTTCAGGCCCGCCGTCTCCTCGGCCTGGCCGACGTCGACGGCGACCGCGACGACCTCGCAGCTGTAGTTCTCCTTGAGCCAGGGAATGATGATCGACGTGTCGAGGCCCCCCGAGTAGGCGAGGGCGGCCTTCTTGATCTTCGGCGTGCTCATACGGCACCTTCCTTCAGTGTTTCTTCGAGGGCGGTCAGGAAGGCCGAGAGAGCGGCCCTCGGGATGACGTAGGGGGGGAGGAGGCGAATCACCGTCTTGCGGGCCGTCCCGACGACGAAGCCCTTCTCGAGGAGCGTCCTCTGGACCGGGCCCGCCTCGCGGTCGAGCTCGATGCCCCGGATCAGGCCGGCGCCACGGACGTCGACGACGGCCGGGCAGCGCTTCTTCAGCGCGGCGAGCTTCCTGCTGAACCACTCACCCGTCTGCGCCACCTTCGCGACGAGTCCTCCCTCGACGAGCTCGTCGAGGACGGCGAGACCGAGGCGACAGGCGACCGGGTTGCCCCCGAAGGTGGTCCCATGGTGGCCCGGCTTCACGAGCCCCTCCATTCGCGGCCCATTCAGGACTGCACCGAGGGGGAGGCCGCCACCGAGGGGCTTGGCCATCGTCACGACGTCGGGGACGACGCCCGAAGCCTGGAAGGCAAAGAGGTGGCCGGTGCGTCCGAGTCCGCACTGGATTTCGTCGAAGACGAGGACGGCCCCCGTCGCGTCGCAGAGCGTGCGGGCCGTCCGGAGGAACTCCGGCGAGAGCGGGACGATTCCCCCTTCCCCCTGGATCGGCTCGAGGAAGACAGCAGACGTCTCCGCGTCCACCGCGGCCTCCAGGGCCGTCATGTCGTTCGGCGGGGCGAAGGTCACGCCCGGGAGAAGCGGCAGGAATGGCTCGCGGTAGGCGGCGTTGCCGGTGATGGAGACCGCGCCGGCCGTCCGGCCATGGAACGAATTGTCGAGGGCGACGAGCTTCGAGCGGCCCGGCGTCGCCAGCCGCGCGAACTTGATCGCCGCCTCGTTCGCCTCCGTCCCGCTGTTGCAGAAGAAGGCGCGCGAAAGGCCCGAGAGGGTCACGAGACGCTCGGCCAGCTCACCCTGGGCCGCCTGGTAAAAAAGGTTCGAGACGTGGAGGAGGTCCGTCGCTTCGGCGCGGAGCGTCTTCACGAGGCGCGGGTGACGGTAGCCCAGGGCGTTCACCGCGATGCCGGCGAGGAGATCCCAGTAGACCTTCCCCTCCGCGTCGATGAGCTTCGCCCCGCGCCCGTCGCGCGGATGGAACCGGGTATAGGCGTACGTCCCGAGGAGGTACGACGCCGCACGGGCCTCGACCGACTGCGGGCTTTCGTCAGGCCGCGACAAGGCGGGTTCCTCCCTTCCCTTCCAGCAGGGCCGCACGGTGAAACGAAGGCCCGGCGATGAGGACTTCCTCGACACCCGCCTCCAGCGCCTCGACGGCGGCGCGGAGCTTCGGCTTCATGCCGCCGGTGACGACGGGCGAGGCGAGCAGCGCCCGTGCCGCTCTCGCGTCGATCCGCTCGATCACGGCGCCGTCGGCGCCCTTCACCCCTTCCACGTCGGTGAGGAAGACGAGCCTCTTGGCTCCGAGCGCGCCCGCGAGGGCCGCGGCGGCCGAATCGGCGTTCACGTTCAGGAGCGTCCCCTCCCGCCCGAGCGCGACCGACGCCACGAGCGGCAGGAATCCTGCGCCGAGGACCGCGGACAGGAGCGCCGGGTCGCACCGGACGACGCGGCCGACGAACCCGAGGTCGACCCCTTCGACCGCTTCGTGGAACTCGGCCCAGAGCGTGTCGCCGTCGGCGCCCGACAGCCCTGCGGCACGGATGCCGCGGCCCCGCAGCTCGGCGACGAGGGTCTTGTTCACGAGCCCGGAGAGAATCGAGACCACCACGTCGAGCGTCTCGGCGTCGGTGACGCGAAGGCCTCCCTGCACCTTCTTCGGGATGTCGAGGGCGGCGAGCATCGCGTCGATGCGCTTGCCGCCTCCGTGGACGACGATCGACCTCTTTCCCGAGGTCCACGCCGTCGCGACCGCCTCGAGGGCGGCGTGGCGGAGGTCCCGGTTCTCGAGGAGACTTCCCCCCAGCTTGACGACGTCCGTCACAGGAGACCCTCCGTCTCCGGCAGGCCGAAGACCCTGTTGAGATTCTGGACCGCCTGCGAGGCGGCCCCCTTGAGTAGGTTGTCGATGGCGGAGACGACGATCGCCCTGCGGCACCCCGGCAGGAGCTTCCATCCGATGTGGGCCCGGGGAGTCCCGACGACGTCCCGCAGCTCGGGGAGGTGTCCCGCCGGGAGGACCCTCACGAACGGCCGGCCCTCGTACACCCTGGCGAACCGGTCCGCAACCGCGGCGTCGGAGACCGGTGCGTCGAACGAGACGTGGATCGTCGAGAGGATTCCGCGGACGACGGGGAGAAGGTGCGGGACGAAGGAGAACGCGGCCTCGTCTGCCAGACCCAGCTCCTGGCGCATCTCGGGCTCGTGCCGGTGTGAGCCTGCTGCATAGGCCTTGTAGCTTCCCGCCAGCTCGCAGAACGAGTACGCCACATCGGCCTTCTTCCCCGCTCCCGAGACTCCGCTCGCCGAGGTCACGAGGAGAGGCTGGTGGGGCGCCAGGAGCAGCACGAGCGGCTTCATGGCGAGCAGGACGGAGGTCGGGTAGCAACCCGGGTTGGCCACGAGCCGCGCACCCTCGAGCTCGGCGCCGCACCACTCGGTGAGGCCGTAGACGGCCTCGCCGAGGAGAGCCGGGGCCGGGTGCTCGAAGCCGTACCACGCCGGGTAGAGCGAGGCCTCCCTGAGGCGGAACGCTCCCGAGACATCGATCACCCGCACTCCGGCGGCCAGGAGCCCCGGCGTCACCTCGGCCGAGACTTCGTTCGGCGTCGCCAGGATCGCGACGTCGGGCGCCCCCTCGAGCAGCGCCGCCTCGACGTACGGGACGACCTCCGGCCCGTCGAGGCCCGCGAGGTCGGGATGCAGGCTTCCGAAAGCCGCTCTCCTTCCGCCCGCGCTGCCGAAGAGCCCGGTCAGGACCACGCGCGGATGGCGGGAGAGCAGGCGGACGGCTTCCGCGCCGGAGTAGCCGGCGGCGCCCACGACGGAGACACGAATCACGCTCAATCTCTCATCTCCCGAATCCCTCGTCCGGCCTTCAGGCGCCGCGTCGGCGCGACGGGGCGGGCGCCCCGGGGATGGAAAGGCGGGCGGCGAGCGCTCGCGCGGAAGCGGCGTCGAAAGTGGCCACGAAAACCGTGTCGTCTCCTGCGATCGAGCCCGCGGCCTCCGGGAGTCCGGCCTCGTCGAGGACCCTCGCCACCGGGTGCGCGCCGGCGGGGGGCGTCTTCAGGACGACCAGGGTCCCGGCGACCCGGACGGAGAGGACCGACTCTGCCAGGACCCGATCGAGCCGCCCGAGACGCCGCCGGCCGTCCTCGGCCGGTTCCACGGCCCCCGGCAGGGCGTAGCCCCGGGGCGTCTTCACGAGCCCGAGGTCGCGGACGTCGCGGGAAAGGGTCGGCTGGGTGGCCTCGAAGCCGCGCCGGGCCAGGAGCCGCTGCAGCTCTTCCTGGGACCGCACGGGCTCCTCCTTCAGGAGGCGGACGATCGCGTCGCGCCGGCGGAGGGGAGACGCAGATGGATTAGTATTCACGACAATGCAATAATATTCACTTCTCCGGCCCTGTCAATTACCCGGCGGTGGAACCGCGGTCACGGGTTCCCGATCGCGCCGGCCGCCACCTCGTCTGCTCGTGGACGCCATCCCGGTACCTCTCTCCATCTGATGCCCCTGAATCATTGAAGAGACCGCTCCCGGTCCGAATAATCCGCGCGGGGGAAACCGTGACCGATCGCGCTCAGTCTGATTCGTTCGCCCGGCTTCGCGCCGGCTTCGTCCTTCTCCTCGTCATCCTCGCCGCCTTCGCCCTGGCGAATACCGCTTCAGCGAAGCCGCCGACCGACGACGACTGCCTCGCCTGCCACTCCGAGGCGATGCGAAAGGGGATGAAACCCCCGAAAGCCGTGCTGGACCGCTCGGTCCACGGCGAGGCCGGGCTCTCCTGTGTCGACTGCCACGCCGACCTCGCGAAGATCAGGGAGTTCCCTCACGGGGAGAAGCTGAAGGCCGTCTCCTGCTCGTCCTGCCACGACGGCATGGCCGAGAAGCACGTCTTCCACCCGATGATGGCCGCGGACCCCGAGGCGATCGCCTGCCAGGACTGCCACGGCGGACACGCCGTCACGAGGGTCTCCGACCCCGCCTCTCCCGTTGCCGGCGCCGCCGTCGGAAAGGTTTGCGCGACCTGTCACGAGACCGAGGTGAACCTCTACGGCACCTCCGCCCACGGTGTCGCTGCGGCTGCAAACGTGAAGGAGGCCCCGGCCTGCCTCACCTGCCACCGGACTCGCCTCGCCTCGGCGGCCGACGGCGCCCCGCCCGCAACGGCGAAACAGGCCCAGGAGAAGCTCTGTCTCAATTGTCACCTCGACAGCCCCGAGGTCCGCGCCCGGGTCGCCCCGAGCGCCGGATTCATCGCGCAGTACGAGCAGAGCGTCCACGGCCGCGCCCTTCTCGCCGGCAACGAGAAGGCGGCCAACTGCGTCGACTGCCACGGCGCCCACACGGCCCGGAAGAAGACGGCCGCCGGCGCTGCTTCCGGCCCGCTCGCCATCGAGGCGATCTGCGCGAGGTGCCACGGAGAAATCGGCAAGGTCTTCGCCAGGAGCGCCCACGGTAAGGCGCTGGCAAAGGGCGTCCTCGAGGCACCGACCTGCACGACCTGCCACGGCGAGCACGGCATCCTGAAGGCAAACGACCCGAAGTCCCCCGTCGCGGCCGCAAACGTCTCCCAGAAGGTCTGCACCCCCTGCCACTCCTCGCTCCGGCTCTCGGAGAAGTACGGGATCGAGAGCAACCGTTTCGCCACCTTCGAGGCGAGCTTCCACGGCCTCGCGGTGAGGGGCGGGCAGGTCAACGTCGCGAACTGCGCGAGCTGCCACGGCTCCCACGACATCCTCCCCTCCTCCGATCCGGCCTCCAGGGTCAGCAAGGAGAACCTCGTCGCGACGTGCGGGAAGTGCCACCCCGGCGCGGGCGCCCGCTTCGCCCAGGGGAAAATCCACGTCGACGCCACCTCGAAAACCGATGAACCCGTTCTCTGGTGGATCGGCTTCATCTACGTCGGCCTCATCGTCGGCACGATCGGCGGCATGGCCGGACACAACCTTCTCGACTTCGTGAAGAAGGCCCGTCACCAGCATCAGGTTCGGCACGGTCTCGTCGAGATCGATCCCGCGCCCAACCGGCTCTACCTCCGGATGACGCTCCAGGAGCGGCTCCAGCACGGCGCCCTCGCGCTGAGCTTCATCGTCCTCGTCATCACCGGCTTCATGCTTCGCTTCCCCGACTCCTGGTGGGTGGTCTCCATTCGGAGTCTCTGGGGCTCGGCGTTCGCGGCCCGGAGCGTCATCCACCGGATCGCCGCGGTCGTGATGACCCTGGCGTCGATGTATCACCTCTACTACGTCATCTTCACCGCCCGCGGGCGCCAGCTCGTGAAGGACCTCTGGTTCAAGCTCAAGGACGCCCGCGACGTCGTCGACATGCTCAAGTACAACCTCGGCCTCTCGCCCGTCAAGCCGAAGCTCGACCGCTTCAGCTACATCGAGAAGGCCGAATACTGGGCGCTCATCTGGGGGACGCTCGTCATGGCCGGCACGGGCTTCGCGATGTGGCTCGACAACAGCTTCATGAATCTCTTCGGGAAGCTCGGCTACGACGTCGCCCGCTCGATCCACTTCTACGAGGCGATCCTCGCGACGCTCGCGATCATCGTCTGGCACTTCTACTTCGTGATCTTCAACCCCGACTCCTACCCGATGAACACGGCCTGGTTCACGGGCAAGCTCTCCCACCGCGAGATGGAGGAGGAGCACCCGCTCGAGCTCGAGAGGATCCTCGA
>DIAY01000255.1:10980-17112 GCA_002414905.1 Holophagales bacterium UBA5066 | reverse complement strand
CGCGAGGACCGGGCCCTTTTCATCTATGCCCGAAGGATCGGAGAGACCGAGGTGACCGGAGAGACCGGGAAACCGGGAGACCGGGAGCATCGTCAATCCATTTCACCGTGCCACACGAGTCGCGGGCAGGAGGGGTGCCCCACGGCGACTTCTGCGCGCGCGCGACCCGCAATGGCCACGCTGCGCGGGCCGCCGGGGCGGGCGCAAACTCCTCGCGCTCGCCGGGGGGCCTGAGCTTCGCGCGGCCCCCCGGACCCCCACCTCCAATCCAACGACCGTTGTCGTGCAGGTATCGCGCTCGTCGGACACGTGCGCCCGCCTGATCCGGCGGCCTGCTCGCAGGACCGTGCGAGTCCCCGCGCGTGCTCGAACGTCGCTCGCGGGACACCCCTCCCACCCGCTCAGACTCCCGGGCTTGGAGTCGCCAGGCTTGGGGTCCGGGCTTGGGGTCAGGTCTTGCTTTTCTACTATACGGCCGTACGCAGCAGGCGGCCGTGACATGTGCCGGCCCGCACGCGGCCCCTGCCGAAACGACGTGACGGAGAAGCCTGGTCCCCCTCGAACGGCAAGCCCCGGAACGGCAGCCGCCCCGGGGCAGAGGCCCCGGGGCGGCTGGGAACTCAGTCCAGGAAACGGCTTACCTATAAGAGAAGAGCATCGCGTAGAGGATCCAGATGACGGTCAGGAAGCCGATCGTGAGGGCAGCCCACCCGAACGCCTTGACCGCCTTCAGGACCACGGGCTGGTAGGGCTCTCCGAGGTTCTCCTCGAGCTTCCCGCTCGCCACGAGCGCCTCGTATTCCGCCGGCTTGTCGCGCTTGAGCTCCTCGACGGACATCCGGCCCGTGAAGACGACGATGTCCATCGGGAACTTCTCGGGACGCAGGTGCGTGTTGAAGAAGTGGATCGTGAAGATGAAGCCGACGGCGAGGAGGGCCTCGTCGCTGTGGATGATCGTCGCGACGTTGAGGAACCATCCGGGAAGGAGCCGAGTGAACAGCTCGGAGAACCAGAGGAGCAGCCCCGTCGAGCCGATGATGAAGACGCCCCAGAAGACGGCGAAGTAGTCGAACTTCTCCCAGTACGTCCAGCGGCCGTACTGCGGCCTCGGACCGAGGCCCAGGAACCACTTGATCGTCCCGGCGGCGTCCCGGGCGTCCTTCATCGTCGGCAGCATCGTGCTCGGGCCTGTCAGCATCTGCTTCCAGCTCTTCCCCTCGCGCTTCTTCCTCCGGAAGACGTCGACGATGTGCGTGACGAAGATCGTGAACATGAGGACCGCGGCGGCCCGGTGGAGGTACCCGGCTCCTTCGAAGCCCCCGAAGGCCTTGGAGAGCGTCCGTGCCCAGGCAGTGAACGAGAACTTCAGCGTCAGGCCGGTGAGCGCGAGCGTGATGAAGCTGACGATCAGGGAGATGTGCATCGTCCGCTCGAGACGCGTGAACCGGACGAACTGGAGCGCCTTCTCGTCGGCGGCGCCGTGGGCTGCTTCCTCGGCCTTCAGCTCCTTGCGCATCTTCAGCGCGCGCGGGAGCCAGAGGAGCGTGTGGAGGCCGCTGATCGTGAACGTCCCCACGAGGAGCGCCGTCATCCCCCAGAACGTGAAGAAGAGGATCGGGTACTTCTTCTTGTCGTGGTGCGTCGCGTGCGACAGGTAGCCCGCGAACCGGCGCGTCGCGCCCGGGTGGCACTTCTGGCAGGTGCCCACGACGTTCTCCCGGGAGAGGCGGGAGGCCGGGTTCGATGGCGGCAGGATGTCGTGCGCCCCGTGGCAGTCGTTGCACTTGGCCGTCTTGCCGTACCCGAGCTGGGACACCTTCCCGTGGAACGTGTCGAAGTAGGTCTCGGTGACGTCCTTGTGGCACTTGCCACAGGAGGTCATGACGGCCAGCTTGAAACCGACCTCGTCCGTTCGCCGGATCGTGTGCGCCGAGTGGCAGTCCTCGCACACGGGGAGCCTCTCCTTCGACTTCGAGACGAGCTTCGAGTGGATGCTCTTCTGGAACTTCTCCTCGACCCCGTTGTGGCAGCGGCCACACGTGGCCGGCTGCCGGTCCGGGTTCACGCTGGACTCGGGATCCTTCGCCGGCAGGACGCTGTGCGCCGTATGGCACGAGGTGCACGTCGCGCTCACGACGAGGCCGCTCTCCAGGAGCCCCTTGCCGTGGATCGACTCGGAGAAGTTCTCGATGATCCGGTGCTGGTCGCCCGTGTACCGGCGTGCGGCCTTCTCACCTTCCCGGTGGCAGGTCGCGCAGAGCTTCGGGACGTTCCTCGGGAACGTCGGAGAGAGGGGATCGGTCCGCCCCTTCACACCGTGCGTTCCGTGGCACTCCGCGCACGGCGGCCCGTTCGAGTCCCCCCGTAGGACGAGCTTGCCGTGCGTGCTCCTGGCGTACTGCGAGACGACCTCGGCGTGGCACGCGCCGCAGTTCACCTTCGCCGTGATCGTGGCGCAGGGTCGCTCGAGCGACGGCTTGACCTCGGCGTGGCACTGGGAGCAGCGCGTCTTCTGGTGCCGGGACCCCGCGAGGTCGGTGCCGTCGACGAACATCGAGCGGCCGTCCTTCGCCTTCAGGTCCTTTCGCGCGTGGCATTTCTGGCATTCCTGGTCCGCGAGGCCCGCGTCGTAAAAGACCTTCCGGACCGTGTGCGGCTGATGACAGTCGACGCAGGCCGGGAGGACGTTCGCTTCTTTTTCCCAGAGCTCGCCTTTGATGATTCTCTGGTGGACGGCCTCGATGTTCGAGTGGCAGGCCGAGCAGGTCTTCGCGATGTTCTTCCGCGCGATCGAAGAGCGCGGGTCGGTGTGGGGAAGCGTGAAGTGCGCGGTGTGGCACGACACGCACGTCGCCGAAACCGTCAGACCCTTCTTCAGGAGCCCCTCGCCGTGGATCGACTCGGTGTAGTTCTCGAGGATCCGGTCCTGCGGGATGTCGTGCTGCAGCTGGACCGCCGTCCCCTCGCGGTGGCACTTCCCGCAGAGGAACGGGACCTTCTGCGGCAGCACCGGCGACTTCGGGTCCTTCACCTTCACGATGTCGTGCCCCGTGTGGCAGGTCCAGCAGCGGGGAGCCGTGGCGTCCCCCTTCTTCACCGCTTTCCCGTGAAGGCTCTCGGCGTACATCTTCACGATCTCGCCGTGGCACGCGTCGCAGGTCGGCGCCGCGAGCGTCTCCTCGTGCGGGAGCTCCTTGCCGGAGAGGTCGGCATGGCAGGCGACGCAGGGGGCGTCGGCGTGAACCGACTTCGCAAGCCGCTTGTCGTCCACGTAGAGCGAGACGGTCCGGCTTCCCCGCTGCTTCGTGAGCGTCTTGTCGGAGTGGCACTCGAGGCAGTCCGAGTTCTCCTGCGCCCCGGCGATCCGGGTCAGCGCGAGGAGGAGGGCGAGGGCGAAAAGGCCCAGCCGCGACGAACGGTGCGGGCGGTCGAGACGCGGGTCGGCCAAGGTCACCTCCGTCACGGCCGCTGATGATACGAGCCACGCACGGTCCGGAACATCGGCCGAACGCACCAGCCTTCCGTGCCGAGGGTTGTGCCTCCTGATGCAAACACATCAGGAGGCGCAACGCCGGCCCTCGCCCGGGCCTACTTCAGGCCGAGCTGAGTCAGGATCTCCGGGTTCTCCTCGTCCATCGCGAGCACCTGGTGGCAGGCCTCGCAATCTGCGGAGATCGATTTGCCGTCCTTCGACTCGTGGTTTCCCCCGTGGCATCGGAAGCAGCCCGGGAAGTCCTCGTGCCCGATGTTGTTCGGGTGGTAGCCCCAGTCGAGCTTCATGTTCGGGAAGACGTTCCTCAGGTAGACCGCCTGGACTGCCGTCACCGCCGCCTCGATCTCGAGTTTCTTCGAGGACGCGATATCCGGGTACGTCGCCGCGTAGTACCCGGTCAGACCATCGGCGATCGCCTTCTTCGCCTCGTCCTGGCTCCCGTATTTCCCCTTGAGAAGCTCGAGGGCCTTCTTCTTCACGAAGGGCAGCTCCCGGCTGATCGCGCCCGCCGTGATCTCGCGGTCGAGGCCCCGGTGGGGCAGCTCGAACGCGTGCGTCGGCCGATTATGGCAGTCGACGCAGTCCATGGACCGCGTCTCTCCCTTCGCGAGGGCCTCGGGCGTCACCTTCAGCTCCGTGCTCGCAAAGTCGACCGTCTGCCCGGTGTCGTCGCGGTAGCTCACGGTGGCAATCTGCTGGCGCCGTTCGTCGAGGGTCCTGTAGCTGATCCGCGATCCGGCGTCGAGGTGCCGGCCGTGGATCCCGACGCTCCCCTGGGCGTTTGCGCCACCGACGTGCATGACGAGGACCGTCGTCAGCTGCGTGTTCTTCTCGTCCTCGGCGTACTTGCGCTTGATGAGGACGCGGTCACCCGTGAACCGCTGCGGCCAGTGGCACTGCTCGCAGGTCTCCCGGGCCGGGCGGAGGTGGTGGACCGGGGAAGGAATGGGTGTGGAGTACGTCTTGAGCACGACGGCGATCACCTGCCGCGTTCCGGAGAGCTTCGACTTGACGAACCAGCCGGCACCCGCTCCGATGTGGCACTCCACGCAGCCGATGCGGGAGTGCGGCGACCCCCTGTACGCGGCCAGCTCGGGCGCCATCACCGTGTGGCACGCTTCGCCGCAGAACCCGACGGAGTCCATCACCTCGAGACCCTTGTAGGAGGCGAACCCGACGAGGGTCGCGTTCGCCAGCGTGGCGATCGCAACGAAGGTGAGGACGCGGCGGAACTTCGGCGAGGTGAGGTCGATCGGCGGCGGGGGCTCGGCCGTCCGTCCCGCCTTCCGGTCGAGGCGGCGCTGCAGGAGAAAGCCGGCCGGGATGAGGAGGAGTCCCGCGACGAAGAGGGCCGGCAGGATCAGGAACAGGATGATCCCCGAGTACGGGTGCCCGTGCCCCCCCTTGAGGATTTCGATGATCCAGAGGAAGACCATCGAGATACCGGTGGCGGAGGTCACGACGACGCCCGCCTGGCTGAGGCGGTTCTGTCCGAGGACTCTGAAGATCGTCCGCCCCCAGAGGGCGGTCCGTTTTTGAGCGGTCGGCATGTCGTGGCTTCCTCCCCGTCTGTAGTTTCACACGGCGCGCGGGGCCTGTCTCCGGCCAGCGGCGAACCTCTTGACGCACCGCAACGAAAAGCGGAGATTGAAGGGTGGGGCAAGCCCCGGTAGGCGGATCGGGTTCCGGGGGTGGAGGCACGCAGACTGGCGTGGCCCGCGGAACGGCCGCCGGACTCGTGAGGATGCGGGAGGTGGCGCGGTGGCGAACGGCGGACAGGTCCCCCGGGCGGGCCAGGTGGTCCGGAAGAGAGTCCTCTATCTCGCGCCGAGCCGGGCCCACTCCGAGAGTCTCTTCGGGGTGCTCGGGTCCGTGCCGGGCGCGATCCGGTCACGGGAGGACGGCGGCACGGCCTTCCGGATCGACGACGTGACCCTCCGCTTCGTCCTCAGGCAGGACGCCGAGGAAGCCCACGAAGCCCTCCACCGCGGGTATTACAACGCCGTCGTCCTCGACCTGAGGTCGATGTCCGGCCCGGCCGCCCGGCTCGAGGAGCACTTCGAGAAATCGATGCGGCTCCTCGACCTGATGGACGCCGAGCACGACGTCGAGCTCCGTTACGGATTCCACCGGGTCCTCGCGCTGATCTCCGGTCGAGACTCGGCCCGGGTGGACGAGATCATCCGCCGGCTCGGCAGCCGCGGAGTCGGCCACGTGCTCAGGGACCCTTCGGTCTGCCATCTCGACTCCGACTGTCCGCGCCTGCCAGCCCCGGCCGCCTTCGGACGGCTCGTCGTGGACGAGCTCGTCCGGATGACGACCGCCGGCAAGAAGGGCTCGCGAGCGCTCTGCGCGTCCGGGGGCGGCATCACGGGCCTCTACTTCGAGATGGGGGCCCTGAAGTGCCTCTCCGATTGCCTGCCGCCCGGTGCGCTGAACGGGTTCGAGCTCTACTTCGGGATCAGCGCCGGGGCCATCCTCTCCGGAATGCTCGCCAACGGCTATTCCATGGACGAGTTCATGGCCGCGATCGCCGGCCATCCGTGCGAGCGGATGCCGAACGTCGACCTCTCGCTGCTGAAGATGTCCCACATCAACCTCGCGAGCCTGGCGATACCTTTCGAGAACGCCCTTCGCGG
>DIAY01000255.1:0-10774 GCA_002414905.1 Holophagales bacterium UBA5066 | reverse complement strand
GCCAACGGCTACGAGGCGATGCTGCGGTTCCTTTTCACGCAACCCGGCGCGACGAACGACTTCCGCAAGCTGCACCACCGCCTCTTCGTCGGAGCGACCGACCAGGACGCCCGCGAGCACGTCCTGTTCGGTGAGCCTGGTTTCGAAAACGTCCCCGTGAGCCGGGCGATCCAGGCGTCGCTCAGCATCAACCCGGCGTTCGCCTCGGTGAGGATCGGTGAGCGGTACTACGTCGACGGCGCGGTGACGAGGACGTCCAACTTCACGGAGGCGATCCGAAAGGGAGCCGATCTCATCATCGTCCTGGATCCTCTCGTTCCGTACGTCTCGAAGGGAATCGCCGGTTTCGCGAACCGCCGGGGGCTCCTCTACAACGCCGATCAGGACATCCGAACGGCGTCCTATACCCGCTTCGAGACGACACGCCAATGGGTCCTGCGCCAGCATCCCGAGGTCAGCATGTACACCTTCCTGCCGGCGAACCGCCTCCGGAAGGTGCTCTCGGTGAATCCGATGGACCATCGGCCCTACCTCGCCATCTGGCGGGGCGCCTACCTTTCGACGCTCCAGCGCATTCACCTCCTGCGCCACCGGATGTGTGGCGACCTCGCGACCCACGGGCTATCGCTCGACACGTCCCGTGCGGACGCCGTGGCCGCCCGGCTCGAGACGACGACGGCCGTGAAGTTCGCGGACTTCTTCCCGGATCAGAAGGTGGTGGTCGTCCCCGGGATGAAGCCGGCCAGGGCCCTGCGGCTCGCGGCCCGCAATCCCGACGAGGACGTCGTCTGCCGCTGCGCCGAGGGCACGACGGCCGTCGCCTGACGCCTCAGCCGGGCGGCGCCGTCAGCCGGAACCTCACGCCGACGACGATCGTCGTTCGGGCGCCGATGGGCCGGCCCCGAAGCGATGCCGGGGTGAAGACCAGCTGGCTCCGCGCCGCCTGGACGACCAGGTCGTCGATCTGAGGGTCCACTCCCCTCTCGACACGGATCGATCCGATGGTCCCGTCGGCGAGAACGAGGACCTCCAGCTCGACCCGTGCGTCCAGACCGGCGTGCCTGCGCATGAGCTCGTCCGGGAAGGTCGGCCGGACGTCCGTCGTCCGGACCGGCGGTATCGCCCCCGGTGGCAGGGCGGGCGGGACGGTGGGCGTCGGCTCTACCGTCGGGGTCGGTTCGGGCGTCGGCGTCTCGGCCGGCAGCGAGGGCGTCTCGGCCGGGTCGGGTCCCGGGAGCGGCGTCTGCTCGACGACGACGATCGGACCGGACTCCGGATCAGGGGAGGGTTCCGGGAGCGGCGCCGGCGTGGCAGTGGCCTGCGGTGCCGGAAGAGCGGAGGGGGCGAGCGGCTCCGGGGGAGCCGCCCAGGGCAGCTTCGCGCCGAACTTGTCCCACACGACGAGCCCGAGGACGACGGAGTTCACGCCGAGGAAGAGAAGGAGGAGGACGACGAGACCCGAACGCCGGGACGTGCGCAAGGGTTGCGGGGCGGCGACCGGGCGGGGGCGGCGCAGCGGCGGGGCGGAGGCTACGACCGCCTCCGGCGCGGCGAGGATGGGCTGGGACGAGACGACCGTCGGCGTGTCGATGACCGTGGGATCCCATCGCGGCAGCAGCGCCTCGCGCAGCGCCGCGGCGAAGTCCCCACAGCTGTCGTAGCGGCCCATCGGTTTCTTCGCCAGAACCCGGTCGAAGACCGCGTCCACGGCAGGTCCGATCTCGGGGCGCAGGGACGATGGCGCGGGCGGCGCATGCGACACGATTCGCATCATCACGACGGCGGGGGCCGCGTTCGGCCCCCAGGGAAGCCGGCCCGTGAGCATCCGGTAGGCGAGGACTCCGAGCGAGAACTGGTCTGAGGCAGGCGTCAGCGATTCCCCCCTCGCCTGCTCGGGAGAGAGATACATCGGGGTTCCCATGAGCGTCCCCGCCACGGTCAGGCCGGACGAATCGGCCATGCTCTTGGCGAGGCCGAAATCGGCGAGGACGATCCGGCCGCTCTGGTCGAACAGAACGTTCACCGACTTGATGTCGCGGTGGATGATGCCCCGCTCGTGGGCGGCGTCGAGCGCCGAGGCGAGGGCGTCGACCCACTCGCAGACGGTTTCGGGCAAAGGCGGCGGCCCGGACTCGAGCCGCGCGGCGAGGGTCCCTCCCGAGAGGCAGGGCATCTCGATGAAGGCGACTCCGTTCTCGACGCCGAAGCCGTAGATCTGGAGAATGTTCGGGTGCTCCAGCTGCGCCGCCGTCCTGGCCTCGCGCCGGAACCTCGCGTCGAACTCCGGGAGGCTCGAGATCGTTTCCTTGACGACCTTGATGGCGACCCGCCGCTCGAGGGTGACGTCGATCGCCTCCCACACCTCGGCCATGCCTCCTTCGCCCAGCTTCCGGACGAGACGGCAGTTCCCGAGACGGGTCCCTTCAGAGAGAGGCATGTCGGCGGCTCGGACTCCCAGGGTCGAAGTTCGCCGATGTTAGCCGAGGACCGGCAAGACTGGCGGAAACGCTACTCGAGGTTCACCGTGGCCCGCCAGCCTCCCAGGGCGATCTCGTCGCCGTGGGACAGGCGCACCCTGGAGACGACCGTTCCATTCAACGTCGTGCCGTACCGGCTTCCCACGTCCTCGAGCCAGAAGGTCCCGCCCCCTTCGCGCAGGATCCGGGCGTGGTGCCGGGAGACTCCCGGAAGCCGGACGATGACGTCGTTCTCGCGCGCCGCGCCAATGGCCAGGACTGCGGTGTCGAGAAGGTAGATCTCGCCCAGGTTGTCGAGGAGATGCGGTCCGGCTGCGCCGCGCGGGGAAGGCTCCCTGACATCGGCAGACCTCGGGCGGGAAAAGGCCATGCGGGAAGGATACGCGGGAGCGGACCACCGTGCACGTGCGCGGACCCGGGCCGGCCAAAGGCCGGCCCGGGTGATTCTCGAGGCGCTCTACTCCGCCCTCACGAAGACCGGGTCCGTGGAGACGTTGTCGATCACCGTGACATAGGCGTCCCACGGATCGAGGCCTTCGACTCGCTCGATCGTGGCGGTGAAGCCCTCCCCGCTCGTGCCGAGAACGTCGGCGAGGATCCGGGTCCATTGGTGAAGCTGCCCCGGCCCCAGGGTCTTCTCCAGAGGCGCCCCGACGACCGCACCGCTGGAGCTCCGGATGGTCACCCGCAGCGTGACGGGCGCGTTCGGATCGGACCCGGTCGCCCCCGCGTGGACCACGGCGAGGTTCGTGCGGAAGTGATCGTTCTGCACGAGCCCGACGATCCTCTTCGTCCGCTTCGCTCGCTCGACGTACGGGTCGATCGCCGTGAAGCCCAGTCCCGTACCGTTCGACGCGGTGGTCCGAACCGAGGCGAATCCCGAAGCGAAGTCGCGGAAGGCGATTTTCAGAGGGCCGTAGTCGTCCGCGCGGACCGAGCCGGGAGAGAGCGCCCGGAAGTGGTCCACGGCGTTGCGCCAAAGGACGCCGAGCCCCGTCCCGAGGGTCAGGGTCTCGGCGACCGTGTTCCCCGAGACGGAGGAGGTGAAGGTCACGTCCGCCACGGCGGGGCCGCCTGTCCTGTTCGTGATCGCGCACTCCGAAGTGAAGCGGGTTCCGATGCCGCCCTGATCGGTAATGACGGGCAGGGTCAGGTTCGAGGCCCGCTCCGCCGGCAGGGCCCGGACGAAGGCGGCGTCCTGGTTCGCGTTCGAGACGACCGTCGCGTAGGCGTCGTAGGCCTCAGAGTCCGCCGAGAACGGGACGAAGAGAACCGAGAAGGTCTCCCCGACCGCTCCCTCAAATCCGGCCAGGGGCGCGTCGAGCTGCCGCCATTGCCCGGGCGGCACCTGGAGAGCCACCGTTCCGACGGCCGCACCCGTGGCGTCGTTGAAGAAATCGGCCGAGATATCGAGCGTCGCGCAGGTTCCCTCGAGGCCGCAGAGGTTCGCGACCGCGACGTTCGTCCGGAAGGCAGGGGTGTTCTTCAGGCCGTTCAGCGCCTTGCGAAACACCCTCACCTCGCGTGCGGCATCCAGCGACGTGAAGCCGAGCCCCGTCGTCGAGGCGTCGGGAAAGCGGGTGAAGACCCGGGCCGCGAGGCTCCCCGAGCCGTTCCGAAACGTGGCCGCCAGGGTCCCCGCCACGGTTTCGCCCTGCGGGAGCGCGGCCCCGCCGAGGTCGCGGAAGGACTGGACGACGTTCCCGAAGACGCGCGTCGATCCGGCGGCGATCTCCACCGGAAGGGTGTAGGTCCCGTTCGCGGTCGTCAGCTTCAGGACCACGTCCCGCTCGGCGTCGAGGTTGGCGACGGTGACCTCCGTGAAGAAGTTCCGCGTCGGCTCGCCGGGACGGACTTCCACGGCCACCGGCAGGACCTGCCGCGTCTCGAACGGCGTACCGGCCACGAGGTTCGACCAGAGCTCGACCGCGCCCGTGACGACGAGGAATTCGCCTCCGCCGGACCAGGGAACGGCGCGGTACGTCTCGCCGCTCGTCGTGAAGAGGGAGCGCCCTCCGTCCGACGGCGCGTAGACCGTTCGGACGGTCTTCGGGACGGTCGTGTCGGTGCGCTGCGTCGCGACCGCGATCGCGGGGGCTGCCACGGTCGCCGCGACAGGAGTCTCACCGGGGCTCGGCGTCAGGGTCGTCGCCTCCCCGCCGGTCAGGCCGGACATGGCGCCGGCGAGGACGTGCGGCCCGTAAGACGAGGCGAGCGCGACGGTCCCGTCCGACACGGCGATGCCCGCCCAGTTCGAAACGGCCCTCTCCTGCGGAAACGCAGTTCGTTCGCCGGTCGCGGGGCGAAAGCGGACGAGCCGGTCTCTCGCGCCGTCCATCCCCCAGAGTTCCGTCCCCGACTCGTCGAGGGTCAGGAGCGTGCCGGGAGACGAGCCGTTTCCCCAGGACGTCACCGCGCCCTCCGGCGTCAGCGAGAGAAGGCCTCCGCCTTCCGTCGCGAGCCAGAGCCGCCGGGTCGCGTCGAACCGGTTCGCGGCCTCCACGACTCCGCTGAAGGTCCACGTCGTCAGGGTGCCCCCCGCGAGCCGGGCGACGAGGTCGCGGCCCACCAGCCACGCCGACCCGTCCTGCGGGTCGAGCCGCAGCGACCTCGCCAGGAACGGAACCTCCGTCCGGGTCGCGCTCCCCGTCGCGGGATCGAGGGAGTAGACGAGGGCTCGCTGCTCGGCCGTGAGCGGAACGAGGACGAAGACCCTGCCCGTCGTCGTATTCCGCCGGACGGCGACCGGGAAGAACGAACGGGGCGTCGCGTCGAGCTCCCATCTCGTGAGGTCGCCCGATGGCGAGAGGCGGTGGACGATGGGCGTCCAGCCACCGGTCGGGTTGTCGTACTCGGCGGCGGGGAACCAGAACGACCCGTCCGCGCCGGGCTCCCGATCGCCGCTGGAACCCTCGACCCCCGCAGTTGCGAAAAGCGTCACTCGATACGCCGTACCCGCACCGACGGCCCGGAACGGGAACAGCAGCAGTGCCGCGGCCAGCGCGGCCGCCAACGGGGCGTTCTTCATGGGACCTCCGTCCGGGAAAATACAGGATTCGTTGACAGTCGGCGACCCCGGCGCCACGATTCAGCCCGATGGACCCCTTTCGTCGATCGCGCGGGCTCGTCGCGCGCCTCATACTCGTCGGCCTCGCCCCGTTCGCCCTCGACGGCTGCGTATCCGTGGGACTCGCCCGCTCCGTGCGCGACGGCGGCGACTCCAATACGGGAGAGATGCTCGTGAGCGTCTACCGGACGACGGGTGACCGCGACTCCGCCGTTCCCGTGAGTCACCCCGTACTGGCCGAGCTGTCCCGCGTCGAGAGCGGGAGCAGGTCGATCGTGGCTCGCTCGATGGCTTCGTCGTGGTCCCTCGACGGGCTCCCTCCCGGGCGCTACCTCCTCCGGACGTCGAAGAAGATCGACGGAGACGGCAACGTCGTGCCCCTGAAGGGGCCGATCGAAAAAGAGATCGACGTGCACGCCGGCGAGCGTGTCGAGGCGAAGGTCGTCCTCGAGAAGGTCCCCGTCTTCTGGATCGTCCTCGCGGCCATCACCGTCATCTTCCTCGTCGTCCTCGCGATCGACGCGGCAGGCGACATCCCGCTTCCGCCTCTTCCGCCTCTTCCGGAGGTGGCTCCGCTCTTCGTCGGCGTCGCCCTCGAGATCCCGTTCGGGCGCGTCACCGGCCCTGGCGCCGTCGAGCCCGGCGTGGCCGGCGTCTTCCCCGCTCCGGGCTCTGTCGTCGCGGCGCGCCGCGTCGCGGTGAGCTTCTTCATCACGATTCCGCTCGCCGAGAGCTCGGTGGAGGATGGGGCGATCCTCGCCGTCGGGTCCCTCTCCGGGGAAATACCGGGAACGGTCGAGTGGCTGGAGGAGGAGCGTCTACTTCGTTTCCTGCCGGCGCAGGACTTCCGCCCCGGTGAGACCGTCACCGTGACGCTCGATCTCGGGAAGATCGCGTCGGCGGGCGGTCGGAGCGGCAGCGGCCGAGCGACGTCGTCGTTTCGGGTCCCCTGAGGGTCAGACCGCCCGGCCGGCCCCGGCGCGCCGGGGTGTCTCGTCGTCGACGCGTGGCTCCGCGACCGCGACAGGTGGTCGCCGTCGCGCCGCCGTGAGGAGGAAGGTGGCGAGGAGGCCGAGCATCAGGCCGAGGAAGGCCTGCGAGGCGAGGAACGCCGCGGGCTTGAGGATCGCGAAGCCGGGATGCAGGAACCTGACGAGCCAGCCCGACGCCTCCGAGAGAAACGTCGCGGCGAAGGTCCCCCCGACGAACGCCGCCTTCAGCCGCCTCGGGCCGGGGACGAAGATGTAGAGGTGCGTCAGGACGAGCAGGACCATCGCCATCATGGCGAAGTGCCCGTGAGAGGACTCGACCATCGAGCCGAAGGTCCGCGCGGGCTGGAACGTCTCGTCGGAACCGCGGTAGTACGCGGCGACGCTCGCGGGCGAGAGCCCCATCCTCGAGAAGTACATCCCGAAGTTCGAGACCCAGAGCCCGGCGAGGAAGACGAACGTCCCCCAGAGAGTCAGCCGGGTGAGGGGGTTGTTCTGGAAACCGCCCTGCTCCATGTACTTCATCGTCTTCTCATTTCCCCGGCGAAGCCGGCTCGCCCAGAAGTGAATGGACCGCAAGGACCCGCCGGAGAGCCGTGGCGATGGAGTGCGTCGTGAGCGTGGCGCCGGTGACGTGCGCCAGCGCACGACCGACGAAGAGACCGTCTTCCTGCCTCTTCCCTTCCACCCTCTTCAGCCACCCGCCGCGTGGCAGGTAGTCCTGCGGCTCGCCGAAAGCGAGGACATCGACGCTCTTCACGGTCCGGTCGGGCGCGACGACGACCATCAGCACTTCGCGAGCCGTCCTCACGACGTGGGCGTCGAAATAGGCCGTGCCGAGGAGCGTCCCGTCGGAACCGAACGCCGCATAGCGCGTCACGACCGCGGAGTCGACCGGCGCCTGCGCCGTCTTCCGAGCGGCCTCGTGCTGTGCCTCCGTCAGGAAGGACGTGCTTCTCACGACGCGGGCCGGCGGCGGGAATGCCCTCGCGAGCGCCTGTTCCTGCGTCTCGAAGACGGCCGCGCCCGCCGCGCCCGTGAGGGAGGCGGCGAGCAGGAGAAAGGCTGGCGCCCGCCGGAGCGGGCGGGCGCCGGGGCTCACCCCGGGGTCAGAAGAGGTAGGCGAGCGCGACATTCCACTGCGAGACACCCGTGCTGGCGGCGTCCGAGTAATCCTGCCAGTCGACCTTGAGCGCGAGCTGCGGTATCGGCTTGAAGTCGAGTCCGACCGTCCAGGCCTCCCGGTCGTTCGCCCCGTCGCGGGTCCAGCCTACCGGGACTTCCTTCTGCGTGTCCGTCCGCTCGTAGCGGACGAACGGCGTCAGAGCCATCGCGGACCCCGGGGCAAGCCGCGAGAGGACCTCGAAGCCCACGGAGAGGTAGTACCCCTCCTGCGTCTCCCCGATCGACTTGTTCCCGGTGAGGCCGAGCGACTGGTTCAGGAGCGCGACGTCGTCGATCGTGACCCGCGCGAAGACTCCGCGCAGCCAGAGACCGCGGTAGCGCCAGTCGGCGTGAAGGTCCCACGTCGTCGTCCGCGCTCCGAAGGATTGGCCGGCGGCCACGAGGTCCTTCCCGGACTCGCCCGAGAAGAACGAGGCGCCTGCGAGGAGACCCGGGACCGAGACGAGGTCGAGACGACCCGAGAACGCCAGGTTGTCCGCCGTCGCCACGGCACCCTTCTGCCGGCCCCCGCGAATGCCGTTCGACGCGGTGAACGAAGACGCGTTCAGGCTCTCGTTCAGATAGAGCTTGTAGGCCACCGGGCCCGCCTCGCCAAAGACGCCTATACCGTTCGCCCGCCACGTCGACGGGAGTATCCGGCTCTCCGTGTCGGGACGGCGCGCGCCCAGGTAGGTCGTCGGCTCGTGCATCTCGTTCACGAAGCCCACCGGCACGAGGACGAGCCCCGCTCGCAGGTTCAGCTCGTCGCGAAGGAGCGCGTCGAGCGTCGCAAACTCCACCGAGACTTCGCCCCCCTTGCCGGTCGATGCGTGCTCGTACTCGAACTCCGAGTTCAGGACGAACGTCTTGTCGAACTTCCATCCGAGGTAGACGACGGTGCGCACGTAGTCCCACTCGTTCGTCTTTCCCGAGGGCGTGCCGTTCTCCCGGGTCGCGTCGAAGTTCTGGTAGAGCGATTCACCGTAGCCGCCGATCGAAAGACCGGAGGACTTCCCGTAGACTTTCGAGGCGGCAGGGCCGAGGCCCCACTTCCCGGTCGTTCCGGCGGGAGGAGCCGGGTCGGAGGCGTCGCCGAGCTTTCGGGCTTCCAGCTCGCGGGCGAGGACGTCGATTCGCCGCGCGAGTTCCTCGTTCGAAGGGGTGGCGGCGGATTCGTTCGCAGGGGCCGGTTTCAGGGGGTCTTCGGAGCGGGCCGGGCCCGCGAGAAGGATGAGCACACACAACGGGAGCACGAAGAGCGATCTCGCCTTCGGGTTCATTCGTATTCTCCTGGAAGTCGGATTCAGGGACGGTGAACGGCGGCGTCCGCGACGCGAGCATCCGGCCGGAGCCGTTCGAAAGGCCGATCAGTCAGGGTCTTGCAGCCGCCCTCGCGGCCGGCCAGAGCGAAGGCCACGGCTCCGGAGCGCCGGAGCCGAGAACCGGGATCAGACCGGCGAAAGCCCGCCGGTCCCTCGACGGCCCATGCGGTCGAAAGGGCGTCGGCCAGCGCGCCGCTGGCCGCGAGGATCGTCACCGACCCAGGGAGCGTCACGAGCGTCCCCGTCCGGGGGTCGAGGAGGTGCCCCGCCTCCTTCCCGTCGATCATCCGCGCGCGTTCGGAGTTCGCCGAGGTGGAGAGAGAGGCGTCCCGGACAGGGACGATCAGGACCGGAGGACCGGGGTCGAGAGGTGAAGCGACCAGGGCCTCCCGAGCCGGAACGCCTGGCGGAGGCCCGATGACGTAGAGCTGGCCACCGAAGTTCAGGAGCGCATCGTCGACACCCCGGGCCCGGAGTGCCGCCGCTGCGCGGTCGAGGGCGAATCCCTTGGAAATGCCGTCGAAGTCGAGCGAGACGCCCTCGTCGAGCCGAAGAACGCGGGTCCGCGGGTCGTAGCGCACGCCCTCGCTCCGGGCGTGCGCCACCGCGTGGCGCCTCTGAGCATCGGAGGGCCAGCGCCCGTCCCCGCGGAGGTCGTAGGCCGAGACGAGGGCCCCGATGGCCGGTGAGTAGGCCCCGTCCGTGATTTCCGCTGCGCGGAGCGCCTCCTGGACCAGGTCGCCCAGCGTCTCGGAAAGGACGACGGCTTCTCCGGCCCTGGCCCGGATGTGAACTTCGCCGAGCTCCGTGCCCGGCCTCCAGAGCGAGCCCGCCGCCTCGACCTTCGCCACCTCCGCGAAGGCGGCCTCCGCGAGCTCGTCGATACGCTGCAGAGCCGCTGGGAGTCGCAACTCGAGAACCGTGCCCATGAGCCACCTGGCCCGGACAGCCTCGGGCCGCTCGACGAGCTGCGCCCCCTCGACCGCAACCGAGCGGAGCGGAAGCAGAAGGACGCTGACGAGCGCTACGCGACCGAGAGGGCACATATTGAGAAAGCATCTCAACACGCTTCCAAGATACGAATCCCCGGCGAATCTGTCAATACAGATCTCGTCGCTACATGATTCCCGTCATACCGGGCACTCGAGCCGCTCTTCGCTAGACTCGGGGCGAGGAGAGCTTCATGGCGAAATGGGAGCGCCGGGACGTCGTCGTCAGAACCAATGCGACCGGGCACGAGATGACCGCCCCGGTCTTCGTCGCGCGCGGCCGCCAGGAACGGCCGCTCGCCTACGTCCAGGCGAACGTCCACGGTGGTGAGCTTCAGGGCAACGCCGCGATCCTGGAGCTCTTCGACCTGCTGGAACGGGAATCGCTTTGTGGCACCGTCATGCTCGTCCCCCGCGTCAACCCCGTGTCGGCGAACCAGCAGGTGGGGGACTACGTCGCCGGCGTCTACGACTTCCTGACGGGAAACAACTTCAACCGCGGCTACCTCTACCTCACCGGCCCGTCCCGGTCGGCGTCGGCGGCTTCGTACGTCGACGTCAATTCCTTCGCGACCGCTCACCAGTCGTCCTCGGTCGGCGAGATCCGGGACGACTTCCGCGAGTCTCTCAAGGCCGCCCTCGACGCGATCGAGGCAGAGACCCGAACCTGGGGTGTGGACTCCCGCCTCGAATTCTCTCTCGCCATCCAGAAGATGGCGGTCGAGGCGGACCTCGTCCTCGACCTGCACACCGGCGATCGCGCTCC
>DIAY01000004.1:432-7823 GCA_002414905.1 Holophagales bacterium UBA5066 | reverse complement strand
CGCCGCGAACCGGAGCCGGTTCGTCCTCGAGGCCGTAACGCGCGAGCTGGCCCGGCGTCGGCGGGCCGCGCTTCGGCTTTCGCTCTCCTCCCCTTACGCCGACAGCCTCGTCGTTGCCGAGTCGGGCGTGGGCGATTGGGGTCGCACGCTTCCTGCTGAGGATTCCGAAGGTCTCCTCGAGCCATCGCAGGGGCGCCGCATTCGGTGGGTCGAAGGCAAGGGCTGGAGAAAGGGTTGACCGTGCGTCTCGAACGGGGCACCGTCGTCCTCGTCGACCTCGACCCCAACGTAGGCCACGGGCAGAAAAGCGTTCGCCCGTGTGTTGTTGTCAGCGACCCGATGGTCGCGACCGATCAGCGCTACCCGCTCGTCGGCGTCGTCTCCCTCACGGGCCCTGAAGGGCGCGGCGCCCTCTACCCGAAGCTCCCCGCTAGCGCTGGCGGCCTTCGGAAGGACTCGTGGGCGCTCACCGACCAGCTCCGCTCGATCGACAAACGCCGAATCGTTGCGGCCTATCGCGTCCTGGACCCGGCCTCGATCGAAGCGATCGACGAGGGACTTCGCCTGTTCCTGGGGCTCGGACCGGCCTCAGGCCCGGACGCCAGCCTCACCGCATGGCTGTGAGGGGGCGGGTCCGTGGTTCCGCAAACCCTACCTCGGCCTTCCAACCAGGAGGCCACACCCGCAGGCTACCCGGGGCGTCAGCGGCGAGCGAAGCGAAGCCCGCTGCATGCCGGGGTCAGGGCGCGCCCTGCTACTTCGCCGGCTGCCAGGCCAGGTGGAGCTGCTTTCGGGAGGCTGCGCACTCGCGAAGATAGAGATTGATAAGGGTCTGGTACGGAATGGCCGTGTCCTGAGCGAGGTCCTTGAAGTACTCGACGGTCGATTCGTCGAGGCGGAGGGTGATCTGCTTCTTCAGGAGCCGCGCGTAGGGATTCGGACGTGCCTTCGCGAACTCGTAGTGCTTTCTCATGATTGAAACCTCCCGAAGTACTCGTGCTGCTCCTGCTTGTCGGCCTTGCGAGCCGAGATGAGGCGAATGACGCCGCCCTCGGCGCGGTAGCAGTGGCAGACGAGGAGCACCCTGAGGGACCCACTGAGACCGAGAAGAACGAATCGGTCCTCACTGTGAGAATGGTCTGGATCGTCGATCAGGAGCGCGTGATCGTCTACGAATACTGAGGTCGCCTCAGCGAAGGACACACCGTGCCGGCGCCGGTTAAGGGTGTCCTTCGAGGGGTCCCATTCGAATCGGAGGTTCTGCGCCACACCTACATTGTAGTTACAAGGACGACGAAGCGCCAGAGCGGCCTGACCTCCGTTCGAAGGCCGGCCCCCCGGTTCGACAAGCCGGTGCTCCACGCTGCAGAGATACCTCTCGCAGCTCCAGCGAGAAGGGCTCATCGAGCACAACGGCGCGCGCAAGACCGGCGGGTACTTCCCCCTGCCGCGGAAGCGGCGCTGAGCTGGGAGGCGCCGGCCCGCCGCCTCTCGGAGCGCGGCGTCCTCGTGCGACGCGAGTCCTCTCTCCTCCGGCTCCTCTTCGTCGGAATCACCCGCGCGACGTCGTGGGTCCATTTCTCGGCGGTCGAGGGCGACGAGCTGCCGGTCCTGCACGCCCTCGCGGCGAACGCCCCGGAGGTCGTCGTCCAGCGGTACGCCGCGCACGGAGCAGACTGCCCCCGCACGGAGCGCTCAGCCTGTCCTGCTTGCGGCAGACCTATGGCGTTCGTATTATGTCGGTCATGTCGAGCCGCCCTGCCCCCTCCATGAAGCGCACCACCGTCATGCTGCCGGCTGACCTGCGCCGACGAGCCTTCGCCCGTGCCCACGAGCGGGGAGTGTCTCTCGGCGAGCTGATCCGGGAGTCGCTCGACGCGGCCATCCCGGTCTCTTCGCCCGCGCGAGCGGCGGATCCGCTCTTCACCGACTCTGCTGTCTTCGCCGGGAAGGCCCCGAAGGACCTCTCGGCGGCGCACGACCGCTACCTTTACGGCGAGGACGCGTGACCTTCGTCGACACGGGGGCCTTCCTCGCCCGCTATGTGTCCCAGGATCAACACCACTCGAAGGCCCGACGGGGCTGGAAGGATCTCGAGAAGGCGAAGTCCCCGCTCTTCACGAGCAGCTTCGTTCTCGACGAGACCTTCACCCTCCTCGCGAGGCGCGCCTCTTACGTCTTTGCGGCGGACCGGGCCGAGGCGATCTACGGTTCTCGGGTCCTCACCGTCCTTCGGCCCGAAGCGTCCGATGAGGCCGCGGCCCTCGTCTTCTTCCGGAAACTCGCCGACCAGGAGGTGAGCTTCACCGACTGCGTGTCGTTCGCCCTCATGCGTCGGCACCGGATCACGCGCGCATTCACCTTCGACCGCCACTTCGCGGCGGCCGGGTTTACCTGCTGGCCATGAGCACGCGTTTCCCCCGGCTCATCGAAAATCGCGCGCACAGGCACTCCGACGTCCTGAACGACATTCAGAGCGGCCACAGGGACGGCTCCTTCGACACCCTCCTCCTCCCGCGCCTCACGCCTGCTCTGCATGAGCTCGCGGCGCGCGCCGCCCGCTTCTCCGCCTCAGGCCGGGCAGAAGTCGCAGGTGCCCCCCTCGCCAAACGGGGCGTACGCGAACTGGTCGCCGGCGCACTCCCGGCACGGGGAGCCGGCCTTCCCCGAGAGCCGCCACGCGAGCCGGCGCCAGCGCCACGTCTCCTCCACGGAGGCGGGCGGCGCCTCCCACCCCCCGGCATCGGCCCCCGGCGAGGCCGAGCTCCGGATCACCGGGAATACTCCTGCCGTCATGCCTGTTCCCACGCCGGGCCTACCCAATGAGTGAATCCGACCTCCAACGCCTTCTCTCTCAACCCGCCGTCCGGCCCTGGCGCATCGCCGGGGCCCGCTGGGTCGAGTCCACCCTCGTCCAGTCCGTCATCATTTCCCTCATCCTCGTCAACGCCGCCGTCCTCGGCCTCGAGACCGATGCCGCCCTCCTCCAACGCTTCGGCTTCTGGCTCGAGCTGATCGACGGCGCCTGTCTCTTCGCCTTCGTCGTCGAGCTGGGCATGAAGCTGGTCGTCTACCGCTCCCTCTTCTGGCGCAGCGGCTGGAACTGGTTCGACGTCTTCGTCGTCGGGTTGGCCCTCGTGCCCGGCGCCGGAGCCTGGTCCGTCCTTCGCTCGCTCCGCGTCCTGCGGGTGATGCGGCTCCTCACCGTGATGCCCCAGCTGCGCAAGGTCGTCGCCGCCTTCCTGCACGCGATCCCCGGCCTTTCCGGCGTCATGGCGGTCATGGGCATCTTCATCTACACCGCCGGCGTGCTCGCCACCACCCTCTTCGGCGGCACCCACCCCCAGTGGTTCGGCTCCCTCGGCAAGAGCCTCTACTCGCTCTTCCAGATCATGACCCTCGAGAGCTGGTCGATGGGCATCGTCCGCCCCGTCATGGAACAGCATCCCCAGGCCTGGCTCTTCTTCATCCCCTACATCGTCCTGGCCACCTTCACCATCCTCAACCTCTTCATCGGCATCATCGTCTCCACCATGCAGGAGCTCGCCGCGCTCCCCGACCCGTCCCACCGCGACCAGGACGTCCTCGTCACCCTCCAGAAGCTCGACGCCAACATCCGCGAGCTCCGCGCCCAGGTGACTCAGTCCTCCGGCCCGAAAGCGGACTGACGGCGGTCTCCTCCTCGAAGGCCTCGTCGCCGCGGCTCCGCGCCGGGTCTCACCGATGCGTCGTAGCGCCCCTTGACCCTTGCTCCACAGTTATGGCGTTCGTATTATGTCGGTCATGTCGGGCCGCCCTGCTCCCTCCATGAAGCGCACCACCGTCATGCTGCCGGCTGACCTGCGCCGACGAGCCTTCGCCCGTGCCCACAAGCGGGGTGTGTCTCTCGGCGAGCTGATCCGGGAGTCGCTCGACGCGGCCGTCCCGGTCTCTTCGCCCGCGCGAGCGGCGGATCCGCTCTTCACCGACTCTGCCGTCTTCGCCGGGAAGGCACCGAAGGACCTCTCGGCGGCGCATGACCGCTACCTGTACGGCGAGGACGCGTGATCTTCGTCGACACGGGAGCCTTCCTCGCCCGCTACGTCTCCCAGGATCAGCACCACGCGAAGGCCCGACGGGGCTGGAAGGATCTCGAGAAGGCGAAGTCCCCGCTCTTCACGAGCAGCTTCGTTCTCGACGAGACCTTCACCCTCCTCGCGAGGCGCGCCTCTTACGTCTTTGCGGCTGACCGGGCCGAGGCCATCTACGGTTCTCGGGTCCTCACCGTCCTTCGGCCCGAAGCGTCCGATGAGGCCGCGGCCCTCGTCTTCTTCCGGAAATTCGCCGACCAGGAGGTGAGCTTCACCGACTGCGTGTCGTTCGCCCTCATGCGTCGGCACCGGATCACGCGCGCATTCACCTTCGACCGCCACTTCGCGGCGGTCGGGTTTACCTGTTGGCCATGAGCCTCTCGCGCGTCACCGTCACCCTCCCCGAAGTGGGGCGATCTCTCCCCAACCCGTCGGCGATGAACTACTGACGTGCCTGAGATGAGCCGCTTCCTCGGCGTCGTCAATGGATCGTTCCCGCGGCGCGCCCTTCGGCTCGTCCTGGAGTGGTACGAGCTTCACCAGACAGAGCTCCTCGAGAACTGGGACCTGGCACAGCGGCGCCTGCCGCTCAAGCCCATAGCTCCACTGGAATAGCCATGCATGCCGTCACCAGCGTCCGCCACGTCTCCGGCTTCACGCTTTGGCTCCGGTTCTCCGACGGAACCGAGGGCGAAGTCGACCTGACAGGAGAGCTCTGGGGCCCCGTGTTCGAACCCCTCGCGGACCCGACGGTCTTCGCCCAGGTCGCGATCAACCCTGAGCTCCGCACCATCACCTGGCCCAACGGCGCGGACTTCGCCCCGGAGTTCCTCTACACGCAGGTCCACGCGCCCGCCTGATCCCGGCGGCCGGCCCCTCCACCGCGCCCGCCGCCTCGTCGAGGCCCCGCACCCGGGAGCTAAGATGAGGTCGTGGCACGGATCGACCTCGACCAGGCCGCGGTGGACGCGTTCTGCCGGAAGCATGGGCTTCAGAAGCTGAGCCTCTTCGGCTCGGTGCTGAGGGACGACTTCCGGCCTGACAGCGACGTCGACGTGCTGGTGGAATTCCGACCCGGCGTGCGAGCGGGTTACCTGACGATGGCCACCATGGAACGGGAGCTTTCGGAGCTCCTGGGCCGTCACGTCGACCTTCGGACTCCGAACGAGCTGAGCCGGTACTTCCGGGAGGATGTCCTTCAAGCGGCCGAGGTGCGGTACGCGGAAAGATGACGTCGTCCGGCTGAGGCACATGCGCGACGCCGCCCGTGAGGGTGAAGGCATTGTCGCGGTGAAAACGCTCCTCGATCTCCAGGCCCCAACGCCAGCCTGACCGCTCGGCTCTGAGCGGGAACGTGTCAGCCCGCGGCTCATCCGCGGCTCATCCGCGGCTCCGCCTATGAAGGAAAGCTGAAGAGCGGCCACCGTTATTCAGCGTTACACCGTGAAGTCTGAATAGCAGGGGTCTCGACAGCAGGCAGAATCAAGATACAGGGGCCGAAGAATCGGTAGGAGTATGAGTATGATCCTACCGAAGGACGTGTCATGAGCCTCTCGCGGGTCACCGTCACACTCCCCGAAGACGTCGTCGCCGAGATGGACCGGGCCGCCGCGAACAGGAGCCGGTTCGTCCTCGAGGCCGTGACGCGCGAGTTGGCCCGGCGGCGGCGGGCCGCGCTTCGGGTTTCGCTCGCCTCCCCCCACACCGACAGCCTCGTCGTCGCCGAGTCGGGCGTGGGAGAGTGGGGTCGCACGCTTCCCGCCGAGGACGCCGAGGGTCTCCTCGAGCCGTCGCAGGGGCGTCGCGTGAGGTGGGTCGAGGGCAAGGGCTGGAAGGAAGGCTGACTGTGCGGCTCGAGCGCGGCACCGTCGTCCTCGTCAACCTCGACCCCACTCTGGGCCACGAGCAGAAGAGCGTCCGCCCCTGCGTCGTCGTCAGCGACCCGATAGTCGCGACCGACCAGCGCTACCCGCTCGTCGGCGTCGTTCCCCTCACGGGCGCTGAAGGGCGCGGCGCTCTCTACCCGAAGCTCCCTGCGGGCTCGGGTGGCCTTCGCAAGGACTCGTGGGCGCTCACCGACCAGCTCCGCTCGATCGATAAGCGCCGAATCGTCGCCGCGTATCGAGTCCTGGACCCGACCTCGATCGAGGCGATCGACGAGGGGATTCGCCTTTTCCTGGGGCTGGGCCCGGCGGAGGGCTGAAGCGGCGGGGTCAGCTCGCTTTCAGTAGTGGGCGGTGAACTCGAACCGCACAGGCAGCCCCGGCTCCCTTCTCAGACGACGACCACCACCACAAATCCGGCCCGCTCGAAGATTCCGACGCCAGGCTCACAGCCTGGCCTGAGCGGGAACGTGCGAGGCCGTTCATTTCTCGAACGTAGCCTTTAGCGCCTCGACGCCTCTCTAGGCACAAGCCTCCTAAATGATCCGGGCGTAACGCCGTCACTCAGCGAGGAACGCCTCGCACCTGTCGCATTGTTTTTGCGGCAGATCGTCGGGGTCGTCGATCGGCCCAAACGGCAACCAGTTCGGCGGCATCGTGGTCTCGGATAGCAGGTCCAATTCCGCGGTACACGCGGGGCAGTAGGTTAGAACCAAATCGGTATAAGCGAGAGCGGGCTTGCCGGTCGTCGGTGTCATTTGGGCCAAGACTACCCTGGCCGAACACGGCGGCCGACATCAAGGAATCGGGATGTCACCTCTGGCCAGAGCCCTTTCCCTGTGCCAAGCAAGGAGGGTCGAATCGGGCAGGAACTTCTTCGGCTCTCGCATCGCCTCACCCTCGAAGGAAAGAAGCCATTGGTTGCCAGCCTCCGCGAGGAACCCGTCACGAAATCTATGCCTGGCAAACCGAACGCGCCTCTCGGCGTCGAAGTACATGAGGAATCGGTCGAAAGCACGATCGTGGAGTGCGTTAAGGCACAGCCCGTTCCGAGGGTTTGTGCGCTGTTCTGAATTGGCCGCCCAGGCGACGATGTGGCTAGCCGTCAACAGCTCGGGAATCGAGACGCCCGTGACACAGCATCGTTCGTCGTATGCAGCGAGCACGGCAGTCCGGAAGAAGCTCTGCCCGATTCGTTTCTTTGAGATCCCGAGCGAGTCTCGACCTACAGGAGCAGGCCTTTCATCCGCCTCCTGGTCGTGCCCGAGCATTCGTTCGCGAAGCGAAGTCGCCTCGAATGCCAATGCCTCGGGGTCGTGGACGAACTCGGCCCAGACCGCTTCCTCCCCCCTCGCTCCGTGCGACATCCCGCTGACGCCACGATCCTGAAGGCTCGGGTCCAGCCTGGCGAAATTCACTAGCTTGAGGGCCACGGAGC
>DIAY01000004.1:0-309 GCA_002414905.1 Holophagales bacterium UBA5066 | reverse complement strand
TCACTAGCTTGAGGGCCACGGAGCCCGGCGTCCGGCCGAGGAGCTTTCCGAGTTCGACAACGTCCGGATTCCGCGAGTGCATGCGACCGAACCGTGTCCGGCAATAGAGGTCGAACGCAAGAAGATGCTCGTTTCGAGACCAGCGCGCTCTGTCCGGCACGATCCGAGTATAGGAACATGGGACTGTCGCTGCTTCTGGCGCCTAGCTCAGAATCTGCATGAGGCTGCCATGCCCACCCTCATCCCCTCCCTCCCCCTCCCCCCCACCCCCGTCGCCGCCGCATCCGGCGAGGCGAAGGTGCTGCTCGC
>DIAY01000304.1 GCA_002414905.1 Holophagales bacterium UBA5066 | reverse complement strand
CCCTTCTTGTTCGCATAGCGCGCCTCTTCTTCCTGCAGCCCGCCGGAATCGGGGAGGAGGACGCCGAGGAGCGCCTTCGTCGGCGGTGTCGCCAACGCCCGCCCCGTGAAGCCGTCGGCGGCCAGACGCGGGAAGTATCCCGTGTGGTCGATGTGGGCGTGGGTGAAGAGGACGTCGTTTACCGAGGCCGGGCTGAAGGGCAATGGCCTCCAGTTCCGCTGGTGCATTTCGAAGCCGCCCTGGAAGAGGCCGCAGTCGACGAGGAGGCGGTAGTGGTCGAGGGAGAGCAGGTACTTCGATCCCGTCACCGTCCGGGCCGCACCGTGAAAGCCGATTTTCATCGGGTCCTCCTCGGCCCATCGTAGCCCTGTGGGTCCGTTCGCGGTGGAAGGGGCCTGCCCGCCGTGCGAAGATTCAGGTCCGATTACCGGAAGGGAGGTCCTCATGGCCGAGACGATCGACGCCGCGAAGATGGTCGATGAAAAGATCGACGCTGCCCGCGAGGGGTTCAGCGGACGCGTGAAGGAAACGATGGGTGAGGTCGCCGACGGGGTGAAGAGCCGTGCGGGCGCCCTTCGGGACAAGATCCGTGACACGGACTGGGACGAGGTGTCCGAGAAGGCCACCGACTACGTGCGGCAGAACCCCGGCAAATCACTCGCCCTCGCCCTCGGCGTCGGCTTCGCGCTCGGGCTCCTCCTGCGCCGCCGGAGCGACGACTGATGTCAGAGCCGACGATCCGCCCGCCGGCCCCGCATGGGGCCTCGCCGGACGGCCCCGTCGGAGGGGCCGAGGCGCCGTTCGCGTTCGAGCGAGGCCTCGAGCTTCAGAACGTCGCCCTGGACGTCGTCCGGAAGTACCCCGTCCCCTGTGTTCTCGGCGCCGTGGCCCTCGGCTTCTGGATCGGCCGGCACCGGGGCAAGGCGATCGCCGCTGCCGCCGCCGGGCTGGCGACGAACGCCGTGATGAGGCAGCTTTCCCGGGCATTCGAGTCGACGGACTTCTGACCGGAACGAGCGCCGACGGCGCGGCCCTCCGCAAGCAGGGGGCCGGGGATCGAATGGAATTCTTTTCGTTCGCCCCCGCCTGGAAGGGGGCGATACTGATACTGCGGAGGCCGTACTTTCCTGACGGACGGAATCGTGTGGGTCCCGCGGAACGAGGTGAGCCATGAGCGACGAGCCGAAAGAAACCACCGGGCAGGACTGGAGCGGGGTCGCGTCCGTCGGGACCGAGGCCGAGGCCAGCTTCATCGTCGGGTTCCTCGAAAGCCGCGGCATCTCCGCCCGTATCGTCGACAAGAGCTTCTCGCAGAACCCCGTCCCGGCCGACGAGGACCTCGCCTCCTTCGACGTCGCCGTTCCGTCGGACCGGAGCGAAGAAGCCGCGGCCGCCCTGGAGAAGCGTGATGAGGATTTCGCTTCCGCCACCGAGGGGGAAGCGACTCTGATGACCGACGAAGGCCCGGCCGAGATCGACCCGACCGAGAGCGGGTCGAACTGACCAGATCTCCCGAATTGGCGTGAACCCCTCCCGAATCGGTCGCTACGAGATCCTGCGCCCTCTCGGGAAGGGGGCGATGGGTGTTGTTTACCTCGCGCGTGATCCGCAGATCGAGCGGACTCTCGCGCTGAAGACCGTCCGGTTCGACGGACCATCCCAGAGCTTCAGCGTCTCCGAGGCCAAGGCCCGCTTCCTGAAGGAAGCGAAGATCTCGGGGCGGCTGCAGCACCCGAACATCGTTACGGTGTTCGACGTCGGAGAGGACGAGGGGGTGCTGTACCTCGCGATGGAGTACATCTCGGGCGGGGCCCTCAATCAGCGCCTGACCGACGGCCTCGATTTCCCTGTCGCCGACCGGATCCGGATCCTCTCCGAGGTGGCCGACGCCCTCGCGCACGCGCACCAGCGCGGCGTCATCCACCGCGACGTCAAGCCGGCAAACATCCTCCTCACCGAGGCCTCGGTGGCCAAGGTCACCGACTTCGGCATCGGCAAGCTCCTGACGGGCGATACCGACCTGACGTCGACAGGTCAGATGGTCGGCTCTCCGGCCTACATGTCTCCGGAGCAGATCCGGGGCGACAAGCTCGACGTGAGAAGCGACATCTTCTCCCTCGGCGTCGTCATCTACCAGACGCTGACGCTCAAGAAGCCCTTCCCGGCCGACACGCTGACGACGCTCGTCTACCAGATCCTCAACAACCATCCGGAAGACCCGCTCATCCACAATGGCGAGCTCCCGCCCGAGATCACGCAGATCGTGCTGAAGTGCCTCGCGAAGAGCCGCGAGGAGCGCTACGGCGACGCGGTGGAGCTGGCCGACGACCTGCGCGCCCTCATCGGGATCGCCCCGCTCGCCTCGACCTCGGGCCTCACCGAGAGCAAGGTCGGCCGGGCCAGGAGGCTGGCCGTCGCCGCGGCAACGACCGTAACCCCGACGATGCAGCTGCAGGCGGGGACCTCCCCGCGCGGAATCACCGGAAATCAGGCGTCGGCGACGGGCGGTCCTCCAGCCGACGTCTCCGGATCGCGGCGCATGACGAGGACCGGCGGGAGGACGTCGTCGACGTCCTCTCAGCACAGCCCGGCGGCCCTCACGGGTGCTGCCGCCGGCGGGCTCCTGCTGACCGGAGTTCTCGTCGGCGGTTTCTACTTCCTTCGTGCGCAGGGCCTCTTCGGACCCGGCGGCGCCGTGCCGCTCGTCGTCCCGGCTCCGACTGCGACGGCAACTCCCGGAACCGGCGCCGCCGTCGTCGCGACTCCGGCAGCGGATCCGGGAACGACCCCGGCCACGCCAGCGGCAACCGCCATTCCGGAGCCGTCGCCCACCGTGCAAGCCGCGGTGCCCGGGACGCTATCGGACCGAACCCCCGTACCGGCCCGCACGCACCGGGCGAAGCCGACGGCCACCGCCACGCCCCAGCCGACACCGACCCCCACGAGCACGCCGACGCCTCGACCGCTCGTCCCTCCCGACGCGACCTACATCACGCGCCGCTTCGTGAAGCTGAACGCGTCGCCGTCCCAGGCCCGCGTCTTCCTCAACGACCGCTATATCGGCATCGCCGACGACTGGGACGATGCTGGCAGCGGCTCCCTGCTGGTACTCGCGTCCGAGGGGCGGCAGCGGCTCCGGCTCACCTACCCCGGCCGGAAGGACGCAATCCTCGACGTCCTCGTCGCGCCGAATGCCGTGGAGGATCGCGTGGAGATCGAGCGCAGCCTCGAGAAGGGATCCCCAGGCGGGCCGTCGGGTCCTTCCGGCAAGATCTCCCGGCCTGATTACCAGACGGTCGGCCTCGTCCGGCTCGAGGTGGAACCGCCCTTTGCGACCGTCACCGTGGACGGACACAACATGGGCCCCGTATCCCGGTTCCTGTCTCAGGACATGCAAATCAGGGAGCAGGGGGTCTACGACATCCTGCTGATGGCCCCCGGATACCAGCCCCGAACGGTTCGAATCCTCGTCTCCCCTTCCACGGGGAAGGAACGGGTCACCATCCGGGAGAAGCTCCGGAAACCCTGACGCCGGACCCGGCTGAGATTCTCAGCCCGGAGAAGCCTCTCGTTTCAGAAGGGTCCGGCGAGGACGCGGAACGTCGCGGCCTTCCTCACCGACTCTTCGAACCGGCGGACGAGGGCCACGACGATTCCGCCGAGGAGCGGTGCGCCTTCCGGCGTTCCCTCGGCCAGGAGCCTCTGGAACACCTCCCGCGGGAGAGCGAATACGGTGACCGGCCCGTCCTGCGCGACGACATCGGCCGACCGGGGGGAATCGTCCACGAGGGCCATCTCGCCCACGACCTCGCCGGGTCCGAGGAACGCGAGCGCTTCCTCGCCCACTCCCGGAATCCGCACGGAAACACGCAGGCGCCCCTCGGCGACCACGTAGGCTTCCTCTCCCGACTCGCCCGCAGCCATGAGCCGGCTTCCGGGCGGAATCCGCCGTTCGGTCAGGCCGAGGTCGGGGAGCGTCGTCGGGTCGAGCCCGGCCGCGTCGAAGAGATCGTTGACGCGCCGCGGATCGGCCGGGGAGGGCTCCGCCATTGGCACCGCGGCCGGCACTGGTCTCGGCTTCCAGTCCGGATCCGGGACGACGTCGTCGAAGAAACGGACGAGCGCCGCGTTCACGTCCCTGAGAGCCGAGGTCACGCTGCCGAGTGCGAGCCGCCGGAAAGACGCACCGGCGGGAGAAGGGTCGAAGAGGAACTGTCTCACCTCGGGTCCCGAGAAGAGAACGGCGGAAGCCCCTGGCTGCGGGTCGAACCGGCAGAGGCCGGAGGCCCCGGTGAGGGCACCGTAGAGCGTCAGGAAGCAGGGTGCCCGGAACGTTCCGAGCGGGTGGGGGCCGAACGGCGTCAGGGCGTTTGCGACGGCGTCCCCGGCGGCGAGGAGGAAGACTTCGTCGGATTCGCTGTCGGAGACCGGCGTGCCCGGGTCGAGCGGAACCAGAAGGCGCCCCTCCGAGAGGAGCACCGCGTCGCGGAAAGATGTGTCGCTCATCGGCTGCCGCCGAGTCTATCGAGTTTTCCGCCTGCGGCCTTCTGCTCGGTTGACGGCCTCCTGTCCGGGCCGTATCGTGCCCGGCCGAGCCTATGAACGCTCCTGAATCCTCCCCCCTCAAGCGCACTCCGCTGTTCGAATCTCACCAGGCGCTCCACGGCAAGCTGGTCCCGTTCGGGGGCTGGGAGATGCCCGTCCTCTATTCCGGCCTCGTCGAGGAGCACACCGCTGTCCGCACGAAGGCGGGCCTCTTCGACGTCTCGCACATGGGCGAGATCCGCGTGAGAGGACCGAAGGCGTTCGAGGTGGTCCAGAAGATCACCTGCAACGACGTCGCGGCCCTCGTCGACGGCCGGATCCAGTACTCGGCCTTCCTGACCGAGCGCGGGACGTTCGTCGACGACCTCCTGACGTACCGGATCGCCGATGACGACTACCTCCTCGTCGTGAACGCCTCGAATACCCCGAAGGACGTCGCCTGGGCGAAGTCGTTTGCGGTGGCCGGAGCCACGATCGAGGACGAGTCGCCCTCCTGGGGCCAGATCGCCCTCCAGGGACCGCTCGCCCAGGAGATCCTCCAGCCTTTCGTGAAGGCCGACCTCGCCTCGGTCGCGTTCTACTGGTTCACCTGGGCGGACGTCCTCGGCACCCGCTGCATCGTCTCTCGCACCGGCTACACCGGCGAGGACGGCTTCGAGGTCTACGGGCCCGCGGAGGCCACTCCGAAGATCTGGAACGCCCTCATCGAGGCCGGAACGCCGAAAGGCCTTCTGCCCGCCGGTCTCGGAGCGCGTGACACGCTCCGCCTCGAGGCCAGGCTCGCCCTCTACGGAAACGAGCTCGACGACACCGTCACCCCCTGGGAGGCCGACCAGGGCTGGATCGTCAAAATGAAGAAGGGTGACTTCGTCGGTCGCGACGCCCTCGCCAGACAGAAGGAAGCGGGTCTGACCAGGAAGCTCGTCGGCTTCCATGTCGACGGGCGAGGCATCGCACGGCACGGATACCCCCTGAGGGTCGAGACTACCGGCGAGCCTGGCGTCGTCACCTCCGGCACCCGGACGCCGACCATCGACAAGGCGCTCGGCCTCGCCTACGTTCCCCTCGCCGCCGCGGCCCTTGGTACGCGCCTCCTCATCGACGTCCGCGGGAAGGACGTTCCCGCCTTCGTCGTGCCGACCCCCTTCTACAAGCGCGCGTCCGCACAGAACACCTGAAACACCCCCGACAGGAGTCGAAAGCCATGAGCAGCTATCCCGACGACCGCTTCTACTCGAAGAGCCACGAGTGGATCCGCGTGGAGGGTGAAACCGCCACCATCGGCATCACCGACCACGCCCAGAAGGAGCTCGGAGACGTCGTCTTCGTCGAGCTGCCGGCCCTGGGCGAGATCTTCGACGAGGGTCAGGAGTTCGGTACGATCGAGTCGGTCAAGGCCGTCTCGGAGCTCCTCCTGCCCGTCGCGGGCGAGATCGTCGAGGTGAACAAGACCCTCATCGACGAACCGAACGCCGTCAACGAGGACCCGCACGGCGACGGCTGGCTCGTCCAGGTGAAGGTCACCTCCGACGGTACGCTCGACGGACTGATGAACGCGGCCGCATACGAGAAGTTCGTAGAGGAAGAGGCGAAGGCCTGACCCTCATCCGTCCCCGGTCCGCGGCGTAAAGACGAGGGGCCCGCGCGTCCGCGCGGACGCCCGGGAGATTCCCTCATGCGCTACATACCCAACAGCCCCGCCGAGCAGGCGGCCCTCCTGAGGGAGGTCGGCGTCGCCTCCGTCGACGACCTCTTCGCCACCGTCCCGCGCGAGGTCTTCCGAAAGGATCCTCCCCCGCTCGCTCCCGCGATGTCGGAAGTGGAGCTTCGGCGGGACCTCGGCTCCCTGGCCGCGAAGAACGCCGCCGCCACCTGCTTCGCCTCCTTCCTCGGCGCCGGCCTCTACGCCCACCACTCGCCGGCGTTCGTCTCGCAGCTTCTTCTGCGCGGCGAATTCCTCACCTCCTACACGCCCTATCAGCCCGAGGTCTCGCAGGGGACGCTCACCGCGATCTGGGAGTTCCAGTCGCACGTCGCCCTCCTGACCGGGATGGACGTCGCGAACGCCTCGATGTACGAGGGGGCCTCGGCCCTCGTCGAGGCGGTGCTGATGGCCGAGCGGCTGACGAAAAGACGGACCCGGGTCGTCGTCTCCAGGACGATCCACCCCGAATACCTCGCGACGCTCCACACCTACCTCACGAACCTCGGCTTCGAGATCGTCGAAGTGCCGGCTGGCGTCGATGGCGTGACGAACCCGGCGGCCCTAGCGGCCGCCGTCGACGACGAGACCTTCGCCGTCGCCGTCCCGTCCCCGCACGTCTTCGGCCTCGT
>DIAY01000284.1 GCA_002414905.1 Holophagales bacterium UBA5066 | reverse complement strand
CCCCACGCAACGCCGTCCCGACGCACGGCGGCCAGAAGCGGGCTCGACAGGTCGGACCTCTCGAGCCGCCCCCGTCCCAGCGGCCGTCCCGCTCCGTCGAAGTCGATCCGCTCGACGGGGCGGTCCCTGTGGGCAAGCTCGCCGGGCAGGGCGACGAGCAGGGGATCCTCTTCGTCCGCGTCGGGCCACGGCATCCGCGACAGAACCCCGATCGTTCCGGGCACGGGAAGCGTCAGGCCGATCGCCGTCCCCCTTCCCTCGTCGCCCGGCCGCATCGTCCCGAAGGATGAGACGACCCGTCCGTCCTCGTCACGGACCGTGAGGAGGTCGCCCGGTTCGGGGAAATCGCCGGTGCGCCCGCGGACCCAGAGTGCGCGTGCAAGGTCGCTCATATGGGTACGGCTTCCGCCGGGAGCCCATGGTCGCAGGTGCTCCGATGAGGTCCTCTCTTCCCAGGCGACGGGTCCCTCCTCTTCGAGGCGTTCGCGATCCAGGCTCGACCGGGATGCCGCCCTCTCAAGGCGCTCGTCCGTGCCCCGCAGACGCCCCAGAGAAGCCCCGGCTCCCGTCACGAAGGCACCGGAACTGACGACGAGCGCCACGGCGACCGCCCGGGACAGGAGATCGGACGTCCTGAATTCCGAGACCTTCGCCGAGAGACTCGCGGCCAGGAGACAGCTTCCAAGAACCAGGAGTCCCGTCGTCGCGCCGGACGGAACGGCGAAGTACGACCAGCCTGCGACCGACAGTCCCGCCGCCCCCAGGGCGAGAGCAAACCGGCCCGCCCGCAATAGCGTCGCCGCGAGCAGAGCCGACAAGCCGAGCGACGCACTCGAAATCGCCACCAGCCCCGCGGACGCCAACGGCGCCTCGGTGGGCCCCGTAAACAGGCCCAGGCCTAGAAGCAGCGACGGCACCGAGCGTCCGCCGGAGAAACCGAGGAAGACCGGCAACGCGGCCGCCGCCACGGCAAAAGGACCGGCCGCGAGTCTGAGGGCCGCGTTCCGTCTCCCGCCGATATCAGACGCAAGTACGGAACGCAGGATGAGAAGGGCTGCGAGGCCCGTCAGGCAGACGTCGACGGGCGTAGCGAGAAGCCCGGAGACATCGCGCAGGAATGGCGCGAATGGCCCCGTCTCCGCGCTCGGAACGGCCAGGAGGAGCAGGAGGCGCGCCGCCACCACGCCGGTCGCGCGGGCACGAGCCGCCAGCCCGAGAAACAGGGCCGCCAGTGCGCCCAGGAGTGCCCACGGCCGGGCCGCGTCCCTTCGGACATCCTCTTCCTCGACCGCGCGGGTCACGGGCTCCAGAGAGAGCGCGAGGAGGCGGCCGGGGCGCGTTGAGGCGTTCACCCGGATCCGGCGCACCGTCGGGGCGCCGGAAAGGAAGTGTGTCTCGAGAACGTCCGGCCGCAGGATGCCGGTCGGGAACAGTCGCGTGACGACCAGGCGTCCTCTCGCTTCCGGACTGCGGCCGATCGGCGCCTCGTGGGCGAGGGTCCCCTGCGTCACGCGGAATTCGACCGCGAAGCTCTCCGCGCGCGGAGTCGTCGGGGCCGGGAGGTCTCCGGGTTCTCCCGCCCACGCTACGGCCGTTCCGGTCCGGTCGAGAAGGACGGCTCCCCATCCGGCCTCTTTCGGGAGCGCCGACCCGAGGATCGAGAAGAGTCGCCCCGGTCGGACGCCGCCGCTTCCTCCCTCCACGATCTCGACGAGAGCCGGGTTCCCGGCAAGGCGATTCGAGATCGCGGCAAGCCGATTCGCGTCCGCCTCGAGGACCGCTGCAGCCCGTTCCCTCAATCTCTCCGCGCGCCGGTTCGCCTCCTCGCCTCCCGTAGGGCCCAGTCTCGCGAAGACGGCTCCCGCCAGCCCCGCCGCGGCGAGGAGGCCGAGAAGAACGAGGGCCGCCCGGCGCGCCTTCAACGGCGCATCGGGATCGCCACGCCGTGGGTCTCGGCGCAGGTGAGAGCCTCCTCGTACCCGGCATCCACGTGCCGCACCACGCCCATTCCCGGGTCGCTCACCAGGACCCTCGCGAGACGGCGGGCCGCCGCGTCGGTCCCGTCGGCGACGACCACCATCCCCGCGTGAATCGAATATCCGATGCCGACTCCCCCGCCGTGGTGGATCGACACCCACGTCGCCCCGGCCGCCGTGTTCACGAGCGCGTTCAGCAGCGGCCAGTCGGCGATGGCGTCGCTGCCGTCCTTCATCGCTTCCGTCTCGCGGTTGGGAGAAGCGACGGAGCCACAGTCGAGGTGGTCGCGACCGATGACGATCGGGGCCTTCACCTTTCCGGTCCGGACGAGCTCGTTGAACGCCAGGCCCGCCTTCTCGCGCTCTCCGTACCCGAGCCAGCAGATCCGGGCCGGAAGCCCCTGGTAGGCGACCCTCTTCGCGGCGAGGTCGAGCCATCGCAGAAGGGCGGCATTCTGAGGGAAGAGCTCGACGAGGGCGCGGTCCGTCGCGACGATGTCGGCCGGGTCGCCCGAGAGCGCCACCCAGCGGAACGGCCCCTTGCCCTGGCAGAAGAGCGGGCGGATGTACTTCGGGACGAAGCCCTCGATCCGGAATGCGTCGGAGACTCCCGCCTTCACCGCCTGCGCCCGGATGTTGTTGCCGTAGTCGAACGCGACGGCTCCGCGCCTTTGAAGCTCCAGCATCAGCTTCACGTGCTCGCCCATCGACGCTACGGCACGGCGGCCGTACTCGGCGGGGTCGTCCTTCCGGAGCGCGAGGGCCGCCTCGTAGGGGATCCCGTGCGGAACGTAACCGTTCAGCTCGTCGTGTGCCGAGGTCTGGTCGGTCAGGAGATCGGGGACGATCCCCCGCTCCACGAGACGCGCGAGGAGGTCGACGGCGTTCGCGAGGACGCCGATCGAGATCCCCTCCTTCGCGTCCCGGGCCGCGACAGCCCGGTCGATCGCGGCGTCGAGATCGTCGATCCGCTCGTCGCAGTAGCGGGTCTGGAGCCGGCGGTCGATCCGGTGGGCATCCACCTCGGCAACCAGCGCCGTACCTCCGCCCATCGTCACGGCGAGAGGCTGGGCCCCGCCCATCCCTCCGAGCCCGGCGGTCACGGCAAGGCGCCCGGTGAGCGAACCGTCGGGAGAGCCAAGGTCGCGCCGTCCCGCCTCGGCGAACGTCTCGTACGTCCCCTGGAGAATGCCCTGCGTCCCGATGTAGATCCACGAGCCGGCCGTCATCTGACCGTACATCGTCAGACCCAGAGCCTCGAGGCGCCGGAACTCGTCCCAGGTTCCCCAGTTCGGAACGAGGTTGGAGTTGGCGATCAGGACGCGGGGCGCGTCGGCGTGCGTTCGGAACACCGCGACGGGCTTTCCCGACTGGACGAGGAGCGTCTCGTCGTCGCCGAGCCTCTCGAGCTCGCGCAGGATCGCCTCGAGACAGGCCGGGTTGCGCGCGGCCTTGCCGGAGCCGCCGTAGACGACGAGGTCCTCCCGCCGTTCGGCCACGTCGGGGTCCAGGTTGTTCAGGAGCATCCGGTAGGGGGCCTCCGTCAGCCAGGAGCGGCAGCGGAGCGTCGTTCCGCGCGGAAGGGCCGGCGGGGAGTAGCGGGCGGGAACGGAGACGGTGCTCATGCCTCGGATGTTAGTCCCGGCCCGGGGCGCGCGGCGTCCGCGGACGACGGGCGAGAGCAGCCCGGACCGGGAGGGAGGCTCTCCATAACGCGCTGCGCTAGCGAGCACATTTGTTGACATTCATTACGCGCTGCGTTATTTTCATCTCACGATGAGTCAGCGCCTCAGGGAGATCGTCCGGTACCGGAACCGGAAGCTGTACGAGAAGAGCGAACGTCGCTTCGTGACGCTCCACGACATCGCAAAGAGCGTCGCCGGGGGCGACCGCATCCGGGTCATCGCTGCCGACACGGGCGACGACATCACTTCCCGGATCCTCTCCCGCGCACTCGCCTCCGAACGCGTCTCCCTCCCCGCTTCCTCCGACGCCATCGCGATGCTGCTGCGAGCGGGAAGCGACGCCGCCGAGACGGTGGCGGGCGTCGCCGAGAGGGTGGGTGCGGCCCGGGTGGCCGGCGCCATGAGGAAGGCCGCTCAACCCGAGAAAATCGCGGAGACTCTCGCTCCCGTGACACGCCGGCTCGAGACGGCTCGGCACGACGTGGAACGGATCGTCGCCGGCCTCGTCGGGCGTGGCCGCCTCTCCTGGGAGGAGGGCGCCCGGCTGAGAGACGACGTCGGCACGGTATTCCGGGAGAGTCTGTCCGACGTCATGGCCCGTGTTCGCGATCTCGTTCGGAAGGTCTCCCCTTCCGCCTCCCCCGCCGTCCACGCCGAGATCCAGGAGCTGGCGCGCCGCCTCGAGCATCTCGAGGCGCTCGCCACCGCATCGTTCCCGAGAAGCGTTCCTAAGACGAACCACCCGAAGACCACTCGCAGGCCACCATCCTCGAGACTGAAGGAGAAGAGACAGCCATGAAGAAAGCCACCCGCCGAGCCACCTCGTCCACCAGGGCCCTTCCCTTCGACGTTCCGCCTCAGATCGACCGCGCCCTGAAGACTGCCGCCAACAAGGTCGGCGTCGTCCGTGACGAGACGCGTACCGTCGCCAAGAAGGTCGAGAAGTCCGTCCGTAATGCCGCCACGAACGTCCGGAAGACGGGCGAGTCGATCGCGAAGGATCCGGGGAGCTTCGTCAGGGGAGTGGTTCGCGACGCAAAGTCGAACATGGAGACCGTCCGGGCCGATGTTTCCCGCGAGGCGACCCGCATCGCCGACGAGGTCGCCCGCCGCGTCACCGCCGTCATCGAGCCGGTGCTGGAGAACGCCCTCCACCGCCTGAACGTCTCGACCCAGAAGGACATGAAGGCCCTCGTCACGAAGGTCGACGCGCTCAGCCGGAAGATGGACAAGCTCCACGCCCCGGTGCGCCGCCCCCGGGCGCGCAAGGCCGCCTGACCTTCGAGCTCCTCCCCCGCTCCGGATAAACTGGCGCCGGGCCCCCGCCCGGCGCCGTTCGCTTTTCGGAGGAGCTGTGACCACACCCAGACTGAAGCTCGTTTCCTCGCGGGGAGGCTCCGTTGCGCGGGCCTTGCCGCTTCGCCGGGGTCTCGTCTGCGCCGGGGGCGGAGTCACCGGGGCGATCTACGAGATCGGAGTCCTCGCGGCCCTCGAGGAGCGGCTCGACGGGTTCTCCCTGACCGAGTGCGACATCTTCGTCGGCGTCTCGGCCGGTTCCTACGTCGGAACGCTGGTGGCCAGCGGCGTGTCGCCCTCCGTACTTTTCCAGAACGCGACCCACCCGCGCTCCTCCGACCTCGACCAGCTCTCCCTCTTCCGTCCGAACCTCGGGGAGATCGCCTCGCGCCTCGTGTCGGCCCCGGTAACGCTCACCCGATCGCTGCGCGATTTCTACCAGAACCGGCAGGACGCGACCGTCACCGACCTCGTCGCCTCCCTCGCCGACCTCCTCCCGTCAGGGTTCTTCCTCCTCGACGGCCTCGAGGCATGGCTCGCCGAGTGGCTCTCGCAGGAGGGCCGCTCGAACGACTTCCGGGCCCTCGCGCACAAGCTCCGGGTCGTCGCCGTCGCGCTCGACACGGGAGAGACCCGCGTCTTCGGCGAGCCGGGCAACGACGCCGTTGCGATCTCGCGGGCCGTCGCGGCCTCGTGCGCCCTTCCGGGCTTCTTCCGTCCCGTCCGGATCGACGGTCTCGACTACATCGACGGCGGCGTACGGAAGACCGCTCACATCTCCCTCGCCCTGAACGAGCGCTGCGGTCTCGTCTTCTGCGTCAACCCGATCGTTCCGGCCCGCTACGTCCTCTCGCCAGGACTCCTGCCGGCCGGACGCGACCAGGGCGTCCTCGCGGGACGCGGCCTCCTCTCCATCCTCGATCAGGTCTTCCGCCTCACCCTTCACTCGCGGCTCCAGTACGGTCTCTCGCGGTACCGGCGCGAACACCCCGAGGCCGACATCGTCCTCTTCGAGCCGAAACCCGAGGAGCTCCCCCGGCTGATGCGGAACATCATGCGGACCTCGGGGCGGATCCGGATCGCCGAGTTCGCCTACCGCTCCACGATCCAGAAGATCGACGCCGAATACGGACGGCTTTCGAGGCTCTTCGAGCGCCACGGCCTCCGGCTGCGTCCCGCAGCGTCGGTCTCGAAAACGCCGCGCCGCCCGAAGGCGGCACGGACGGCGGAACGGATTGGCGGGAGGACGACGGCTACTGGCCGGTAAAAATGTTCCCGCGCCTCGCGAGGCGCGAGTCGATCATCTGCTGGATGGTCGAGCGGACCACATCGGTGACCTCGTTGACGATCATCGGACGCTCCGCGTAGGCCGGGTCGAGCCCTGCGTCTATCGGCTTGCCGATGTCGATCCACCACTTCGTCGGAGCCGGGACGAGGCCCGCGGCTCCGAAGAGCGGGAACGTGGGGGTGATCGGAAAGTAGGGAAAGCCGAACAGCCGGCCGATGAAGTCCGGACGGAACAGGACCGGGTGGATCTCTTCCGCTCCGACGACGGAGATCGGGATGATCGGCGACCGGGTCCGGAGCGCGAGCCGGACGAAACCGCCGCGTCCGAATCGGGCGACGCGGTACCGGTCGCGGAAGTACTTTCCGACACCCTTCACCCCTTCGGGAAAGACGGCGACGAGCTCTTCCCTCATAAGGAGCCTCTCGCCGTTCTCGGGGCAGGCCCGAACCTCGCCCAGCTGCCGCAGCCAGGGCTGCAGGAACGGCAACGTCGTGAACATGTCGAGGGCCAGATTGCGCACGCGCCGGCGCGACGGGTGCTCGTGCGCGATACCGTGCTTGACCATCGCGCCGTCCCACGGCAGCACGCCCGAGTGGTTGATGACGAGAAGCGCACGCCCCTCGTTCGGCACGTTCTCGATGCCCGTCAGCGTCACCCGCCACCAGACCCGGTAGAGGAAGTCGAAGAGCGGCTGCCAGACCTTCGCCGCCGCCTCGTCGTAGCCGAAGTCGTCGAGCTCCAGCGACTGGTTGCGATGGAGGAAGAGGTTCCAGAGATCGATCCACGCTCGAGGCGAGCCGAGCTCGGGATGCTCGACGAGGAGCTTTCCCGCCTCGCCGAGGAGATCGTGCAGGAGCTCCTCGGCCGGTGGCGCCGAGACCAGGCTCGGAGCGAACGGAGTTCTGGAGGCGGCTTTCGGCTGGCTCACGACGCCATCCTCGTCGCGACCGGACGGCGGACGGTTTCTCCCCCGTCAGGCCCCGGTGTCGTTGACGGCGCCGGCCGCCTCATCCGCTGCTCGAGGCGGTAGGCCGCCATCCGCGCAATCTCGTCGAGTGCGTCGAAGTCGATCGCCCGGCCGACGCTCCGGCGCGCACGGGCGGCCTCCACCACGGTCTCGAGGGTGGTCTTCTTCGGGGAGAAGCCGAGGACCTCGCGCGCCTTGTCGTTGGCGGCGACGCACGGGTAGCGGATGTAGTGCGCGTGGGCTCCGGGCGCCGTTCCGAGTCCGGCGATCCAGGCCGCCTCCGCCGCGACGTACGCGAGGCCGTGCGGCAGGGGGACCGAAGGCGTCCCGAAGAGGAGGAGGGTCGACGAGAGCGGCAGCGAATCGTTCGGGGCAATGTTGAACACGCCGTGAGCCTCCGGCGCGTCGAGCGCCCGGAGGAGGCCCTCGCTCGCGTCGTCTGGGTGAAGCCACTGCAGGAGAGGGTCGTAGCCGAGCATCGTGAGCGCGACCGGCCCTTCGAGATAGCGGATCCTGTAGTCGCGCCTCTCCGCCGCCAGCATGGGAGCGAACCGCAGGACGGCGACGCGGGCCTCGGGGTGCCGGCGGGCGAAATCGCGGCAGTGCCGCTCCGCCTCGACCGAGTCGCGGACGAAGTGGTCCGCGACGTCGGCGCGCATGAGGTGGTCCTCGGACAGGAAGGCGGGATTGTCGCCTCTGGCCCCGTAGACCATCGTCGTCGAGTAGTGAATGAGGCGTTTCACGTTCGCCTCGCCCGCCGCTCCGAAGACATTCAGCGTTCCGATGGAGTTGAGCTCGTGGGCGTACACGGCGTCGCGAAGGGGACTCCGGACGCCGGCGAGGTGGACGAGGACGTCGGGCCGTTCCTCTTTCAGGATCTTGTAGACGGTCCCGTCCGAGTGGGGCAGGTTCAGATCGAGAAATCGATGCCGGACGTCGACGGGGGTGTTCGCCGCGGGTGCCAGGTCGAGGACGACGATATCCCACGTTCCGCGCGCGGCCAGGGCACGCACGAATCGGGCGCCGAGGTAGCCGCTCCCACCCGTCACGGCCACCCTGGGCCGGGCTCCGGCCGCGGGCTTGAAGCCGACCACCCGTCCCTCTTCCCTGCGTCTGGTCCGGGGCGAGACTTTCTTGTCGGGCTCGGTCACACGCGGCCCCCGTTCATCCGGCTTTCCTGCGTCGCGGCTTACGGGGCGCCGGAGCCCTGCCGGCCTCGAGCTCGGCCTCGAGGGTCGCGATTCGCGCCTCCATCCGGGCGAGGTCCTTTCGCGTGGCGACGTTCATCCTCTTGAGCGCGTCGGCAACCTGCTTGTCGACGATCTCCTTGGCGGCGATCCCCTTTTTGAGAACCTCGACGAAGGCCTCGTTGGCAAGCAGGGTGTTCGTCACCTCCGTCGCGAGCTCCTCTCCACGATTCATGAGCTGCCGGATGATCGTCTCGGCCATGGGTATGTCCCTCCCTCCGCACGCGCCCCTTCCGCCCCGCAGGAGGTGCCGGGGCCCGGGCGACCGCGCGAGCTCTCATTATCGCCGCAACGCAGAATCGGAATCGAGCGGAGAATGAAGCATGGCCCAGGCCGATCCTTTTTCCGGCCTCGCCGGCGCGCGGCTCCTCCTCGTCTCGGGGAAAGGAGGAGTCGGGAAGACGGCCGTCGCGGCTGCCCTCGCGGCCCGAGCCGGCGCGGCGGGACGTCGCGTCCTGCTGGTGTCGACCGACGGCCGGGGCGACGCCGCGGCCCTCTTCGGCCGGACCGACCACGGATACGCGGAGTCGCTTCTCGCACCCGGCCTTCACGGCATGACCGCCGAGTTCGACTCCCTCCTCGGGGACTTCGTCCGGACCATCGCGCCGGTCGGCTTCGTCTCGACCCGCATTCTCTCCTCGGCGACCTTCCGCTACTTCACCCGCGCCACGCCGGGTCTCGCGGACCTGCTCCTCCTCGGAAAGGTCCGGGAGCTCTTCCGCGAGAAGAAGCCGCGTTACGACCTCGTCGTCATCGACGCCCCCGCCACCGGCCATGCCATCTCCCTCTTCTCGATGCCCCGGACGATCCTCGCTACCGTACCGGCGGGACCGATGCGGCACCTCGCCGTCGATCTCGACGCACTTCTCTCGGAACGGCACCGAACGTTCCTCGTGGCCGTCGCCGAGCCCGCCGAGTTCGCCGCCCGCGAGGCGGAGGAGCTGATCCGCGCCGCGCGAGAGAAGGCAGGTCTCGAAACCGCCCTGCTCGTCGTCAACCGCGTCGGCCGGAGCGGACGGGCCGAGACGCTCCCGCGCAGCGAGCTCCCCGTCGTCCGCGTCCCGGAGCTGGATGTCCCGAACGTCCCGGCCGACACCCCGTTCGCGTCCGACGTGGCTTTCTTCGGCGCCTTCCGGCCCGCAATGGAGGGTGTCCCGCCTCCCCGGCGCCGGGGAGCGACTGTCGCCCCTCCGGGTCCGGGAAACCTCGATCTCGACGAGGTGCTGCGCGACGAGCGGCTCGTCGTCCTCGCCGGCCCGGGCGGAGTCGGCAAGACCACGCTCGCCGCCGCGGTCGGAATCGCCTCGGCCCGATCCGGAAAGCGGACGCTCGTCCTGACCGTCGACCCCGCGCGCCGTCTCGCGCAGGCCCTCGGCCTCACCGGGGCCCTCGACCGTCCCGTCGCCGTGGCGATCCCTGACGGGGCGACGCTGAGCGTGATGCAGATCGATCCCCGCGCGACCTTCGAGAGGCTCCTCACCCGCGTCGCGCCCCCGGCCACGCTGAAGCGGATCCACGACAACCGCCTCTACGGGGGGCTCGTCGACGCGCTCCCCGGCGTCGTCGAGTACATGGGCGTCGAGGCTCTCGCCGAGCACGCGAACGATCCCGGCATAGACCGTATCGTGCTCGACACGGCCCCGGCGGCACGCGGTGTCGACTTCCTGAAAGCGCCGCAGAGAATGGTCGAGCTCCTCGAGAACGACGCCCTCCGCTGGTTCCTGAAAAGCGATTCCCTCCTGTCCCGGGCTCTGTCGGGAGCGTCCCGCGGCGCGGCGTTCGTCCTGCACCTCGCGGATCGGCACCTGGGGTTCAGCTTCCTCGCCGACCTCGCCGATTTCTTCCGGGCTTTCGACGGGCTCTACGAGGGCTTCCGCGACAGGAACGTCCTGATCCAGGGACTCCTGGCGGATGCCCGATACCTCATCGTCTCCTCGGCCGACCGCTCGGCCCTCCGGACCGCCGCCGAGCTGGCCGAGCTTCTCCCGGCCGGCCCCGGCAGGGCGGGCCTCCTCCTCAATCGCGTCTCGCCGCGGTTCGGCCTCCCGCCGCTCCCCCACTCCCTCCGGACGCTCCCGCGCAGGAACTTCCTCGAGGAGCCGGGCTCCGTGGAATCGCTCCCCTTCCGTCTCGCCGACCAGCTCTCGCCGGCCGCGATCGACGCTCCGTCCTGACCTCTACGCCAGCACAGCGAGCAGGTCGTCGATCCCCGAAACGAGAACGTCCCGTGCCCTCTCGATGTCCGCGGCCGCATAGCGGTCGGCGTCCCACGGATCGACCCGCGACCGCAGGCGGCCGTGAAGGTCCTCCAGGGCCGGGCTCGAACGCAGCGGGCGCCTCAGATCGATCGCCTGGGCGGCGGCGAGCAGCTCGATGGCCAGCACCACCTCGAGGTTCGCCACGTTTCGGGCCAGCTTTCGCGCGGCGATCGGTCCCATCGAGACGTGATCCTCCTTGCCGGCCGACGTCGGGATCGAGTCGACCGAGGCCGGGAACGAGTTCGACTTGCATTCCGACACGAGCGCCGCCGCCGTCACGTGGATCATCATGAAGCCGGAGTGGAGCCCCCCTTCCTTCACGAGGAAGGCGGGAAGGTCGCCGGACAGGGTCGGGTTCACGAGCCGCTCGGTCCTCCGCTCGGAGATCGAAGCGAGGTCGGTCGCCGCGGCCGTCAGCATGTCGAAGACGAGGGCCACGGGCGCCGCGTGGAAATTGCCGCCCGAGATGAGCTCCCCCTCGCCGTCGGGACCGGTGACGAAGACCATCGGGTTGTCGGTCGCCGAGTTCATCTCGGTCGTCACGACGCGCAGCGCGTGCGCCGCGGCGTCGCGAACAGTTCCGTGGACCTGGGGCGCGCAGCGCAGGGCGTAGGCATCCTGGACGATGGCACAGTCGCGGTGGCTCTCGCGCAGCGGTGATCCGGCGAGAAGGGCGCGCAGGTTTGCAGCGGAGGCGGACTGGCCCGGGTGAGGCCGGGCCGCGTGGATCCGGGCGTCAAACGCCGCGTCGGTGCCCTTGAGCGCGTCGATGGTGAGCGCCGTGACGAGGTCGGCCGCTTTCAGGAGCGACAGGAGCCGGGCGAGCGCGAGCCCTCCGACCGACGTCGTCAGCTGGGTTCCGTTGATCAGGGCGAGCCCCTCCTTGGCCTCGAAGACCGCAGGCACAAGGCCGGCCTGGGCGAGCGCCTCCTTCGCGGGAACGACCCGTCCGCGGAGCTCGACCTCGCCCTCTCCCATCACGGCGCGTGCCAGGTGCGCCAGCGGTGCCAGGTCGCCCGAGGCGCCGACCGATCCCTGGGACGGGACGCGAGGGTGGATCCCCGCGGCGAGCATCGCGAGGAGCAGCTCGACGGTGCTCCGGCGCACTCCCGAGAAGCCGCAGGCGAGACAGTTGGACCTCAGGAGCATCAGGGCGCGCACGGTCTCGTACGGGAGCACCTCTCCGACGCCCGCGGCGTGGCTCTCGACGAGGTTGCGCTGCAGCTGCCTCAGCTTGTCGCGGGGGATGACGACGTCGGAAAACTTCCCGAAGCCGGTCGTCACGCCGTAGACGATGCGGTCCTCGGTCACCGCACGGTCGATGACCGCGCGCGAGGCGTCGATACGCCGGCCGGCCTCCTCGGAGAGGACGGCGGAACGACCCCGGTACGCCACGTCGGTGAGGTCAGCGAGGGTCAGGGAATCACCGGTCAGGAGGATGGGTTCGCTCATCGGTCGGCAATTCTCGCATTCGGCTGGTTCTTTCGCCGCCGGGTAGAATCGCGCGGTGAATACGTCTCGCAACGCCTTCGTGATCGTCGGGGGGCAGTGGGGCGACGAAGGCAAGGGAAAGGTCGTCGACCTGATCTCCCCGGCCTTCGACGTCGTCGCGCGCTTCCAGGGCGGCCACAACGCCGGCCACACCGTCAAGTTCGAAGATCGACACTTCGCCCTTCGCCTCGTCCCGTCCGGCATCTGCCGGAAAGGCGTCCTGAACGTCATCGGTAACGGCCTCGTCGTGGACCCGAAGGCCCTCGTCTTCGAGATCGCGAGCCTGAGGGCCGCGGGTGTCGAGGTGGCGGAGAACCTGAAGCTCTCCGACCGCGCCCACGTCATCCTCCCGACCCATGCCCTCCTGGACGGCGCCCGTGAGCAGGCGCTCGGCGGTGCGAACATCGGAACGACGTCACGCGGGATCGGTCCGGCCTACGAGTCGAAGGCGAACCGGAGCGGCATCCGCATCGCCGATCTCGTGGACCCCGACCGGTTCGTCTCTCTCGCCCGTCCCCTCCTCACGCACCAGGCCGCCGTCCTCTCGCACTTCTACGGCCTCGACGCACCGAAGGTGGACGAGACGATCGACACCTACCTCGAGTACGCCAGGGAGCTCGCCCCCCTCGTCGCCGACACCCGGGCCCTTCTCAACGAGAGGCTGGCCGCCGGCGCCCGCCTCCTCTGCGAAGGCGCACAGGGAATCATGCTCGACGTCGACCACGGGACCTACCCGTTCGTAACGTCCTCCTCCTGCGGGCCGGGCGGCGCCTGCACCGGCCTCGGGATCCCTCCTTCAGCCATCGGCGCCGTGATGGGGATCATGAAGGCCTACACGACACGGGTCGGCTCCGGGCCCTTCCCGACCGAGCTCTTCGACGAGACCGGGGAGCGGATCCGCAGGCGCGGAAACGAGTTCGGAACCGTGACCGGGCGTCCGCGGAGGGTCGGCTGGTTCGACGCCGTCGTTGCGCGGACGAGCCTGCGCGTCGGAGGCCTCGCCGGCATCGCGCTGACGAAGATGGACGTCCTCGACGACCACGACGAGGTGAAGATCTGCGTCGCCTACGAGATCAACGGGAAGACGGTGACGGAAGTCCCTGCCCGCTCCGACCACTACGAGGCGGCGAGACCGGTCTACAGGTCCTTCCCGGGATGGAAGAAGTCGATCGTCGGCACCGGCGACTTCTCCGGGCTCCCGGAGGCGGCGAGGGCATTCGTCTCGGCGCTCGAAGAGGCCGTGGGTGCGCCCATCACCATTCTGTCGACCGGCCCCAAGCGGGAAGAGACCATCATTCGGTCCGGGACCGTCCTGGATTCCTGGCTCGCCCTCGCCCGCCACTGACGCCGGGGGCCAGGAGCTCGCGCAGGGCCATTCGATGATCGCCGGCATCCTCCTCGCGGCGGGGGCCGGCGCCCGCTTCGGCGGACGGAAGCTCCTCGCCCTGCTCGAGGACGGGACGCCTGTCGGGGTCCGGTCGGCGCGCTCCCTCGGGAGCGCCGTCGATCGGCTCCTCGCCGTCGTACGTCCCGGCGACCTCCCGCTCGAGGCGCTCCTGAGGGCCGAGGGGGCCGAAGTCCTTCCCTTCCCGGGAGCCAGCGAAGGGATGGGTGCAAGCCTCGCCTTCGGCGTCTCGAACGCCTCCACGGCGGACGGATGGGTCGTGGCTCTGGCCGACATGCCCTTCGTCAGGCCCGAAACGGTCGGGGCAGTCGTCCGAAGGCTGAAGGAAGGCGCGCTTCTGGTCGCTCCGTCCTTCGGCGGGCGCAGAGGCCACCCGGTGGGCTTCGCAGGGGTGCTTCTCCCGGAAATCCTCAGACTCACCGGGGACGCCGGTGCAAGGTCCATTCTGGCCAGGCACGCGTCGGAACTCGTACTGCTAAAGAGCGATGATCCCGGCATTGTACGCGATATAGACGTTCGATCAGATCTGGAGCCTGCGACAAGCCGCATGGTAAATAAATTATCTGACTAGCACAGAATTTTATTGACATCCTGACATTCAGGCATAGATTTCAGGGCGGACGTGAGATCGAACGCCTGCTCTCTCAACCCCCGGAATCCGAAGGTCAACAGAAGCCTGGCCCGCGCGATCGCACCGGCGGCTCCCGGATTCCCCTCAAACGCGGTCGCGTTCCCCGGCGAGCTTCCCCACCCCACGCCGTCGGTGAGCCGCAGGACCACCTCCCCCATCACCCTCTCCAGCCCGCAGGACCCCACGGGTCCAACGCCCTTGAACTCCATCCCGACAGATGAGCCTGAAGCGCAAACCTTCCGGAGGACGATATGCCGACACTGAACGCCCCGGTCCCCGTCGCCACTGATCTCGACGCCCGCATCGCCGAGCTCGCCGTGAAGTACCTTCCCCTCGCCAGGGAGATCCTCGCGGAAGCGATCCGAATCCCTGCGGATTACGTCGACAAGCCGCTCGATCAGGGGGGCGACCCGCTCTGCGGCACCTCGAACCACGAGTTCCCCCGCCTCGAGTACCTCCGGAAGAAGATCATCGAGATCAACGCCGTGCGGAAGCCCGAGGACGTCTTCTTCGACGGTTTCGGCAACCTCGTCTGGCAGGTCGAGGACCCGAACGACGGCATCCCGGCGGCGCAGAAGAAGGTCGTCTACATCGACGGCCATACCGACACCGTCAAGCCCCTCCGCGCCCAGTGGAAGGAGAAGGTCGTCGGGGCCGACTGCTTCGACGGCCTCATCGACAAGGCGAAGATCAACAGGGAGTTCCTCAAGAAGGAGCTCGGCTGGGTGCCGCCGGAGTCCGAGTGGGACCACCTCCTCTTCGGCCGCGGCTCCGCGGACCAGCTCGGAGGCGTCATCTCGGCCGCGATCGCCACGAAGATCCTCGTCGAGCTGACGGGCGAGGGTGCCCTGAGGGGTGCGATCGTCCGCTCGTACGGCACGGTCTGCGAGGAGGACAACGACGGCGCCGGCCCGATGTACCTCAACCGCGAGGTCTTCCCGACGGCCGGGCCCGAGGTCATCCCCGACGTCGTCATCCTCACGGACGGCACGGGCTGCAGCAAGCGCGGCGCTCTCGGCATCTACCGTGGCCAGCGAGGCCGGATGCAGATCGAGGTCACCGTCACGGGAAAGTCGTGCCACGGCTCCATGCCGTGGGAAGGCAAGAACCCGCTCGAGTACGGTGGCGCGATCGTCAAGGAGGCCGCCGAGGCCTACGAGAGGCGCGACGGCTTCCTCGACGATCCGTTCCTCGGCCACGGCACGCGGACGGCCTCCTGGGCCCGCCTCGACACGCCGAGCGACTGCGCCGTCCCCGAGAAGCTCGTCTTCCGCTTCGACCGCCGCCTGACGATCGGCGAGACTCCCGAGCAGGCCGTCGCCGACGTCGAGCGCCTCTCCTCCGTCGCCGCCGCGCGCGAGGCCGGCCTTTCGGTCGAGGTCTCCATCCCGGTCTACACCGACGCGAGCTGGAAGGGCTACGTCCTGAACAACCCGCAGGTCTACCTCGGCTGGGTCACCCCCGAAGATCACCCGTCGATCCGCGCGGCTGTCGCGGCCTACAAGGGCGTCGTGAGCCCGAACGTCGACGGGAAGATCGGCGAGGGCGGAGTCCTGACGAAGGAGCCCCGCGTCGAGCGCTGGGTTTTCTCCACCGACGGCGTCGGCTTCCCGGTCCCGAAGGCCGCGAAGATCCCGGGTGCTGCGGGCAAGGCCTGGATCGAGAGCGGACCGTACAAGTATCCCGCGATGTTCGGCTTCGGCACCGGTATCGAGCAGAACACCCACAAGATCGGCGAGTGTCTCGACACCCGCGAGCTCATCCACTGCGCCGCGTTCCTGGCTCGCTTCCCGAGCGTCTTCGTCGCCACGAAGTGAAGTAGCCCCGCGAAACGATCCGCTGCCCGAGGAGGTCGTCATGGTGGAAAAAGCCTTCCGTCCTCTCCCTCTCGAGCTCCTCGCGCGTTGGGTGTTCGGCGACCTCGAGACGCGCGACACGGTCCTCGGGATTCCGAGGGCCTGCGTCGCGCGGCCCGAGCCCCGGTTCTCCTCCCGCCTCCTCGGCAGGGAACTCGCCGCACCGCTCGGCGTCGCGGCGGGCCCCCACAGCCAGCTCGCGCAGAACATCGTCGCCAGCTGGCTCTGCGGCGCCCGCTTCATCGAGCTCAAGACGGTGCAGATCCTGGACGAGCTCGAGGTGAGCCGCCCCTGCATCGACTCGGCCGACGAGACCTTCAACTGCGAGTGGTCGCAGGAGCTGAAGCTCGAGCAGTCCTTCGACGAGTACCTCAAGGCGTGGGTCCTCGTCCACGCCCTGGCCGCCAGGCTCTCCCTCCCGGGCCCCGGAACGCTCTTCAACATGAGCGTCGGCTACAACCTGGAGGGAATCCAGAGCCCCCGCGTCCAGCACTTCATCGCTTCGATCCGCGACGCGAAGGACGCCCTCCCCGCCGCCGTCGACGCGGTCGCGAAGGTCTGGCCCGGCGTCCGCGACGTCGAGATTCCGACCTCGATCTCCGAGCACATCACCCTCTCGACGATGCACGGCTGCCCTCCCGCGGAGATCGAGCGGATCGCCCGCCACCTCCTCGAGGAGGTCGGCGTCCACGCCTGGGTCAAGCTGAATCCGACACTTCTCGGCCCCGAGCGGCTCCGCGGCCTCCTCAACAGCACGTTCGGCTTCGGCATCGAAGTTCCCGACGCGGCCTTCGGCCACGACCCGTGCTGGCCCGACGCGCTGCCCATGGTCCGGCGCCTCGCCCAGACGGCCCGCGCCGCCGGCCGCGAGTTCGGCGTGAAGCTCTCGAACACCCTCGAGGTCGTCAACCACCGCCCCGTCTTCCCGGCGAACGAGAAGATGATGTACATGTCGGGGCGGGCGCTCCATCCGCTCACGCTCACGCTCGCCCGCCTCGTCGACGACGAGCTCGACGGGCAGGTGCCGATCAGCTTCTGCGGAGGCGCCGACGCCTGGAACTTCCCCGACCTCGTCGCCGACGGCGTCGCCCCGATCACGGTCTGCACCGACCTGCTCAAGCCCGGCGGCTACGCCCGCCTGAACCAGTACCTGACGAACCTCGGTGGAGCAATGGACGCCGCCGGCGCCGGGAGTCTCGACGCCTTCGTCGAGAAGACCTCGGACGGCCGCGGCCGGCGCTGGAACCTCGCCCGGCACGCCGAGCGGGTCGTCAAAGGCGGACGCGGCAGCCGCTTCGCCCGCCGCGAACGGCCCCTCGCTTTCAAGGGTTCGCGTCCCCTCGGCCCCTTCGACTGCATCGCGGCTCCCTGCATGGAGGCCTGCCCGGCGCACCAGAACATCCCCGACTACCTCTGGCTCGTCGCGCACGGGCGCAACGACGAGGCGATCGAGGTCATCCGCCGCTCGAACGCCCTCCCCGGCGTTACCGGCAGCATCTGCGATCACCCGTGTACCGACCGCTGCGTGAGGAACCTCTACGACGCACCGCTCGGCATCCGCGAGATCAAGCGCTTCGCCTTCGAGAACGGCATCAGCAGGCCCGAGGTCGCAGGCGAGGCGAAGGGCGTGAAGGTCGCCATCATCGGCGCCGGACCGGCCGGGATCTCCGCCGCCCTGAACCTCGCGCGCGCCGGCATCGAGGCCGAGCTTTTCGAAGCGAAGGGGCGCGCCGGCGGCATGGTCGGCGGCGCGGTTCCGCGCTACCGCCTCGACGACGACAAGCTGAAGGTCGACCTCGACCGGCTCGCCTCGCTCGGGGTGAAGACCCACCTGAACACCGCCGTCGGAAAGGACGTCTCCCTCGACGACCTCCGCACCCGCTTCGATTACGTCTTCCTCGGCGTCGGCGCCCAGAAGGGGAAGAAGCTCGGGATCCCCGGCGAAGACGCCGAGGGCGTCGTCGACGCGCTCGAGTTCCTCGACGGCCTCCGCGAGGGGGGCAATCGCGATCTCGGCAAGCGCGTGCTCGTCGTCGGCGGCGGCAACTCCGCGATGGACGGCGCCAGGTCCGCGAAACGCCTCGTCGGCGACGGCGAAGTCTCGCTCGTCTACCGGCGGACCCGGGCCGAGATGCCCGCCGATCCGGCCGAGATCCACGACTGTGAGGTGGAAGGGATCGGCCTGATGGACCTCCTCGCCCCGGCGCGCGTCGTCGTCGAGAACGGCCGAGCCGTCGGCCTCGCCTGCACCCGGATGAAGCTCGGAGAGCCCGACGCCTCCGGCCGCCCGCGCCCCGTCCCGCTCGACGGGAGCGAGGTCGTGATCCCCGCTGACACGATCGTCACGGCGATCGGCCAGGAAACGGCTCTCGAGTTCCTCGGGGGCACGACGCTCGACACCCGGCGCGACGGAACGCTGAAGGCCGGCCTCGAGACGGGCGAGACCTCGCGCGAGAGCTTCTTCGCGGGGGGAGACGTCGTCCGCGGCCCCGCCTCGATCATCAAGGCCGTCGCCGACGGCCGCGCCGCCGCCGACGAGATCGCACGGCGCCACGGCCTCGCCCTTCCCCTCGCCGAGCCGCATCTCCCGAAGGGGACCTCCGTCGCCGCGATGATGGAGAAGAAGTCCCGGCTCGTCGGCCCCGAGCCCGTCCCCGAGCTCCCCGTCTCCGACCGCGGCGGCTTTGCCGAGGTCCTCCTCTCTCTGGACCCCGAGGCGGCTCGCCGCGAGGCGGCCCGCTGCCTCGACTGCGACGAGGTCTGCAGCCTCTGCGTCATCGTCTGCCCGAACCTGGCGAACCAGGCGTACGTCCTCCCGCCCCTCGAAATAGAGCTCCCGTCGTTCGTCGTCGAGGCGGGGCGCGCCGTCCCGAAGGGGACGACGAAGCTGAAAGTCGAGCAGGGCGTCCAGATCGTCAACCTCGGCGACGCCTGCAACGAGTGCGGCAACTGCGTCAGCTTCTGCCCGACCTCCGGCTCGCCGCACCGTGACAAGCCGACCTTCTGGATCGACCCGCTCGGCTTTGCCGAGGCGAAAGGCGACGCCTTCCGGATGTCTCGCGTTGGCGGCACCGTCGCGATCGAGGCCAGGATCGCCGGCCGCCCTCATCGTCTCGAGCGCCGTGACGGCGTCGCCGAGTACCGCTCGGACACGCTCCGCGCGACGCTCGATCCGGCGAGCTGGACGCTCCTCGACGCCCGCGTCGAGGGGGCGCCTGCTGAGGGCACTGCCCTCGACCTCGGGACCTGCGCCCTTCTGATCGCGCTGCTCCACGCGGAGCCCGCCCTTCCGCCCCTCACGAGCTCCGACGCTGTCGGAATCTGAGTCCGAGGAGAGAACATGGCAAACCAGAACGCCATTCACCCGGTCGACGAGGTCCTGCCGCCGACCCGGCTGATCCTCCTCGGCCTCCAGCACGTCCTCGTCATGTACGCGGGCGCCGTCGCCGTCCCCCTCATCGTCGGCGGGGCGCTGAAGCTTCCGAAGGACCAGATGGCGATGCTCATCAACGCGGACCTCTTCGCGTGCGGTATCGCGACCCTCGTTCAGTCGATCGGCGTCTGGCGGTTCGGCATCCGCCTCCCCGTGATGATGGGGGTCACCTTCGCAGCCGTCAGCCCGATGATCGTCATGGCGACGAACCCGGAGATCGGACTTCTCGGGATCTACGGAGCCGTCATCGTTGCCGGCATCTTCGGCATCCTCGTCGCACCGCTCATCAGCCGGATGCTTCCGCTCTTCCCGCCCGTCGTGACCGGCTCGATCATCACCATCATCGGCATCTCCCTGATGGGCGTCGGCGTGAACTGGGCCGCCGGCGGAAACCCGATGATCAGGAATGCCGCGGACCTCGCCGGTCCGATGATCCCGAACCCGGCCTACGGAGCGCCGCTCCACCTCGCGGTCGCCGGGATCGTCCTCGTCTTCATCCTCTTCATCACGAAGTTCGTGAAGGGTTTCCTCTCGAACATCTCGGTCCTGCTGGGGCTCGTCCTCGGGATGCTCATCGCCATCGCGCTCGGCAAGGTGAGCTTCTCCGGCCTCGCGACCTCGAGCTGGTTCGCCGTCGTCTACCCCTTCCAGTTCGGCATGCCGTCGTTCAACCTCGTCGCCTGCCTGACGATGTGCATGGTCATGGTCGTCGTCATGATCGAGTCGCTCGGCATGTTCCTCGCCGTCGGCAGCATCGTCGGCAAGGAGATCAGCCAGAAACACCTTTCCGACGGCCTGCGCGTCGACGGTCTCGGCACCCTGATCGGCGGCATCTTCAACACCTTCCCGTATACCTCGTTCTCGCAGAACGTCGGCCTCGTCGGGGTGACGGGCGTGAAGAGCCGCTGGGTCACCGCCCTCGGCGGCGTCATCCTTCTCACCCTCGGCCTCGTCCCGAAGCTCGCCGTCATCGTCGCCTCCGTCCCCCAGTTCGTTCTGGGGGGCGCCGGGATCGTCATGTTCGGCATGGTCTGCGCGACCGGAATCCGGATCCTCGGCGGCGTCGACTTCGCGAAGAACCGCCTGAACCTCTACATCGTCGCCCTCTCCATCGGCTTCGGGATGATCCCGCTGGTCGCCGAGAAGTTCTTCGACCAGCTGCCGAAAGCGCTGAGCCCGCTCCTCCACAGCGGTATCCTTCTCTGTTCGATCGTCGCGGTCGCGCTGAACGCCTTCTTCAACCACCTCCAGGGTGTCGACGCCGCGGCTTCGGAGAGCAAGCTCGCGTCGGCGAAGGCCGAGGCATGACCCCCACGGCCTCTCTCGACGAACGGGTCACGGGAGGACCCCGATGAAAGCCCCGAAGAGCCTCCTCCTCGCCCCCGCCGCACTCCTCCTCGCAATCGCTCTCCCCGCTCCCGCCGCCGAGTGGTCCGACATGTTCGTCGGCTACCGCTACTGCTATCACGTGAACGACCCGACGATCGACCACGACATCATCAAGAATGTCGTCCAGTTCACGACTGCAAACCGGTACTCGCTCGGAAGCAACTTCCTGAACGTCGACGTCCTGATGTCGAACTCCTACGATCCCGCGAACGGGGCGACGTCGGGCGGCGCCCAGGAGATCTACGTCACCTACCGCCACCAGTTCAGCCTGAACAAGGCCTTCAAGGCCGGGATCAAGAGCGGACTCGTCCGCGACGTCGCGTTGACCGTCGGAACCGACCTCAATTCGAAGAACACCGGATTCGCTCCCGGCAAGAGGATGATCGTCGTCGGCCCGACTGTGAACCTCAACCCGAAGAAGGGCTTCGCGGACCTCGGCGTCTGGTACTACAAGGAGTGGACCCACAACGCGTTCGCCGCCACGGGTCAGAAGGACATCGAGTTCGACGGCACGGTGATGTTCAACCTCACGTGGGGCCTTCCGATCGCACTGAGCAAGGACGTCGGCTCGACGTTCAAGGGCTTTGCCTACGCCACGCTCCCGAAGGGGAAGGACGCCGTCGGCGTGGAGACCGAGACGGAGGTCCTCTCGAGGATCACCTGGCAGTTCGATGTCGGCTCGCTCCTCGGGGTGAAGAAGGGGACCATCCAGGTGGGCCCGGGATACGAGCTCTGGTACCACAAGTACGGGAACCCTTCGCCCATCCCGGTTGCCGGCACGTCGAGCACGAAACCAAACCACACGACCTCCGCCCCGACCTTCCAGGCCGAGATCCACTTCTGAGCCTTCGCCCAGACGGCAGGAGACACGATTGAGAACCCTCGTCAGGAACGGCCGGGTGGCCTCCGAAGGCCGCGTCGAGGCGACGGACCTCCTCCTCGAGGAGGGGCGTGTTTCCGCTGTCGGCCGCCGCGGCCTCGGCCCTGTGGACCGTGTCGTCGACGCCTCCGACTGCTTCGTCCTCCCCGGACTCGTCGACTTCCACGTTCACGTGGCCGACCGGATCGGCCGATTCGAGCTCGCCGACGACTACGAGAGCGGCACCCGTGTCGCCGTGAAAAACGGCGTCACGACGCTCTGCACCTTCGTCACGCAGGGCTCCGGCGAGTCGCTCGGCGACGCGCTCCGCACGGTTCACTCTCGCGCCGAGGGGAAGTGCCACGTCGATGTCGCGTGGCACCTGACGCCGACGCGATTCGAGCCGGCCGACTGGCAGGAGATGGAGGAGCTCGTCCGTGCGGGCCACCGCACGTTCAAGCTCTACACGACGTACCGTGGCGCCGGGCTCTTCTCCGACCAGGCCCGTCTCGAGGAGCTGTTCCGGCGCCTCGGGCCACTCGGCGTCCGCTTTCTCCTCCACTGCGAGGACGACGCACTTCTCGAATCGGTCGACTCCTCCGCCCTCGACCTCTCCCGTGCCTCCTCCCACGCAAGGCTCCGGCCGGAAGCGGCCGAGGTCGCCTCGGTCGAGGCTCTCCTCGACCTCGCACAGCGTTGCGCCGTCCCGCTTCACGTCGTCCACGTCTCGACCGTCGCCGCCGCGGAGAGGATCCGCGCGGCGCGCGAGCGACAGGACGTCACCTGCGAGACCTGCCCCCAGTACCTCTGGCTCGACGAGGGCTGGCTCGACCGCCCCGACGGCCACCGCTGGCTCTGCTCTCCCCCGCTCCGCGGCGAGAGGGCCCGTTTCCGCGAGCTCGCGCGCGAGGGGGTCTTCGACCTCCTCGCGACGGACCACTGCGCCTTCCGGAAGGCCGACAAGGACGACTGGGACGGCAAGGACATCCGGACCGTTGCAAACGGGCTCCCCGGCGTCGGCGGCCTTCTCCACCACGCCTGGAAGCTCTGGGGGGACAACCCGGACCGGGCCGCTGCCGAGGTGTCGCTCCTCCTCTCGCGGAACCCCGCCGCCCGCCTCGGGCTCGACAGCCGGAAGGGGGCGCTTCGCCCCGGCCACGATGCCGACGTCGTCGTCCTCGACCCGAACGGGCCCGAGCGCCCCGTCCGTGGAACCGAGAGCGACGCGTACGACGCCTTCCCGGGCTTCACATCGACACTTGCCCTTCGCCACGTCCTCGTCCACGGGGAGACCGTCGTCACGGACGGCGGGCTCGTCGACGGCGGCGTGCGTCGGGGACAGTTCCATCCTCATCACGACTGAGCAGAAACGAAGGAGAACGCCATGCCGTCCAAAGCGATCCTCGATCTCGCCACCGAGTTCAAGAGCGTCAAGTCCGACCTCTTCCAGAAGGACTTCCTCCTCACCTGGGAGCACCCCGAAGACCAGATCAAGGCGATCCTGACGCTGGCGGCGACCTTCAAGCGCCTCCACCAGGAGGGGTACTCCTACCGCGCCTTCGACACCGGTCTGGCGATCTCGATCTTCCGCGACAACTCCACCCGGACCCGCTTCTCCTTCGCCTCGGCCGCGAGCGCGCTCGGCCTGTCGCTGGCCGACCTCGACGAGCAGAAGAGCCAGATCGCCCACGGCGAGACGGTGCGCGAAACGGCGAACATGATCTCCTTCCTCACCGAGGTCATCGGCATCCGCGACGACATGTTCCTCGGAGCGGGGAACTCGTACATGCGCGAGGTCGGCGACGCCCTCACCGACGGGACGAAGCAGGGGGTCCTCCACCGGCGCCCGAGCCTCATCAACCTCCAGTGCGACATCGACCATCCGACGCAGTCGCTCGCCGACCTCGCCTGGCTGAAGGAGCACTTCGGCAGCCTCGAGAACCTGAAGGGGAAAAAGCTCGCGATGACCTGGGCCTACAGCCCGAGCTACGGCAAGCCGCTCTCCGTGCCGCAGGGAATCATCGGCCTCATGTCCCGCTTCGGGATGGAGGTGAGCCTCGCCTACCCCGAGGGCTACGGGCTGATCCCGGACGTCATCGAGGTTGCGAAGAAGAACGCCGCCGCTACAGGCGGGAAGCTCGTGGTCGGCAACAGCATGGAGGCGGCCTTCAAGGACGCCGACATCGTCTACCCGAAGTCGTGGGCCCCCTACGAAGTCATGGGCCGCCGGACCGAGCTCCTGAACAAGGGCGACAAGGACGGCCTGAAGACGCTCGAGAAGGAGTGCCTGGCGAACAACGCGAAGTTCACGAGCTGGGAGTGCGACCGGGCGAAGATGAACCTGACGAAGGGCGGGAAGGCCCTCTACATGCACTGCCTCCCGGCCGACATCACCGACGTCAGCTGCAAGGCGGGCGAGGTGAGCGCCGACGTTTTCGAGCAGTATCGGATCCCGACCTACCAGGAGGCGGCCTACAAGCCGTTCGTCATCAGCGCCCTCATGTTCCTCGAGCGGATCGCCGACCCCGCTGCGAAGCTCGACGAGATCGTCGCCCGCGGCCGGCAGCTGAGCATCTGAGGAGCCGCGTCATGTCGCGCATCGTCAAGACCATCGACACGGAAGTCCGGCAGCGGACGGCCAGGCGCTGCCGGGAGCGCGGGATCGTCATCCCGACCTTCAGGCAGATGCGGGATCCGGAGCTGATCCCTCAGGCTCAGAAGAAGCGGCTCGAGGGGGTCGGCCTCTGGGACGTCGACCCGGCGAACCTCTTCCGGATCACCTGGAAGAACGACCACGAGACCGGCCTCTTCGGCGGACCGAACTACCTCGAGATCCCGAAGGAGATCACCGGCGTGAAGGCACGGATCGTAGGGCTCGTCGGGAAGTACTTCCCCACCGGCGCCCACAAGGTCGGCGCGGCGTTCGCCTGCCTCGTACCCCGCCTCGTCAGCGGTGAGTTCGACCCCGAGAAGCACAAGGCCGTCTGGCCGTCGACCGGGAACTACTGCCGCGGCGGCGCGTTCGACTCGGCGATCCTCGGCTGCCACTCCGTCGCGATCCTCCCCCGGGAGATGTCCCAGGAGCGCTTCGACTGGCTTCGCGAGATCGGGGCCGAGGTCATCGCGACTCCGGGATGCGAGAGCAACGTCAAGGAGATCTACGACAAGTGCTGGGAGCTCAAGAACGACCCGACTAACGTCATCTTCAACCAGTTCGACGAGTTCGGAAACCCGATCTGGCACTACAACGTGACCGGCCCCGCCGTCGAGGAGGCCTACGCCGCGGTGCGCGGGCCGAAGGCGCGCCTCGCAGCCTGGATCAGCGCGACCGGCAGCGCGGGAACGATCGCCGCGGGCGACTACCTGAAGACGAAGTTCCCGGGAATGAAGACCGTCGCCACCGAGGCCCTCCAGTGTCCCACCCTTCTCATGAACGGCTTCGGAGGGCACCGGATCGAGGGAATCGGCGACAAGCACGTCCCCTGGGTCCACAACGCGAGAAGCACCGACGCCGTGGCTGCCATCGACGACGAGGACTGCATGCGCCTCCTCCGGCTCTTCAACGAGCCGGCAGGCCGGGAGTTCCTCGTCGCGATCGGAGCCGCCGACGACGCCGTCGGGAAGCTCGACCTCCTCGGCATCAGCTGCATCTGCAACCTCCTCGCGGCCATCAAGGCCGCGAAGTACTGGGAGCTCGACGAGAACGACGTCGTCATGACCGTCTTCACCGACAGCGCGGAGCTGTATCTCTCGCGCCTCGCGGAGCTGACGGCCGAGCGCGGCCCCTTCACGGCGATCGACGCGGCGCGGACCTCCGCCGGAAGCCTCGAGCGCCAGTCCGTCGACTATTTCAAGGAGCTGAGCTATCAGGACCGCAAGGCGATCCACAACCTGAAGTACTACACGTGGGTCGAGCAGCAGGGGAAGACCTACGAGGAGATCCAGGCCCAGTGGGACCCGGAATACTGGCGCCAGCTCTTCGAGGAGGAGGTCGTCCACTTCGACCGGCTCATCGAGGAGTTCAACGCCCAGGTCGGCCTCGGGTGACCCCCGAGGCCCCTCTTCTCTCGAAATGGAGGTCCCGATGCGGCTCCTGATCCGAAACGGCACTCTCGTCACCTTCGGGAATCCCTGCCGGGTCCTCGAAGGGCAGGCCCTCCTTCTCGAGGGGGACCGCATCGCGCGGATCGCCCCGGCGGAGGAGATCCCGGGCCCCTTCGATCGCGTTCTCGACGCCCGGGGCAAGCTCGTCCTTCCGGGTCTCGTCAACGCGCACATGCACTTCTACTCGACGCTCGTGCGCGGCCTCGGGAAGGCCGCGCCGAGCGCGAGCTTCCAGGAGGTTCTCGAGAACCTCTGGTGGCGCCTCGACCGGAAGCTCTCCCTCGATGACGTCGAGGTGAGCGCGAAGGTGATGCTCCTCGACGCGATCCGGAAGGGGACGACGACCCTCGTCGACCACCACGCGAGCCCCGGAGCGATCAGAGGATCGCTCGGCAGAATCGCGAAGGCCGTGAAGGAGACGGGGCTTCGTTCCTGCCTCTGTTACGAGGTCTCGGACCGCGACGGCGCCGCCGTGACCGAGGAAGGCCTCGCGGAGAACGCCGCCTTCGCTCGCGAGTGCGCCGCGGCGAACGACCCGCAGCTGCGCGCCCTCTTCGGCCTCCACGCGGCATTCACGCTGTCCGACGAGACGCTCGCGAAGGCGGCCCGGATGGGGCAGGACCTCGGCATCGGCTTCCACGTCCACGTCGCCGAGGCCGCTTCCGACGTCGAAGCGAACCGGACGAAGTACGGAAAGACCCCGGCGAAAAGACTCGTGGACCATCGGATCCTTCGCGCCGGGAGCATCGCCGCCCACGCCGTCCACTGCGACGACGCGGACAAGGACCTCCTCGCCGCGAGCGGAGCCTGGGTCGTCACGAACCCCCAGTCGAATCTCAACAACGCCGTCGGCATCACGGACGTCCTCGGGCTGGTTTCGCGCGGCGTCCCCGTCGGGCTCGGGACCGACGCGATGACGGTCGGCATGCTCGAGGAGCTTCGGGTCGGCCTCTGGGCGCAGCACCTGAAGCAGGAGAACCCGAGCTGCGGCTTCATGGAGCTGACGGGCGCGCTCTTCGTCCAGAACCCGAGGATCGCCTCGACCCTCTGGGGGTTCCCCATCGGCACTTTGTCCGCGGGGGCCGCGGCCGACGTCATCCTCGTCGACTACCACGCTCCGACGCCTTTGAACGACTCGACCGTCCTCGGGCATCTCGTCTACGGAATCTCGCAGGCGAGCGTCGACACGACGATCTGCGGCGGCCGGGTCCTGATGCACGGCCGGAAGCTCGAGCTCGACCTCGACGAGGCCGCCCTCGCCGCCGAGAGCCGCCGGCTCGCCGCGGCCCTCTGGGAGCGGTTCTGAGCAGGACCGGCTCTCTTCGCCGGAAACAGCGCGCGGCCGCCGGCTGCGCCGACAGGAGGAGACTCACGTGACCAGGACGGCCGTCATCGCCATCGGTGGCAACTCGCTCATCACCGACAAGGAACACCAGACCGTCCCCGACCAGTACCTGGCGGCCGCCCAGACGTGCCGGCACGTCGCGCCGCTCCTGGCGGACGGCGACCTGCGCCTCGTCATCACGCACGGCAACGGGCCCCAGGTCGGATTCATCCTGCGCCGCTCCGAGCTCGCACTGAAGGAGCTCCACATGGTTCCTCTCGACTCCTGCGTGGCGGACACGCAGGGGGCGATCGGCTACCACATCCAGCTCGCGCTGTACAACGAGTTCCGAAAACTCGGTATCGAAAAGGGCGCGGCCACCGTCGTCACGCAGTGTCTCGTCGACCGCGGGGACCCCGCGTTCGCGAAGCCGAACAAGCCGATCGGCTCGTTCCTGACGAAGGAGCAGGCCGACCACCACCGCGCGGTGGACGGCTGGGACGTCGTCGAGGACTCCGGGCGCGGCTGGCGCCGCGTCGTCGCCTCGCCCGTCCCGAAGGCGATCCTCGAGCTCAACGCCGTGAAGAGCCTCCTCGACGCCGGCTTCGTCGTCGTGGCGGCGGGGGGAGGGGGAATCGCGGTCGTCGCCGATGCCGACGGGAACCTCACGGGCGCCTCCGCGGTCATCGACAAGGACCACGCTTCGAGCCTCCTGGCGCGCCAGCTGGGCGCCGAGCTCCTCGTCATCTCGACGGCCGTCGAGAAGGTCTGCCTGAACTTCGGAAAGCCGAACCAGATCGACGTCGACCGGATGACGGTCGCCGAGGCGAAACGCTACGTCGCCGAGGGGCACTTCAAGCCGGGGAGCATGCTCCCCAAGATCCAGGCCGTCATCGCGTTCCTCGAGGGAGGCGGCCGCGAGGCGATCATCACCGACCCCGCGCACCTGAGCCTCGCCTTCGCCGGAAAGACCGGTACCCACGTCGTCCCCTGACCCCGACTCCCGGAGGCTGAAATATGAACGCCACGACCCTCTCCCCGGAGGCAACGCTCCTCCGAAACCCGCTCGCCAGACCCGAGACCCGCTGGCCGGTTCCGGACCCCTCGGTCTGGACGTTCCATCGGCGAATGCCCGCGTACCGCGCCACGACTCTCTATGACTGTCCGGAGCTCGCCCACCGCTACGGCGTGGGACGTGTTCTGGTGAAGGCGGAAACGCAGAGGCTCGGCTTGCCGAGCTTCAAGATCCTCGGCGCGTCCTGGGCGACCTACCGGGCGCTCTGCGACCATCTCGGATTCGATCCGGAGCCCTGGGCGAACATCAACGACCTCTCGCGCCGCATCGGCTACCTCCGTCCCTTCTCGCTGGCGGCGGCGACCGACGGAAACCACGGTCGCGCGGTCGCCTTCATGGCTCGCCTCCTCGGGTTCGGGTGCCGGATCTTCGTCCCTGCCGGGACGGTCCCCGCCCGGATCCACGCGATCCAGAACGAGGGGGCCGAGGTGACCGTCGTCGACGGCGACTACGACGCCGCCGTCGCCCTTTCCGCGGAAGAGGCGAGCGACAAGTGCCTCGTCATCTCCGACACCTCCTGGCCCGGCTACGACGTGACACCCCGGCGGGTCGTCGACGGCTACACGACGATCTTCATGGAGATCGAGCAGGCGCTCGCGGCCGCGGGAATCGGCGCGCCGGATGTCGTCGTCGTCCCGATGGGGGTCGGCGCCTTCATGGCGGCCGCCGTGAGCTACTACCGGAGCCGTCCCTGGAAGGGTGCTCTCGTCGGCGTGGAGCCGGCGGATGCGAACTGCATCCAGGTGTCGGCGCGGGCGGGAGAGATGACGGCCGTCCCCGGGCCGCACCGCTCCATCATGGTCGGCCTCAATTGCGGACTCCCCTCGCCCGTCGCCTGGCCGAGAGTCTCGACGGGAGTGGACTGGATGGTCTCCATCGGAGATGAGCGGGCGCGCGAGGCAATGAGAGGGCTTGCGGACGCGGGAGTCGTCGCCGGGGAAACCGGGGCGGCCGCGCTCGGAACGCTCGCCGCGCTCCACGGCGACGGCTCTACAGCCGAGTTCCGCGACAGCGGCCTCCTGGGGCCGGACAAGACCGTTCTTCTCATGATTACCGAAGGGGCGACGGACCGGGGTCATTTCCAGGCCATCGTCGGGCGTTCCCCCGAGGAGATCGGGACGATCCTCACCGTGGCCCGCTGAGGGCCGCTCCGAACCGGCCCGCGCTGGCCTAGACTGATATCTCCCAGGGAGGTGGTGCATGTCGACGACGCAGGTGGAAGGGACAAAGGACGTGGTTTCGGGCGAGCCTCTGGCCCAGACCTTCCGCGTGAACGGGAAGGAGGTCACGTCCGGCAAGGACGTCAAGCTCATGCCGTTCCTCCGCGAGGAGCTGAACCTCACCTCGGTGAAGAACGGCTGTTCCGAGGGGTCATGTGGTGCCTGCATGGTCCTCGTCGACGGCAAGCCGACCCGCTCCTGCCTCACGACGACGGAGAAGGTCGCCGGAAAAAGCATCGTCACGGTCGAGGGTCTCTCGGAGCGGGAGAAGGACGTCTACTCGTGGGCGTTCGCCAGCGCCGGCGCCGTCCAGTGCGGCTTCTGCATGCCGGGAATGGTGATGACGGCCAAGGGGCTCGTCGACGCCCAACCGGAGCCGGCGTCCGAGGAGATCGAGAAGGCTCTCCAGTTCAGTATGTGCCGTTGCACGGGGTACGTGAAGATCGAGAAGGGGATCCAGGACGCGGCGCGACTCCTTCGTGAAGGGGGCGAGGTCCCCGGCGAGCACGCGGTGCCGCTCTCCGTCGGCGCGAAGATCCTCCGGGCCGATGCCCGCGAGAAGGTCCTCGGCGGGGCCATCTACGTCGACGACATGAAGGTCCCCGGGATGCTCCACGGGGCTGTCCTTCGCCCGCCGAAGGCACGGGTAAAGGTCCTCGGGATCGACGCGAGCGAGGCGCTCGCGATGCCGGGCGTCGTGGCCGTGATGACCGCCCAGGACGTCCCGGGCGAGAGGCACCAGGGGCACATCATCCACGACTGGCCGGCGATGATCGCCGTCGGCGAGGAGACGCGCTATATCGGCGACGCGATCGCCCTCGTCGCCGCCGAGACGCGCGAGATCGCCAAGGAAGCGGTAAAGCGGATCCGCCTCGAGCACGAGGTCCTTCCGCCCCTCGTCGACGCCCGGCGGGCGCTCGACGACGACGCCCCGAAGCTCCACCCGAAGGGGAACCTCCTCGCCAGGACGGTCCTCAAGCGCGGCGACCCGGACGCGGCGATCGCTTCCGCGGCGTACGTCATAAGGGAGACGTTCCGGACCCCCGAGACCGAGCACGCCTTCATGGAGCCCGAGAGCGCCCTCGCGATCCCGCACGAGGACGGCACGATGACCGTCTACACGGGAACGCAGAGCATCTACGACGACCACAAGGGGATCGTCGGCGTCCTCGGTGTCGCACCCGAGAGCGTGAACGTGATCAGCGCCTACGTCGGCGGCGGCTTCGGCGGCAAGGAGGACCTCATCGTCCAGCATCACGCCGCGCTTCTCGCCTGGAAGACGGGGGCGCCGGCGAAGGTGACGCTCGACCGGCAGGAGTCGATCCGCGTCCACCCGAAGCGGCACGCGATGGAGATGAAGTACACCGTCGCCGCCGATGCCGAGGGGCGGGTCACCGCGGTGAAGGCAGACATCCTCGAGGACACCGGCGCCTACGCCTCGCTCGGCGGGCCGGTCCTCCAGCGCGCCTGCACGCACGGTGCGGGCGGCTACACGATTCCGAACGTCGAGATGATCGGGACCGGGGTCTACACGAACAACCCTCCTGGCGGCGCCTTCCGCGGCTTCGGCGTCACGCAGTCGTGCTTCGCGATGGAATCGTGCATGAACCTCCTCGCGAAGGAGGTGGGCGTCAGCCCGTGGGAGATCCGGTGGCGCAACGCCGTCGGGCCCGGCGACGTTCTCCCGAACGGCCAGATCACCGACCAGGGGACGGCCTTGAAGGAATGCCTTCTCGCCGTGAAGGAGCTCTGCGAGAAGCGTCCCGACGCGGGGATCGCGTGCGCGCTGAAGAACGCCGGGATCGGCGTCGGGCTCCCCGACGTCGGGCGGGTCCGCCTGAAGGTCGAGAACGGGCAGGCGGTCGTCTACACGAGCGCCGCGTGCATGGGCCAGGGGCTCGCCTCCGTCCTGATGCAGTTCGTCGCCGAGATCACCGGGCTCCCGTGGGAGAGGATCACCGTCGCCCAGCCCGACACCGCGACCTCCCCGAACAGCGGGACGACCACGGCCTCCCGCCAGACCCTCTTCACGGGCGAGGCCGCCTGCCGGGCAGCCCGGGCGCTGAAGCAGGATCTCGACGGTGCGACGCTCGAGGCGCTCGAGGGGAAGGAGTACTACGCCGAGTTCGCAGGCGTTACCGACCCCTTCGCCTCCGACAAGCCGAACCCCGTGAGCCACGTCTCCTACTCCTACGCCGTCCATGTCGTCCTCCTCGACGGCGACGGGATGCTCGAGAAGGTCGTCGCCGCGCACGACATCGGCCGGGCGATCAACCCGGTCCAGGTCGAGTCGCAGATCGAAGGGGGCGTCGTCATGGGCCTCGGCTTCGCCCTGACCGAAGACTTCCCGCTGAAGGAGGGTGAGCCGCAGGTCAAGTACGGCACGCTCGGCCTCTTCAAGGCGGCGAAAGTCCCGCCCATCGAATCCATCATCGTCGAGAAGAACCTCTCGCCCCTCGCCAGGGGCGCCAAGGGCCTCGGCGAGATCGCGACGATCCCGACGGCCCCCGCCGTCGCCGGCGCGTATTTCCTCCGCGACGGCGTCTTCCGGACGGAGCTGCCGCTCGCGGGGACGCCCTACAGCCGGAAGAAGAAGGCGTGAGCCTCGCCCTTCTCGACCTCCTCCTCGCGGCCCGGGAGCCGCTCGTCCTCTGCACCGTGATGCAGGTGAAGGGTTCGGCGCCACGCCACCCGGGCTCCTGGATGCTCGTGGGACGAGGTGGCCTTCTCGCCGGCTCCGTCGGAGGCGGCGGAGGTGAGGCGCTCGTCCTCGAAGCGGCCCGCGAGGCGCTCGCCGACGGAGAGGCGCGCGACCTCGAGGTCGCAAAGCTCGGGACGGCGGCCGAAGGGCCGGATATGGTCTGCGGGGGGACGGCCCGGATCCTCGTCGAGCCGGTCGCGTCGAAGGCCGCCTACACCGCGGCGCGGGAGCTTCTCTCCCGCGGCGAGCGGGCGGTCCTCGTCCGGCGCACCGCGACCGGGCAGAGCGCCGTCTTCGATGCGACGGGCGCCTTCACCCCCGAGGCTCCCGAGGGCGCCGACGCCGCGACGGCGCGGCGCCTCCTCGAGCAGGGCAAGCCGCTCCTCGATGCGGAGGCCGGCGTCTTCTACGACCCGCTCCTGCCGCCCGAGAGGCTCCTCGTCCTCGGAGGCGGCCACGTCGGCCGCGCCGTCGCCGCCGCGGCCGACGCCGTCGGCTTCACCGTCACCGTCGCAGACGACCGGGCCGAGTTCCTTTCGCCGGAACGGTATCCGGCGGGGGTGGAGACCCTCCCGAGCGGCTACACGGAGGCTGTCGACGCGTTCCCCTGGGATGCCTCCGCCTACGTCGTCATCGTCACCCGAGGCCACCTCGCCGACCTCGAGTCGCTCCGTGCCGTCCTCGGCAAGCCGTGGCGCTACGCGGGGATGATCGGGAGCCGGAAGAAAGTCCGCCTCATCCTGGAGCAGGCGATCGCGGACGGCTTCGACCGGGCGAAGGTCGAGGCCGTCCACGCGCCGATCGGCCTCGACATCGGCGCCGAGACCCCCGAGGAGCTCGCGGTCTCGATCGTCGGCGAGCTCGTGGCAGTTCGTCGCGGTGTCCCGAATGCCGGGATCTCGGGGAGAGCGCGACGAAGCGCGTCCTGAGACTCGCAGACGTCCTCCTTCCCCTGCTTCCCGGGGGCTCTGGAGTCGTGTCGTTCGTCGGCGCGGGCGGAAAGACGAGCCTGCTGCTGCACTTCGCCCGCGAGCTCGCTTCGGACGGGCGTCCGGTCCTCGTCACGACCACGACCCAGCTCGCCGACACGCGCAACGGGGGCGAAGGGAACGACGTGAGGATCGTCTTCCGCCCCGACCTCGAACCTCCGGCCGCGGGGGAGGTTCCGGCCGATCCGGAGCCGCTCGCCGGGATCACGCTCCTCGTCGCCCGGCCCGCGGACGAGGCGGGGAAGCTGAAGGGCATCCATCCGTCGCACATCGCCCGGCTGCGAAGTACGTGGGGACTCGTCCTGGTCGAGGCCGACGGGTCGAGGCGGCTTCCGATCAAGGCTCCAGCACCGTACGAGCCGGTCGTGCCGGACGAGACCGATCTCGTCGTCGGCGTCATCGGCCTCGACGCCCTCGGGTGGCCGATGGACGAGCGCACGGTCCACCGCCCGGGACGCTTCGCCGCCGTCACCGGCTGCGCGCCGGGAGACCCGATCGTCTGGGACCACCTCGTGGCGCTCGCGCGCCATCCCGAAGGGCTCTTTGCACGGACTCACGGCCGGCGCGTCGTCCTCCTCAACAAGGTCGACGAGTCCCCGTTCCTCCCGTCGCCCGGCCAGCTCTCGGCGCTCGATGCAGACCTCGTCCTCCTGAGCGGCGAGCAGGACGGCGGGCGGTATTTCTTCACCGCCCGACGGGAACCCGCCCGATGAGCCTCGTCGGCGGGAGTCTCGTCGTCGTTCGGGGCGCGGGCGACCTCGGCACGGGTTGCATCGTGCGGCTCGTCCGCTCGGGCTTCCGGGTCGTCGCGCTCGAAACCGCGACACCGCTCGCCATCCGGAGGACCGTGAGCCTCTCCGAGGCGATGTACGACGGCTTCGCCACGGTGGAGGGCGTTCGCGCCTTCCGGTGCCAGGACCTGCCGGCTAAATGGAAAGCGGGTGAGGTTCCCCTTCTCGAGGACCCGGAATGCCGGGTCCTCGGACGGCTCTCCCCCGTCGCCCTCGTCGACGCGATCGTCGCCAAGAAGAATCTCGGTACCCGGATCGACATGGCCCCGGTCGTCGTCGCGCTCGGCCCGGGCTTCGAGGCGGGGCGCGACGTCCACGCCGTCATCGAGACGAACCGCGGTCACGACCTCGGGCGGGTGATCCTCTCCGGAGGCGCCGAGCAGAACACCGGAGAGCCCGGCCTCATCGCGGGCCAGGGTGCCCGGCGGGTCGTTCACTCGCCGAGCGCCGGAGTCGCCACGCCGATCCGCGCCATCGGCGACACCGTGGAGGCGGGAGAGCCGCTCCTCTCCATCGGTGCGGTCGTCGTCTCCGCTCCGATCGGAGGCGTCGTGCGCGGAATGATCCGCCCCGGACTCGAGGTGCCCGCGGGCTTCAAGATCGCCGACGTCGACCCGCGGTTCATCAGAGAGAGCTGCTTTTCGATCTCCGACAAGGCCCGGGCCATTGCAGGGGGCGTCCTCGAGGCGATCCTCGCGCTCGCCCCCTGAGCGTGGGCCGGCTTCGGCGACCTCTCAGTCCTTGTCCGGTTTTGCCGGCCTCGTAACCCGGATCGCTCCCGGCTGCATCGGCAGCCATCGCTCGACGAAGAGTGGCTGCGCAACCTCGTCGGCAGCCTGAATCCGGCGCTTCGTACCCGCCGAGTCCTTCGAGGCGACGGCGATCGCGAAGGCGTGCGAGAGGACCGAGAAGGTCGACAGACCGAAGCTGAAGAGGAAGTCTTCCGAGGGGAGGGTGATCGTGACGCTCGCGCTGGCGGCGAGCGGGGAGTCTTTCCGGTCGCTGAAGGCGAGGACCGGGATGCCGCACCGCTTCGCGAAGGCCGCGGCGTCCACCGTCTCGCGGCTGAACGGGGCGCAGCTGACGACGACGAGGAGATCGCGCGATCCGAGGTTCGCCACCTGGCTCGAGAAGTCGGAGGTGATCGCCGCGATACACGGGAGGCCCGCCTGCGTGAGGTTGAAGGCGAGCACCTGACACATGACGTGAGAGACGCCGCGGCCGAGGAGGAGACGGTGCTCGGCCTTCACCAGGAGCTGCGTCGCCGCGTCGAGCGTCGTGGCGTCGAGAGTCTGAAGCAGCCGGTTCAGGTTGTCCTGGTCGCGACGGACGACCTCCGAGAGTGCCCAGAACGGGTCCGTCGGCGCCTCGAGAGCCTCGAGCGGGTCCCCCTCGGAGCGGATCTGGCAGGCGGTGCGGAGCGCGTCGCGGAACTCGCTGAAGCCCCGGTAACCGAGACGCTTCGAGAACCTCGCGACCGTGCCGATGCTCACGTTCGCCCGCTCGGCCATCGACTCGATGCCCCAGAGGGCGCCCAGGAGCGAGTCGGACATGAGCGCGTCCGCAATGCGGCGCATCGCCTCAGGGAAGTCGTGGTAGGAGTCCTTGAGTCGCGTCTGAACGTCCGGAAGCTCTTTGTCGGCGGCCATCTTCAACCGCCCATTCTACCGCCGTGGCGACCGAGCCCACCGCCTGCCCGGCCCTGAAACGGGCCGGGCAGGCGCGGACTCTCCCCTCACGGTAGCGGAACGTCCCTGAAGACGAACGTATGCCGGACGAGGCTCCTGTCCGACTGCATCAGGACCTTTATCGACCAGTCGGGCTTCGGCTTGTCGCCCCAGAATTCGAGAATCGTGAACCCTGCCTCGTCGGACTTCCCGTTGAACTGCGGGTTCCCCTCGCCGTCCGCCATCTTGAAGTCCTGGATCGTCTTGTTCGGGTCTTTCACGCGAAGGACGATCTGCCCCTCGCCCCCCTTCGGGAACGAGTCGACGGCGTACTCGACCATCGAGCGGATCGTGTCCTCATCGGTGATGCCTTCCTTCCTGGCTTTCGCCTTCTCGGCCTCCCCGGCCTTCTTCCGCTCGACGCCGATCTGCGCCTCGGACAGCACCGAAATCTCGACCCCGTTCGCCTTCAGCGCCGCGTGAGCGAGGGGCTTGCCGGCCATCGACAGGATCTTCGGGAAGTCCGCCTCGCCGTTCGGATCGCGGCCCGGGATGTAGAGCTCGATCTCTCCCGAGACCTCCTTCAGCATCTTCGCCTTGCGCGGAGGGTTCTTCAGCTCGGCGAAGACGATCGTCGGAGGCGCAGGTCCTTCCTTCGGCCTTCCAAACTGACCCCGCTGGGTCGGCTCGAGACGAGCATCGGCCGCGTCCTCACGGACGAGGTTCGTCCCGAGGTCGTCGACCGCCTTCACGACGACGACGCGCGACGCCTTCACATCCACCGCCGGAAGGTCGGGCAGCTCGATCCCGAGCGTGCAGCGAGGGAAGTGACCCGCGGATCGGCGATCCTGGACCGACTTCAGTGTGGCGTTCACCGGGGTCGCCTTCGCCGGCGCCGGGGTCGCATTCCTCGCGGGCGTCGCGGATTTCGACTTCGCCTTCGATTGCCCGGCCGCCGGGAATCCGTGCAGGGCCGTCACGAGGAGGAATGGGAGGAGGAGGGAACGACGGTTCGGAGTCACGGGAGCGGGACCTCCTTGATGTCGAACGGAACGGGGACGATGGCCTTCTGGGTGAACAGGCTGAGGACGAGAACGGCATCCTTCGGAAGAGCCTTCTTGACGTCGAGCTGCTTCAGGACCATCGCCTCGTCCGTGCGCGAGGACGATCCTCCCGTCTCGATCCGCTCGCCCGAGGGAGTCTCAAGCCGGAGCTCCTGGATCTTCTCCTCGCTCTCCTTCGGAATCTGCAGGTAAAGGCCGTGTTCGGGAAAGTCCGACTCCCCCATCTCGTCGAAGGCCTTCGCCATCTCGATCATGGCCCCGATCTCCTCGTCTTTCATCCCTCGCTCCTTCGCCTCGGCGCGAATCGCGGCGATCTTCTTTTCGTCGAGTCGATTTTTCTTCCGCTCCTCGACGTAGCGCTCCTTCGACAGAACCGTCACCTCGACCTTCGCGGCCAGGAGTCCCTTCGACGGGACCGGCTTTCCCGGCCGTGCGAGGAAGCCCGGGATCTTGACGACGCTGTTCGGGTCCTTCCCGGGCACGAACAGGTCCGCGGTTCCCGCAATCCGCACCGACGTCGCATCCCGCGGAGGGTTCGCAAGAGAGACCTCAACGTTCCCGCCGTTGCTGTTGCGGTCGCTGAAATCGGGGGCGGAGGACTTCGCGGCGAGGAGACTCTTGCCCGTGTCGTCCTTCGCCTCCTTGAGACGAATCCGCATCGACTTCACCGCGTCCAGCCCGTCGCCTTCCAGGTTCAGCATCAGGACGAGCCCGCCCGACGCCATTCCCGCAGAGATCCGGTCGTCGACGACCTCGGCCAAGACGACCTTCACGTTGCTCTGCCCCGCTGCCGGCCGGGCCGCAGCCAGAACGACGATCGCTCCGAGAGCGACGACACGACACGCCTCGTTTCGTTTCATTGTCACCTCCCGTGTTACGGACGAACAAAGACTACTCCAGATTCAGGCCTCCCCACCGCACCGTGACCCCCGACACCGATCTCCTGCTGTCGCGCAGCAGAGACCGGTACGGAATTCCGCAGAGTGCCCGCCGACGGGGTAACATCCGCTCTGGCGGGCCGTTAGCTCAGTTGGTTAGAGCATCTGCCTTTTAAGCAGGGGGTCCCGGGTTCGAGTCCCGGACGGCTCACCAGTCTCTCCGCCGGACACTCCTTTAGCCGCCCAACGGCCAGTTCTTCGAATCCTGGCACGACCGGGCCGGCACCGGCGGCTCGTGGTAAATTCCTGCCGTCGTCGAGAGGCGATCCTGCCCGGTGCCCCCATCGTCTAGTGGCCTAGGACGTCACCCTTTCAAGGTGAAGATCGCGGGTTCGAATCCCGCTGGGGGTACCACCTTTCTCCCCTCATGCGTTGGCGGATGCGCGCCAGGCGGCCTTCGCCGCCTTTCCGGACGCTGCCGGAGCAGGTCTCGTTCCCGGACGATGCGAGGCGCCCCTTCGCCGCGTAAGATGCCAGATCGCCCGCCCGGCCTTCCCGGTCACGCGCGGGCATTTGCAGGGAGGACGTACATGAGAACAGCTCTTTTTGCCATCGCCGCCATCGCGATCGCGATTCCGTGCCTGGCGCAGCCCGCTGCCGAGCCAAACCCCGGGACGAACCCTTTCTTCACGGAGTGGACGACCCCGTTCGGCATGGCTCCTTTCGACAAAATCGAGCCCGCCCACTTCGTCCCGGCTTTCGAAGCCGGGATCGCCGAGCGCAAGAAGGAAATCGAGGCGATCGTCTCGAACCCCGAGCCGGCCACGTTCGCGAACACCGTCGAGGCCCTCGAGAACGGCGGCCTCGCGCTCTCGAAGGTGAGCGAGGTCTTCTACACCCTGTCCGGTGCCGACACGAACGACGAGCTCCAGGCGATCAACAGGAAGGTCGCACCGCTGCTCTCGTCGCTCCGCGACGACGTGAGGCTGAACGAGAGGCTCTTCGCCCGTGTGAAGTCGGTCTGGGCGAAACGGGACTCCCTCGGCCTGACGCCCGAGCAGAAAAAGCTCGTCGAAGACGGATACAAGGACTTCGTCCGCGGCGGCGCGAACCTGGCACCCGAGCAGAAGCAGCGATTCCGGGAGGTCAACCAGCAGCTCTCCGCTCTCGGCATCCGGTTCAGCGACAACCTCCTCAAGGAGACGAACGGGTATCGCCTCGTCGTCGAGAAGAAGGCCGACCTCGCAGGCCTCCCTCCGGGAGTCGTGGCGGCTGCGGCCGACGTGGCGAAGGCGGCGAAGCTGGAAGGGAAATGGGTCTTCACGCTCCAGTCGCCCTCGATCTGGCCCTTCCTCACGTTCGCCGAGAACCGTCAGCTCCGGAAGGAGATCCTGACCGCCTACACGACCCGGTGCGACAAGGGGGGCGAGACGGACAACAAGGAGCTCCTGTCGAAGATCGCGGCCCTGCGCGCCGAGCGCGCCAGGCTCCTGGGTTTCCCCACGTGGGCCGCCTTCGTCCTCGACGACAACATGGCGAAGACTCCGGCGCGCGTCTACGAGCTGCTCGACCGCGTCTGGAAGCCGGCGCTCGTGGTGGCGAAGATCGACGCCAGGGACCTCGCCGCGGCGCTCGCGGCTGACGGCAAGGGCGACAAGCTCGAGCCGTGGGACTGGCGCTACTACGCAGAGAAGTTGCGCAAGGCGCGCTACGACCTCGACGACCAGGAGCTGCGCCCCTACTTCCCGCTCGACCGCGTACGCGAAGGGGCCTTCTCGGTGGCGAACCGGCTCTACGGGATCACGTTCACCGAGCGGACCGACGTGCCGAAGTACCACCCCGAGGTGCGGACGTTCGAGGTGAAGGACGCCGACGGCTCGTTCCTCGCGCTTTACACGACCGACTACCACCCGCGCCCGGGCAAGCGAGGCGGGGCCTGGTGCGGGCACCTGCGCGGCCAGTGGGTGAAGGACGGCAAGGATGTCCGCCCCATCGTCACGAACGTCACGAACTTCACCCGCCCCGCCGGCGACGCTCCGGCGCTCCTCTCGCTCGACGAGGTCGAGACCCTCTTCCACGAGTTCGGGCACGGCCTTCACGGGATGCTCTCGCGCGTGACCTACCGGTCGATGGCGAGCGTCCCGCGCGATTTCGTCGAGCTCCCCTCGCAAATCATGGAGAACTGGGCGCTCGAGCCCGAGGTCCTGAAGGGCTACGCGAAGAACTGGAAGACGGGCGAGTCGATCCCGGACGCCCTCGTTGCGAAGATCGAAAAATCGCGGCTCTACGGGCAGGGCTTCGCGACGGTCGAGTACACCGCCGCCTCCTACCTCGACATGGACTGGCACACGCTGACAGGGCCCAGGGTCGAGGACGCAACCGCGTTCGAGAAGGCCTCGCTCGCGAAGATCGGTCTCATCCCCGAGATCGTTCCCCGATACCGGAGCCCGTACTTCCAGCACATTTTCGGACCGGGCGGTGGCTACTCCGCCGGCTACTACAGCTACCTCTGGAGCGAGGTCCTCGACGCCGACGCCTTCGAAGCGTTCCGCGAGAAGGGAATCTTCGACAAGGCGACCGCCACGGCCTTCCGGAAGAACATCCTCGAGAAAGGGGGCACCGCCGAGGCGATGTCGCTCTACAAGAGCTTCCGGGGCCGCGAGCCCTCCGTCGAGCCGCTCCTCGTGCGGCGAGGGCTGGCCCCGGCGGCGGCGTCCACGGTGTCCCCGACGGCGCCGACCCCACACTGACCTGGCAATCGGCCGGGAGAGCGGCACGGCCTCTCTCCCGGCCCGCCCCGGTCCCGCGTCTCAGGCGGGGAGCGGCGGGGCCTAACCGAGGAGCGGACCCGGGTGAGTCCTGCGGATGATCCGCGAGGCGAGGGACCCCGCCACGGTCTCGTTCATCAGCAGCGCGTTCACGAGCTCCTCAACCGGCTCCCAGAGGTAGGCGAGCCTCACGGCCGTCTCCCGAAAAACGGCATCGATCTCGAGGCCGGCCCGGCGAGCAAAAACGGCGATCCGGTGAGTGTCGATCTCGATGCCGACATGCGGTTCGACCGGGAGCTTTCCGCCGGCCATCAGGACCGCGAGCGGACCCGCCGCGAGGAGGCGGAGATAGACGCGCTGCTCCCGCCGATCGACGTCGGAGACCCCCGAAGGAAATTCCTGGTCGACGAGGATGCGGCCGCGCGTGTGCTGTTCGGGGTAGATCGAAACGTTCGGAAGGCGGAGGCCGGCATCCCACGCGACGACCGCGCGGCCGGCTTCATGAAAGGCGACGAGACGACGGAACCTCAACGGACCCTCCTTCGGCAGATTACAGGCTCGGGAGGAAGAAAGGTGCGACGGGGGATCAGCCGATGGTCTCGCACCAGGCCCCCGCATCCCTTGCCGGCGTGAGAGGCGCCCTTCAGAATGCCCCTGTGAGCCGCCCCGCCCACGTCCGTGCGACGCGTCAGCGGGTCCCGATCCGACTTCCCGAGGGACGGATCGAAGCCCTCCGGATCTTACCGGACGAGACTCGGGCCGGCCTCCCCCCGATCGTCTTCCTCCACGACGCCCTCGGTGCCGTTTCTCTCTGGCGGAATCTCCCCGAACGGCTCTGCGGGGAGCTGGGGCGGGAGGGGCTGGTCTTCGACCGGCTGGGGTTCGGCCGATCGGACGCCCGCCCCGCGCCTCCCGACCAACGGTACCTCGAGCGCGAGGCCACCGAACGGCTTCCGGAGGTCCTCCGCCAGGCGGAAGTCGCGAGTCCCGTTCTCTTCGGCCACAGCGACGGCGCCTCCATCGCCCTTCTCTTCGCCGCGGCCTTCCCCGAAGCTCCAGCCGCCGTCGTCTCCATTGCGGCCCACGTCTTCATCGAGGACGTGACGCTCGCGGGAATCGACCGGGCGGCCGAGGCCTGGTCGAAGACCGACCTTCCGGTCCGCCTCGAACGGCATCACGGCGAAAAGACGGAGTCCGTCTTCCGCGGCTGGAGCGAGACCTGGCGCGATCCCGCATTTCGCCATTTCTCGGCGGTCGAGACCATCCGATCGGTCCGCTGCCCGGTCCTGGTGATCCAGGGGGAGAACGACGACTACGGCACTGCGGCGCAGGTCGAGTCCATCGCGAGGGCCGTCTCGGGGCCGGTCCGGTCCCTCATCCTGCCGGCACTCGGACACTTCCCTCACCGGGAGGATCCCGCAAGGATCCTCTCGGAGACGGAGCGGTTCCTCTCGGACTTCGAAGTCTGAGCCCGGTACACGGAAGCACGGCCCCCGGACGGAGCCGAGGCGCTACACCCTCGCCAGGGCCTGCTCGAGATCCTCGCAGAGGTCGGCGGCGTCCTCGCAGCCGACGGCGATCCGGACGAGGTCGTCGGAGATCTCGGCCTTCTCCCGGTCGGCTTTCGGAACGCTCGCATGTGTCATGGAGGCCGGGTGCTCGATGAGCGTCTCGATGCCGCCCAGGCTGACGGCGAGCGTCGCGAGCCTGACGGAGTTCATGAGGGTCCGACCCGCCTCGAGGCCCCCCTTCACACCGAAGGAGATGATCGCTCCGCCACCGGCCATCTGGCGACGCGCGAGAGCGTACTGCGGGTGGCTCGGCAGGTAGGGGTAGCGGATCCAGGAGACCTTCGGGTGCGCTTCCAGGAACTGCGCGACCTCGAGGGCGTTGGACTGAGCCTTCTCCAGCCGCAGCCCCAGCGTCTTGACGCCCCGGAAGACGAGCCACGCCTGGTGCGGGTCCATCGTCGGTCCGACGTTCACGTGGACGGAGCGGAGTCGGGCGTAAAGCGCCGGGTCCTTCGCGACGACGATCCCGGCGACCACGTCGCTGTGGCCGTTGAGGAACTTCGTCATGCTGTGCAGGACGACGTCCGCTCCGAGAGCGAGTGGCTGCTGGAGGAGGGGTGTGGCGAACGTGTTGTCCACGGCGACGAGTGCGCCCCGGCCGTGGGCGATCTTCACGATCGCCTCGATATCGCAGAGCTTGAGCGTCGGGTTCGCGGGCGTCTCGAGGTAGACGAGCTTCGTTTCCGGCCTCATCGCCTTCTCGACGTTGGCCGGATCGGACGTGTCGACGAAGGTCCCGGTCACGCCGAAGCGGGAATACTCCTTCTCCAGGATCATCCGGCTCGCGCCGTACAGGGCGTCCGTCCCCACGATGTGGGCCCCCGCGCCGAGAAGGGAGAAGTAGACGGTGTTGACGGCCGCCATGCCGGTCGAGGCGGCCATCGCCCCGCAGCCCCCCTCGAGGTCCGCGATGCATTCCTCCAGGGCTGCCACGGTCGGGTTCCCGAGCCGCGTGTATTTGTAGCCCGGGTCCGTGCCGCCGAAGCGGGCGGCTCCCTCGTCCGTGTCCTTGAACGCGAAGGTCGACGTCTGGTAGATCGGCGTCGCGACAGCACCGGTGAGCGGGCAGGTGTGCTGACCCGAGTGGATGATCCGGCTGGCGATGCGCAGCTTCTTGACGTCGGCCATGATGCAAGGCACCTCTTTCGGGAGTGGCGACAGCGGGTATTCCGCGCCGCCCGACCGAACATGCTAGCACCCCGCAAGCACTGGCTCTCTTCCTTGACTTCCCCTCCTCCGCCACCTACAAGGATCGTTGGACTCTCGCCGGAGCGAGCCGTCGCCCGAGGGTCCGCGGGGAGCGGTGCATGTGCGTCGAATACCTGAATCCCGGGATGAGCGTGAACGACCGGCCCGGTCCCGGGGAAGTGACGGCTTGAGGGCCTTCCCGCCCAGCGTGCCGGCGGTCCTCGCCGCCGCGCTCTTCCTGGCCTCCTGCTCTCCCACGCCTCCTCCGGCACCTCCCGTCGTCCCCACGCCGGCGCCGGTACCGACGCGAGAGGTCCTCCCGAAAGTGGGCCTTGCCCTCGGCGGAGGTGGCGCCCGCGGGTTCGCCGAGATCGGGGTCCTGCGCGTCCTCGAGCAGGAGAAGATCCCGATCTCCTTCGTCGCCGGCACCTCCGTCGGAAGTCTCGTCGGCGCCCTCTACGCCGATACGGGACGCGTCCTCGACGCCGAGTTCCACGCGATCGCCGTCACCGAGGAAGATCTCTTCGATTACCGCGCCTTCGCGGTCTTCTCGGGAGGCTTCGTGAAGGGCGAACGCCTCCGGCAGTTCCTCGGCGCGAACCTGAGGAGCAAGTCGATCGAGAAGATGAAGATCCCCTTCGCGGCCGTCGCCGTCGACGCCGCCACGGGACGGGTCGTCTCCTTCCAGCGCGGCGCAATCGCTCCCGCCGTGCACGCGTCGTGCGCCATTCCCGGGGTCTTCGTCCCCGTCGTGATCAGCGGGAGGACCTACATCGACGGCGGCGTCGTGAACCCGGTGCCGGCCGACGTGGCCCGTTCGATGGGAGCCGAGGTCGTGATCGCCGTCTCCATACCGCCGCTGACCCGCTCCACCGTCCCGGCGAATCCGGTCGCCATCGCCTACCAGGCCGTGACGATCATGTCGGCGGAGATCGGGCGGCTGCGCGCCCGCGAGGCCGACGTCGTCATCACGCCCGACGTCGGCGACATCGCCTACGACGACTTCACCCGGAAGAAGCGTCTCATCGCCGCCGGAGAGGACGCGGCCCGGGAGGCCCTGCCGCTCATTCGCGCCGCGATCGCCGCCCGAACTCGCCGGGTCCCCGTCTCCTGACCCCTCCGGACGCGGGAAGAGCTACGATCGAGCCGTGCTGGGAGGGCCGCCGCAACCGACTCTTCGCGACCTCTGGACCCCGGAGGACGACGAGGACGTCCGCCTCTTTCTCGAGGCCGTTTCGCGAGCCGACCTCCTCGCCGCCCTGTCGGCGATCGAGGGCGCTCCGGTCGCGGACCGTCTGGAGGACGAGGCTCAGCTGACGGCGTGGGCGGCCATCGCCGCGCGGCGCCTGCCCCTCCTCCCCTCGCGCGGACCGTTCGCGCTCTCGCGCCTCCTGCGAGGCCTCCTCGTCGACGACCTCTTCTTCCGGGGCGACACCGACGACTACTCGGCCACGAGGAACTGCTGTCTCCACCAGGTCCTCGCGCGAAGGAAGGGGATGCCGATCCTCCTGTCCTGCGTCTGGATCGAGGTCGGCCGCCGGGCAGGGGTTCCCGTCGACGGCATTGGCATGCCGGGCCACTTCCTCGTCCGGGTGGGCGGGGCGGCAGGCGTCCACGTCGATCCGTTCGCGGGCGGTCAGGAGCTGTCCCGCGAAGGATGCCGGGCCCTCCACGACCGGATCGCCGGTTCGAAGTCCCGGTGGAGCACCGATTTCCTCGGGGTGAGCGCGACGGACCAGATTCTCGAAAGGATCCTCAACAATCTCGGCGCCTCGACCCGCGAGGAGCGTGACCCGGCCGGGAGCTATCGCGTGGCGACATTTCTCGCGGCGCTTCGCCCCCTGTCTCCCGAGAGGACGCTCCAGAAGGCGATGACCGCCGCGGCGATCGGCGTGACGGAGGAAGCCGCCACGGTTTTCGCCGAGGTGATCGAGCGTTTCCCCGACTCGCCCGAGGCGGACCGGGCCTCCCGGGGCCTCGACTCGCTCTCGGCCGGCGTCCCGGTGAACTGACCCTCCCGCCCTCCTCCGGGCGATGAGGTTCAGCGTGCGCCTTCCGCCTTCGCGCCGACGGGGACGAAGAGGGAGTCGGGGATCACGGCCTTCTCGGCGTCGAGGTAGTCGACGACGGTCGTCCCCGGACGGAGGGCGTCGACGATCGTCATCCGCGCCACCGTCGGAACGCCTCGCAGGGTTCCCCATTCGTCGAACGTCGCCTCGCGCGCGGTCTTGCCCGACGGCAGCAGGAAGACGACCTTCCGCGTTCGGCCCTCTTCACGGTCCACCCAGACGCGCAGGACCGGGAACGCCGGGTCCCGCCCCTTCTTCGCCCGGAGGAGAAGGACGTCGCACGTCCTTCCGCCGATCTCATCTCTCCTCTCGACGGTGGCGTCGTAGTCGTCCACGAAGCGCGTCCGCGCGACGTCGGCTACGGCGAACCCTCCGGTCACCCGGTGGCTGCGCGGCACCTTGATCGGGTTCTTCGTTCCGGGCAGGACGAGCCACGCGTCCCTGCCATTCACGATGAGAAGCTTGCCCTGGTCGCCCGGAGCCAGGAACTCGATCCGGATCTTCTCCGGTCCCTTCACCAGGACCGCGAACTCCCCGGCGAAGGCTGCGGCCCCCGTGCGCGTGGTCGTCACGCGGAGCTTCATCCGGGCCTCGGAAAGCGCGGCCCGGGGTGCATCGGCGCGAGCGAGGATCGCCGCGGCCTCGTCCGGGGCCCCGTGCGAGGACGGCGAGAGCCAGAGGAGGACGAGCAGCGGGCAGAGCCGCAGTCGTTCGAGAGCCGGCCGGCGGTCAGACATGCGTCAGCGCCTCCACCGGGTCGAGACGCGCCGCACGCCGCGCCGGCCACCAGGATGCGGCGAGGAGCGTGGTGGTCATCAGGACGAAGCCGACGAGGAAGGCGATCGGGATCAGCTCGACGTGCAGGACTCCGCCGCTCGTGGCCCCCGGAGGCGGCGGCAGAGAGATCCGGGCCGCGTTGATGACGGCCCTGATGAGGAGCGATCCGATCGCCCCCGCGACCGAGCCCCCGAGCCCCATCAGGAGTCCCTCCGCGAGGAAGAGGTTCCTCACCTGCCCGCGCTCCATGCCGATGGCGAGAAGCGTGCCGATTTCTCTGGTCCTCTCGAATACGGACATCGTCATCGTGTTCGCCGCCGCCAGGACCACGACCGTGGCCAGGACGAGACCCGTGAAGAGGAAGATCGCGGCATAGAGGCGCCGCACGGCGACGTAGAAGGGCGCGCTCTCGATCCAGGTCCTGACGGTCGCGTCCACGCCTTCCCGGTGGAGCCGGGCGCGGAGGCCACCGGCGGCCTTTTCGAGGTCGACCCCCGGCTTCAGCGTGACGGCGATCGACGTCGCCTTCCCTTCCGCTTTCAGGAGACGCCCCGCGGGAGCCCAGGGCAGGAACAGGAGCCGGTCGTCGAGCTCCTTGATCGGCCAGCGGAGGATGGCGACGACGGTCGCGTCGATGGCGTTCAGCCCGCCGTCGGGCGTCGTCGTCATGACCGTGACGAGGTCCCCGACCTTCGCTCCGAGCGAACGCGCCAACCCTCCCCCGAGCATCACCTCGTCGGCTTCGGGGTCGGAGAGAAACGTCCCGTCCGCCACCGCCTCCGCCGTGATCGAGGCGCTCTTCTCGAGCGCGGGGACCGTGCCCGTCCCCATGTAGCCGACGCTCTTCTCCCCGCGCGCGACGAGGCCGAAGAACGCGAGACGCGGCATCGCCTGGAGGACGTCGGGGCTCGTCACGACGCTCCGGGTCAGCTCCTCGGCGTGGTCGAGGAGAAGGGTCGCGGCCTCCTCGTCGCTCTTCCCCGCCGCTTCGCCGCTGACGACACGCAGGTGGCCCCCCTGGCCCCGGATCGTGATGTCCTTCAGGCCGCGGAACGTCTGTGCGACGAAGCCGGCCGTCATCGTTGCGGCGATGAATCCGACCACGACGATGCTCCCGGTGAGGATCGTCCGGCGCCGGTGCCGGAAGAGATTTCGCGCCGCGAGGCGCCACCACCTGAGGTTCACGAAGGTCCTCCCCCCGTCCGTTCGTCGGAGACGATGAGGCCGTCGACGAGGCGGATCTGACGCGGAACACGTTCGACGATCCGCGGGTCGTGACTCGAGAAGAGGAACGCGATTCCCTTCTCCGCGTGGAGCGCGTCGAAGAGGTCGAGGAGGCGTGCGGCCGTCTCGGAGTCGAGCGACGCGGTCGGCTCGTCGGCCAGGACGAGCGCCGGCTCGCCGACGATCGCCCGCGCCACGGCCACGCGCTGACGCTGCCCGCCCGACAACGCGTCGGGGCGGCGCCCCTCCATCCCGGAGAGGCCGACCGCCGCGAGAGCCGCGCGCGCCCGGGTTCGGCAGGTCTCCTCCGGGAGGTCGCGGATCCAGAGCGCGAGCGCCACGTTCTCCTCGGCTGAGAGGACCGGTACGAGCTGGTGCGACTGGAAGACGAAGCCGAGCTTCTCCCGCCGCAGACGCGCGCGCCCGCGGTCGTCGAGAGTCGAGACGTCCTCGCCGAGGAGCTCCAGGCGCCCCGCATCCGGCCGGTCGAGCAGACCCAGGAGGTTCAGCAGGGTCGTCTTGCCGCTCCCCGAGGGCCCCGCCAGAACGGCGAGCTCGCCCGGCGCCATCGAGAGCGTCGCTTCGCGGACCCCGACGACGCGCTCTCCGCCCGACGCGTAGATCCGCGTGAGTCCCCCGGCGGACAGCAGAGGCACGCTCACGTCCTGCGCCGCAGCCGTCCCGCCGCCACGCCCCCCAGGAAGAGGAGCGTTCCGGTCAGGATGATCGCGGCTCCCGACGGGATGTCGAGGGCGATGGAGAGGAGGAGCCCGCCGAGGACCATCACGAGCGACGCGCCCATGGAGCCGAGGAGGAACCCCGGCCAGCGCGAGGCGAGAGTCCGTGCGACGGCGCCGGGAAGGACGAGCAGCGCCGAGACCAGCAGGATGCCGACGACCTTCAACGCGACCACGACGGTCAGCGCGAGGAGGACGAGGACGAGGAGACGCATCCGGGTCACGTTCACGCCCGCGGCGAACGCGCCGTCTTCGTCGATGGAGGCGAGGAGGAGCGGCCGGAAGTAGAGCGTCAGGAGGGTCAGGACGAGGAGGGAGGCGGCACCGAGCGCCAGCAGGTCCTTCGGATCGACGGTCAGGATGTTCCCGAACATCAGCCCGAAGAGGTCCACGTTCGTCTTCAGGAAGCTGATTGCCACCACGCCGACCGCCATCGCCGCCACGGTAAAGACCCCGACGGCCGTGTCCTCGGTCAACTCTCCGTCGTCGGAGGCCTTCGCGGTCGCGAGAGCCACCGCGAGCGCGGCGACGAGCGCTCCGAGACCCGGAGGCGCCCCCACGAGCGCCGCGAGGGCCACGCCGCCGAAAGCCCCGTGGGAGACCCCTGAACCGACGAATGCGAGACGACGCAGGATCACGAAGAACGAGAGCGCCCCGCAGACCACGGCGACGATGAATCCCGCGGCGAGGGCCCGCTGGAAGAACGGAAACGCGAAGAACTCGATCACGACCGGGTCTCCTCGAAGACGCGACCGTCGATCCGGAAGACGGCATCGGCGCCCCCCATCGCGTCACTGTCGTGGGTGACGAAGACGATCGTCCTGCCCGCGGCCACCTCCTCCGCCGTGAGCCGGCGGAGTGTCTTCATCCCCTCCGCGTCGAGGGCGGTGTCGGGCTCGTCGAGGAGGAGGATCGCGGGGGTTCCTGCGATGGCGCGGGCCAGGAGCACTCTCTGCCTCTGCCCGCCCGAGAGCCGGCCGACGGGGCGCGTGGCGAGCTCCTCGGCGAGGCCGGCCCGCGAGAGGGCGCGCCGCGCCTCCGCCTCGACGGCGCGGGACATCCCGAAGCCCGGTCCCGGAGAGAGGGCCAGACCGACGAGGTCGAGCCCCGTCACGGGCGCCTGGGGCGAGAGGGTGGACCTCTGCGGCAGGTAGCCGACGCGCGGTCGCGGCAGCTCGCGGCCCGCCTCGTCGAGGAATGTGACGCGCCCGCTCTCCGGCTCCAGCAGGCCCAGGAGGACCCGCGCGAGCGTCGTCTTCCCGCCGCCGTTCGGGCCGACCAGCGCGGTCCGCTTCCCGGCCGGGATCGTGAAGGAAACCGAGGAGACCGCCCTTCGCCCGTTGAACGAGACGGTGACGTCCTCGAAGCGGACGGCCACGCTCACTCGGGCCCTCCGGTCGCATGAAGCAGGCCGCGGCGGAACGCGGCGGCGTTGAAGCGCATCAGCGCAGGATACGTCTCCCGCCCCGCGACGCCGCCGATCGGGTCTACGAGCGTCAGGGCGAGCCCCGCCTCGCGCGCGACGACCCGCGCCGCCGCCGGAGGGAACTGCGGCTCGGTGAAGAGCCGGCCGAGGCCGCCGCGGCGTCCTTCCTCGACGAGGGCCCTGAGCTCCCGCGGAGAGGGCTCGCGGCCCGGGACCGGTTCGATGGAGGCGGCTTCGACGAGGCCGTATCGGTCCGCGAAGTAGACCCACGCCCGGTGGGCCGACACGAAGCGCTTCCCCCGCAGCGGTGCCAGCGTGGCGGCCAGCTCGGCGTCGAGGTCCAGGTACGCGCGGGCCGTCTCCCGGGCGCGCCGTCGATAGTCGTCGGCGTGAATGGGGTCGACGGCGGCGAGCGCTTCGGCGATCGGTCCGAGGCTCCTGGCCGCAAGGACTGGCGAGAGCCACCAGTGGGGGTCCTCTCCGAGGACACCGTGCGCGTGGCCGTCCTGCCCCTCCTCTTCGGGATGCGCGTCGCCCGTGTGGCTTTCGAGCGGGGCGTGGTCGTGCCCTTCGTGCGCGTCGGGTCCGATGCCCAGAGAGGCCGCCGCATCGTGGACGCGCGCCGCCGAAGCGCACGCCGCGAGGATCCTCCGCATCCAGTCGTCGTATCCCGCCCCCGCCACGACGACGACCCTCGCGCCGACGAGCTTTCTGAGATCGGACGGCTCCGGCTCGAAGACGTGGGGAGAAGTCCCGGGGGGGATTACGGTCCGCACCGTCCAGTCGGGGCCGGCGACGCTTCGAAGAAAATCTCCCAGGGGCGCGATCGTCGCGACGGCAACGGGCCGTCCCTCCGGGAGGGGCGCCCCCCCCCTCCGGCAGCCCGAGAGTGCGACGAGGAGAAGCACGGACGCGGCAGCGCACCGCAACGGCCACCGTGTCACGACGACACCGCCGCGACTTGACCCCGGGAGCCGTGACGGACCATGCTCTCGCCCGAGGAGGACGAAACACCGTGGAGCACCCGGACGACCACACCCACATTCACGGGCCGGGCTGTGGTCATCGAGCCGTTCGGCATGGCGATCACGCCGATTATCTCCACGACGGGCAACTCCACTCCCCCGGCGATCCGGGCGTTGAGGAGCACGTCCTCGAGGTGGACCGGGGTCGCCCTGCCGCCTGCGCGCCCGTCGAGTGCGCGGCCAGGCACCACCCGGGCTGTGGGCACCCCGCCGTTCCGCACGGCGACCACGTCGATTACCTCGTCGATGGCGCCCTCCATCATCTCCACGGGGATCATTGCGATCTCCACGGCACGATCTGACGCCGGCGCTCAGGAAGGCCGGGCATCGCGCCGGGCACCAAGCGCCCGCGACAGGATCGTACGCACCGGCTCCTCGAACGTGTACGACGTGGTGATCTGGAGCCGTCTCTCGGCGGCCTCGGACGCCGTCCACGCCTCGAGCGCCTGAAGCCTCTCGCCGAGCCACGCCTCACTGAGCTGGCGGGAGGCGGCGATCCTGAGGAGCCGGGCCCTCTGCTCTCCGGCATCGCCGATCTCCGGGTGGTGGTTCACTGCCCAGATCCGGGGATGCCCGTCGGCGAAGCGTTCCACCTCGGCCATCGTGATCGCCTCTCCACGCACGCCGTCGTTGGTCGCCTCGTACGCGAGGACGTCGGGACCGGCCTTCCCCGTCGGGAGGATGTCGAAAAGCCGGCTGTCGAGAACCTGGATCCGCCCGCCCGAGCTCGCGTGGTAGAGCCCTCCAAACCATGCATGCTGCCGCGCCGCATCGGTCAGAAGGTTCGTGACGACTCCCGCGCTCTTGCCCTTCTGCGCAGAGCGCGGGACGGCTTCGCCGAATTCTGCCCAGCGGGCGAGAAGCCCGAAGGTGTGACAGATGCCGAGGAGCGCGCAGGACGGGTTCCCGCGGACGGCGTCGAAGAAACGCCAGAGCGGCGCCTCCCACGACGGGTCCTCGCGGATCCCCTGTGCGTAGGGCGACACGCCGTCGTTCTCGCGCGGGTCCAGCGAACCCGGGCCACCCGTGCCGACGACGAGGGCGAAACGCGACGCCGAGGACGGTACCGCGCCGCCGAGTCTCACGTCGTAAGAGACGATGCGAACGCCCGGTGCGCCTTCCCCGACACGCCGCCTCTCTTCCAGGGCGATCCTCATCAGCCGCTCGACGACCGAGGCGTGCCCGAGGTTCGCGAAGCCGTGGTGCATGTCCAGAACGGCGACGTCGAGGAGGCTCCTCACCGCCGGCGGCTCGTCCTCCGGCCGGTCCACCCGGGCGTAGCGGACCCTGGGGTCCGCCACGACGAAGAGCGGGAGACGTTCGTCGTCGGGATTCCCGTGGTCCCGAGCCGCCGCCGGGACTGCGCGGCCGCTCAGTTGCCCTCCTCCTGCAGCGGGCGGGTCATGAGGCGCGAGACCGCTTCCCGGGGTGCGAACGCGCCGGAAAGGATCGCCGCCACCGTCTCGGAGATCGGCATCACGACCTCGAGGCTCCGGCTGAGCTCGACGATCGCACCGGCTGTCGAGACCCCCTCCGCCACCTCCCCGCCGAGGGACGAAAGCGCTTCTTCGACACTCTTGCCCGAGGCGAGTGCGAGCCCGACCCGGCGATTTCGAGAAAGATCGCCCGTGGCCGTCAGGATGAGGTCCCCGACCCCCGCCAGCCCCGCGAACGTCTCCGGGACTCCCCCGAGGCGGGTTCCGAGCCGGCGGATCTCCGCGAGAGCCCGAGTCAGGAGGGCCGCGCGAGTGTTCTGTCCGAGCTTCAAGCCGTCCACGATGCCGGCGGCGATCGCCACGACGTTCTTCGCGGCACCCGAGATCTCGATGCCGACGACGTCCGTCGAACGGTAGAGACGAAACGTCGGTGAGGCGAGCCCCTTCTGAACTCGGGCCGCGGTGTCGGCGTCCGCACAGGCGACGACGGCCGCGGCGGGCAGGCCCCGGGCCACCTCGACCGCGAAGGTCGGGCCGGACAGGACCGCGACCGGGACGTCAGGCCCGAGGATGTCTCGCATCATCTGGGTCGTCCGGCGGTGGGTCCCGATCTCGATCCCCTTCGAGGTGGAGACGACGGGCACGCCGCTGGGCAGGAAGCCCTGGAGGCGCGTCAGCTCGCCCGCGGTCCACTGGACCGACACCGACCAGAGGATCGCCTCGGCACCGTCGAACGCCTCCTCGGGACTCATCGTCGGCTCGACGAGCGCAGGGAGCGGCTCGGCGCCCGGAAGCGACGGATGGGCACGCGATCGAGCGATCGTGTCGACGATATCGGCCCGGTACCCGAGAAGGCTCACCGCGAGGCCCGCCCTCGCCCCGTGGAGCGCCAGTGCCGTTCCCCAGGCCCCGGTCCCGACGATCGCGATCTTCTTCAATGGATCCCTCCCCTTTCCGTGAGCCAGCCGCGGATCAGCGCGAGCGCGGCCGACGTCGTCCACCGGCGCACCATGCTGCGATCGCCCGGCAGGACGAGCCGCTCGTGCCGCCGTGTACCGTCCGCGGCGTCGATTGCGAGGTGAACGGTGCCGACGGGCTTTTCGGGCGTTCCTCCTCCGGGTCCCGCAACCCCCGTGACCCCGAGGCCGACGGAGGCGCCCAGGCGTCGACGCACCCCGGCGGCCATCTCCCGCGCGACCTCCTCCGAGACCGCGCCGTGCGACTCGAGCGTCGCGGTCGAGACGCCGAGGACTTCGATCTTCGCGCCGTCCGCGTAGGTGACGGCGCCTCCGAGGAAGTATGCGGACGAACCGGCGATCTCGGTGATGCGCGAGGCGACCATGCCCCCGGTGCACGACTCCGCAACGGCCATGGTCAGGCCCCTGTTCTTCAGGAGGTTGCCGACGACCCCTTCCAGCGTCTCGTCGTCCCGTCCGAAGAGGGCCGGACCGACAGCCGACCGGAAATCCGCCTCCAGGATGTCGAGCTCCTTCTGCGCCTCCCCCGGGGTCCCCCGTGCGGAGACGTGGAGCTGGACCTCGCCCGGGCCCGAAGCGAGGATCGTGACCTCGTGATCCCGGTGCGCCTCGTAGACGGGACGGACGAGCTCCTCGACGGCGCTCTCGCCCAGCCCGACGACCTTCAGGACACGCCTGTGGATACCGGACGGCGCTCCTCCGGAGGTCAGGTGCGGGACGACGGACTCGGTGAACAGGGCTTTCATCTCCCACGGCACGCCGGGGAGCAGGACGATCGTCTTCCCGTCCGACTCGATCAGGTAGCCGGGCGCCGTCCCCCGCCGGTTCGAGAGCACGACGGCCCCCTCGATGACGTCGGCCTGCTTGGCGTTCACCTCGGGCATCTCGCGTCCGCGCTTCCGGAAGCGCTTCTTCAGCCAATCGAGGATCTCCTCGTCGCGGACGAGCCTGAGCCCGAGCAGCGCCGCCACGGCTTCCTTCGTCCGGTCGTCCTCCGTCGGTCCGAGCCCGCCAGTGACGCAGAGGCACGGGGCGCGGGAGAGCGCGAAGGAGAGCTCGGTGACGAGGTCTCTCCAGCCGTCACCCACGCACGCCTTCCTCACGACGCGATATCCGATCGCCTCCAGCTCACCGGTCAGGAAGAGGGAGTTCGTATCGAGACGGGTCGTCCCGAGGAGCTCACTTCCCACCGCGAGAATCGAGGCGTTCCGGGTCACGCCGGGATCTCCAGTTCCTGCTTTCGTACCGCCTCTTCCCAGGTCGCGTACCGCGCGTCGAGAGTCTTTCTCGCGTCGTCACGGGAAAGGGTCAGCTCGCGGGTGCGCGGGCCGTCCCTCCAGGTGGCGGGATCGGCGAGGGCGTCGTCGATCTCCCGGACCCGCTCCTCGAGGCGGAAGACCTCCTCCTCGAGAGCCTCCACCTCGCGACGGGCCTTCGCGCGCATCCGGTCCGCCTGTCGGTCCGGCCGACGGGCAGCCCTCGGTCCCGACCCGGCTGAAACCTCCTTCGGCGGAGGCTCTGCCCCGCCTCTCTCCGCCGCCTGCCGCCGCCAGAGCTCGGTGAAGCCCCCGGGCCAGAGCGACGCCTCGCGCCCCTGGATCTCAAGGACGTGGGTCGCGATCCGGTCGACGAACCAGCGGTCGTGCGACACGAAAACGATCGTCCCTTCGAACTCCAGAAGAGCCTCCTCGAGACGCTCTCGCGAGTCGAGGTCGAGATGGTTCGTCGGTTCGTCGAGCAGGAGGAGGTTCGCGCCGCTGAAGACGATACGAGCCAGGGACAGGCGGCCCTTCTCGCCACCCGAGAGGGTCCCGACCCTCTGCTCCACCTCGTCTCCGCGGAAGTCGAAGAGGGCCAGGAAGTCCCGTGCCTCGCCATCGAGGAGGGACGGATCGAGGTCGCGGACGACGTCGAGGACCGTCCAGGAGGGCGGAAGGTCGCGCATCTCCTGGTCGTAGTAGCCGACCAGGACCCCCGTTCCCGGGACGGCGCTCCCGCCGAGCGGCGGGAGGAGACGGGCGATGGTCTTCAGGAGCGTCGTCTTTCCGCAGCCGTTCGGCCCCCAGAGCGCGACCCGCTCGCCGCGGCGAAGGAGAAAGGAGACGGGCGAGAGGAGCGGTCCCGTCTCGGCGTAGCCCGGAACCAGCCCCCTGAGCTCGAGGACGCGGTCACCCGAGGACCGCGCCTCCTCGAACCGGAAGGTCACTTCGTTGGCGTCCTCCCGGGGCGCCTCCACGCGTTCCAGCTTCGCGAGCATCTTCCGCCGGGCCTGGGCCTGCTTCGTCTTCTGCCCCGCGATGTTTCTCCGGATGAAATCCTCGGTCCGCTCGACGAGCTTCTTCTGCTCCTCGGCGGCCTTCGCCCGAACCCGGTCCCGCTCGGCCTTGAGCTTCCGGTAGGCGTCGTAGTCGCCCGGATAATCCTCGAGGACCCCGTGCGTAACTTCCACGATCCGGTCGGCGACGGAATTCAGGAACTGCCGGTCGTGCGAGACGACGAGCGCCGCCTGCGCGACCGTACCCTTCCTCTCCACGAGCCAGGTCTCGAGGAACTCGAGCCCTGCCAGGTCCAGGTGGTTCGTCGGCTCGTCGAGCAGGAGCACGGAGGCGTCGCCCAGCAGCAGTCGCGCCATCTGCGCGCGATGCTTCTGCCCCCCCGAGAGCTCGCCGACGGGGCGGTCCCAGGTCTCCCGCGCAAGGCCGACGCCCAGGAGAATGCGCTCGACGCGCGCGTCGGCCTCATACCCGCCGTTTCGCTCGAAACGTTCGCGTGCGGCGTCGTGCTCGGCCAGGAGCGGTTCGACCGCTCCTGCGGTCCCGGAGGAGGAGAGGGCGGCGATCGCTTCCTCGAGACGGCGCATCTCCGCCTCGAGACCCCGCAGGCCCTCCTGGGCCCGGGCGACGAACTCGCGCAGCGGCTCGTCTCCCTCCGGCTCGACGGCCTGCTCGAGCGAGGCGAAGGTCGTTCCTCCGGCCCGGATCACACGCCCCGCGTCGGGCTCGACGAGCCCCTGGACGATTCGAAGCAGCGTCGACTTCCCCGCTCCGTTCCGGCCGACGAGGCCGGCGACCCGGCCCGGGTCGTGCTGCCACGTGGCGCCCGCGAGGACGGTTTTGGTGCCGAATCCCTTGTGGACGCGATCGAGCCGGTAGAGCACTCGCGGAGGATACCCTCAGCGTCTCGCGGGCCGGTTCGGCCTCTATGAAGCGGCGCCCCCCGCGTCGATCCGGTTGCGTCCGTTTCCCTTGGCCTTGTAGAGCCTCACGTCGGCAACTTTCAGGAGATCGGTCGCGCTCCGGGCGTCTCCCGGGAAGCAGGCCACGCCGCCGCTGATCGTGAGACGCCCGAGCGGCTGGGTCTCTCCGCCGGCAAAGTCCGTCGATTCCACGCGCGCGCGCGCCGTCTCGGCCACCTGCTGCGCTTCCTTGCGCGAGGCACCGTAGAGGAGGATCACGAACTCCTCCCCCCCGAAACGGGCCGTGATGTCACCACGCCGGGCCGTTCGCCGAAGGAGGTCCGAGACCTGGACGAGAACGACGTTCCCGGCCGGATGGCCATGGGTGTCGTTGTACGCCTTGAAATTGTCGATATCGAACAGGACGATGCTCACGGCGTCCTTCATCTGGACGGCGCGCTCGAGCTCGAGGTCCAGCCGCTCGATGAAGAAGCCGTAATTGTAAAGAGACGTGAGCCGGTCGGTAATGGCGCGGTGCTGGTTCTGCGTCACCATCCGGGAGAGGCTCCGGATCCTCTGGGACTCGATCAGGAAGAGCGCTTGCAGAAGGTCCGAACGGTGGCGGATGAAGGCCAGAAACTCGATGGCAGCGATCGTCCGGATCCGGCACTTGGTGGCCGCGCGCAGACCCGCCGACCGGGCACCCCCGTCGATGCAGGCCAGCTCTCCGAGGACTTCGCCCGCTCTGGCGACCCGGAGTACGACGGGCTCGCCCGAGGGGGAGGACTGAAGGATATCGAACGTCCCCTCCATGAGCAGGACGACACAGTCACCCTTGGCACCCTCCTGCCAGAGTTCCTCGCCTGCCTCCACCACTCCCTCTCGTCCGAGCGGCAAAAGCTCACTGTAAAGCTCGTTCACGGCCCTGTCTTCCCCATGAATCTCTCTCGGGCCAGTATATCGCTCTGGGATCGTGCCGGGTACGGGCGATACACTCGACCCGATGACCGACGAGAGCCTGTTGGAGAGGGCGTTCGCGGCCCAGGAGCCACCGACGAACCTCGGTGAGGGCAACCGTTTCGTTCCGGGCGAGCTTCTCTCGGGTCTGAGGCACGACATGCGGACGCCGATCCACCAGATTCTCGGCTACGCCGAAATGCTGGAGGAGGACGCCATCGCCTCCGGCCAGACCGGCTGGGCCGAAGACCTCGGAAAGATCCAGGCGGCGGCGCGGCGGCTGCTCGGGATGGTCGACGGACTTCCCGACAGGCTGCTGCCGGATGCCGGCAGCCACTCGGCGGAAGCCTCGCAGGACGATTCCGTCCCCACGACCGGGACCGGCGATGAGCCGCCAGCGGCGCACCCCGGTCCGCCGCCCCCGCCGGCCCCCGCCGTGGGGCCTGCGATTCCCGACGAGAACCCGGCGGAGCGGACGGGCCCGATCCGGCGCGGCGACTTCGACCTGGCCCCGTCCGAGCCCGTCGAGCCGGCGCACCTCCTCGTCGTGGACGACAATGCCGAGAACCGCGACATGCTCGCACGCCGTCTCAGGAGCCACGGCTTCACGATCGCCGTGGCCGAAAGCGGACCCGAAGCCCTCCGCCTTCTCGAGGAGACTCCGTTCGACCTCGTCCTCCTCGACGTCGTCATGCCCGGGATGAGCGGTCTCGACGTCCTGCGGGACCTCAGGCCACGGCACGCTGCGGCCGACCTCCCCGTCATCATGGCGACCGCGCGGGACGATTCGAGCGACGTCGTGACGGCGTTGCGTCTCGGCGCGAACGACTACGTCACGAAACCGCTCGACTTCCCCGTCGTCCTGGCCCGGGTCGCGACCCAGCTCACGCTTTCGCGAGCCAAGGCCAGGATCAGCACGCTCGCCAGGGACCTGGAGGTCCGCAATCGCTTCATCTTCGAGACGTTCGGCCGCTACGTCTCGAACGAGGTCGTCGAGAGCCTTCTCCAGACGCCGGAGGGGCTCAAGCTCGGAGGCGAGACGCGCAAGGTGACGCTCCTCATGTCCGACCTGAGGGGCTTCACCCAGCTGGCCGACCGGATCCCTCCCGACCGCGTGGTGAGGCTCCTCAACAACTACCTCGGGACGATGGTCGACGTCCTCCTCTCCTTCCAGGGGACGATCGACGAGTTCATCGGCGACGCGATCCTCGCCATCTTCGGAGCGCCCGTGGGTCGCGAGGACGACACGCTCCGCGCGATCGCCTGCGCCGTCGAGATGCAGCGGGCGATGGAGCGCGTGAACGAGTTCAACCGGCGGGAAGGGCTCCCCGTCGTCGAGATGGGAATCGCTCTTCACACGGGCGAGGTCGTCGTCGGCAACATCGGCTCCGACAAGAGGGCCAAATACGGTGTCGTCGGGAGTCCGGTGAACCTGACGGCGCGGATCGAGTCGTACACGGTCGGCGGACAGATCCTCGTCAGCGACCGCACCCGCCGCGAGGGAGGCGCCGACCTCTCCGTCGGGACCGAGGTCGTCGTGCAGATGAAGGGATTCGAGAAGCCGGTCTCCGCGTGGGACGTCCGCGGCGTCGCCGGAGATTTCAACCTCTTCCTCCCCGCACGCGAAGAGGCGCTCGTCGCTCTTCGCGGGCCGCTTCCCGTCCGGTTCGCGACGATTTCCGGGCAGCGCGTGGACGGACCCGAGGCCGAGGGGCTCCTCGTGCGGCTCTCGATGAAGGAAGCCGAGATCGAGGCGCGGGAACGGCCGGAAGCCTTCCGAAACCTGCGCCTTCGTTTCGTCGCCCGCGACGGCAGCACGATTCCCGGGGAGGTCTACGGCAAGGTGTCGACCCCGAAGCTCACCACGAAGGGCTTCGGGCTCAGGTTCACGTCGCTCCCCCCGGAGATCCGATCCTTCCTGGAAACGGTCCTCGCCGGGAGCCGCTGAGGCTCCTCCGCCGCCGGACGGCTCAGCCCGGGTGTCGACGCCCGTGACTCGCCCGGCCCGGCCGATAGCCCGCGCCACCTCGCGGTTTCCTGGCGGCACCCGGCACTTCGGAGGCCACGTTCGCCGGCGCCACCGACCTCGACGTCCCCGCATCCTCCGCGTGGACGTAGGTGCTCTCGCGGGCCTCCCTGCGTCGCGCTTCGACCGCCTCCCGAGGCGGGTTCTGCGGAATGAGGCACTGTGGCCCGCCGCCGATGAGGTCGCTCCTCCCCGCCTCCGTCAGCGCGCTGTGGACGGCGAACCAGTTCTCGGGCTTGAAAAACTGCATCAAAGCCCTCTGAAGCTTGCGGTCGTTCAGCCTCGAGATGGTATTTACCGGCTCCAGCGTCTGCGGGTCGAGGCCCGTCCAGTACATGCAGGTCGCGACGTCCATCGGTGCAGGAATGAAGTCCTGCACCTGTCGCGGCTTGTAACCGTGAGCCTTCAGGAAGACGGCGAGCTCGATCATCTCGGCCACGCCGGAGCCCGGGTGGCTCGCGATGAAGTAGGGGACGAGGTACTGCTCCTTGCCCGCCTTCGCGCTCGCGAGCTCGAACTTCTCAGCAAAGGTCGTAAACGACGCGGACGAAGGCTTCCTCATGAGGTCGAGGACCCCGTCGCTGCGGTGCTCGGGCGCAACCTTCAGGTGTCCGCCGACGTGGTGCGCAGCGAGCTCCTCGACGTACGCGTCGTCGAGGTTCGCGAGGTCCATCCGGATGCCGCTCGCGATATTGACCCGCTTCACCCCCTCGACGGCGCGGGCCGAGCGCATCAGGTCGATCGTCGGACCGTGGTCCGTACCGAGCAGGACGCAGATCTTCGGGTGGATGCACGACAGCCGGCGACAGACCGCTTCGACCGCCGGGCTGGTGCACCGCATCCGGTACATGTTCGCCGTGGGGCCGCCGAGGTCGCTGATCGTCCCCTTGAAGTCCGGAGCGCTGGCGACCGTCTCGACCTCCGCGAGGATCGACCGCTTGCTGCGGCTCTGGACGACGCGCCCCTCGTGCATCGTGATGCTGCAGAAGGTGCACCCTCCGAAGCAGCCCCGCATGATCTCGATCGAGTCGCGGATCATCTCGAACGCCGGGATCGGCTCGCCGTATCCCGGATGAGGGCGGCGGGTATACGGCAGGTCGTAGATGGCGTCCATCCGCGCCTCGTCCAGCGGCAGGCAGGGCGGGTTGAAGACCGCCTTGCGGTCGCCCTGCGCCTGGACGAGACGGCGAGCGTTGAAGGGGTTCGTCTCCTGGTGGAAGCTGCGGGTCATCTTCGCGAACGCGAGCTTGTCGGTGGACACCTCGTCGAAGCCCGGGAGCTCGAGCGTCTTCCAGCATGAAGACGGGGGCGGCTCGGGCAGCCCCTCCTTCATCCCGAGGAGGTACGCGACCCCGCGCAGGTCGCGCAGGTCCCGCACGCTCTCGCCGGCGCGCAGGCGTTCGGCGATCGCGACGATCGTCTCCTCGCCCTTCCCGAATGCGAGGAGGTCGGCCTTCGACGGGACGAGCATCGAAGGCCGCACCGTCCCGGACCAGTAGTCGAAATGCGCGAGACGCCGCAGTGACGCCTCGATACCTCCGATGACGACGGGCACCCCGGGGAACGCCTCGCGGCAGCGCTGTGCGTAGACCGGGGTCGGCCGGTCCGGGCGGAGGCCGATCCGTCCGCCGGGAGAGTAGGCGTCGTCGTTGCGCCGCTTCCTGTTCGCGGTGTAGTGGTTGATCATCGAGTCCATGTTTCCGGCCGACACGGCGTAGAAGAGCCGCGGGCGTCCGAGAGCGTGCCACGCTCCGGCCGAGCGCCAGTCCGGCTGGGACAGCATCGCCACGCGGAAGCCGCGGGACTCGAGAACGCGGCCGAGGACGGCCATGGCGAAGCTCGGGTGGTCGACGTAGGCGTCGCCCGTCACGAAGACGACGTCCACGGCGTCCCAGCCGCGGGCCCGGATCTCCTCGACGGTCGTCGGGAGGAAGGACGGACCGCGGGCGGCGGCGGGAAGGTTCCTCTTCACGGGACGCTCAGCAGTCATAGGCGGGATCCTGGACCTCCTCCACGGCGTGACGCCAGGTCACCCGGGAGAGAGGAACGCGTCGACCTTTCCGAGGAGACGCGGCAGCTCGACGGGTTTGGTGTCGTAGTCGTCGCACCCCGCCGCAAGCGCCTTCTCCCGATCGCCCACCATCGCGTGCGCCGAGAGGCCGATGATCGGGATACTGGAAGTCATCGCCTCCGCCTTCAGCCGGCGCGTCGCCTCGTAGCCGTCGAGGACCGGCATCGAGAGGTCCATGAGGATCAGCTCGGGGCGGTCGGAGAGAGCCTTGTCGATGGCCTCGGCTCCGTTGACCGCAAGAACCACCTCGAACCCCTTCCGAAGGAGGCGGCGGGACAGCATGTCGCGGTTCATTTCGTCGTCGTCGACGACCAGGATCTTCGGCATCGGTGTCTCGGCATTCCCCCTTCGGGCGACCTGCGAGAGTGTAGCCCGCCCCATTCTTGACAGCATGCATTGCCTGCCCTAACGTCGAAGTGGAGCAGAATCGCATGGCCTTCTCGTGGCTTTCCGGCGGCGATGACGTCGCCGAGCTCATCTCGAAACGGAATTTCACCCGTGCGGCAAAGGTTCTTCGCGGCCAGCTCGCGAAGGACCCGGCAAACACATCCGTCAGACAGCAGCTCGCCGACGTCCTGGCTCTGGACGGAAAGGTGTATGAAGCGGTCGAGCTCCTCTGGAAGCTCGCCGACGAGTACGCCACCTCGGGCTTCGTCGGCAAGTCGATCGCGGTCCTGAAGAAGGTTCAACGCCTCGATCCCTCCCTCACAAAGGTCGAGGAGAAGCTCGCATCGCTCGTCAAGGTGAAGGACGCCGAGTCGTCCCTGCGGCAGAACCTCCGCGCCGGCGCGATGCGTCGCCGGGCCGAGCTCGAGACCGCTCCCACGCCGGTCTCCGTACTGGAGCCTCCACCCGGTCCGGTGCCCTCCCGCAACCTTCACGATTCCGGCACGTCCCGATTCGTCGTCGATTTCGACGCCGAGGAGGATGCTCCCGCGGAAACCGTCTCCGAGACGGCCCCGCGGAGTCTGCATCCCATCGGCGAAGAGGCGGCCCAGGGGATGGTGGCGAGCCCTCTCTTCAGCGACTTCTCGAGCGAGGAGCTCGTCGAGGTCATCAAGGGGCTCGAGCTCCTGACCTACGAAGCGGGCGACGTCATCGTGGCCGAGGGTGCTCCCGGCGACAGCCTCTTCGTTCTGACGACCGGCACGGTCAAGGCCTTCGTGAAGGACCCTGACGGTCACTATCACAAGGTCCGCGAGATGTACGAGGGGGCCTTCTTCGGCGAGGTCTCGATTCTCACCGGAAAGCCTCGCAGCGCCACGATCACGGCGGCGACGTCGTGCGAGCTCCTCGCCCTCGACCGGTCCTCGCTCGACGCCATTACCGAGCGCCAGCCGAACGTCCTGACGATCCTGAAGCACTTCTGCGAGGCGCGCTTCGGGAGTGTCGATGAGGTTCAGATCCGGACGGGCCACGGCCCTTCAGGCCCCTCGCGGGGGACCTCCCCCTTCTGAGTCGCTTCGCCGGCGGCCGAACGGCCGCCGGCGGGTCAACCGCCCCCTACAGCGTCTCGACGACGAACGGGAGAGGCGCCGGGGCTCCCTCGGCTGCGCCGATGTCGAAGCAGGCCGCCACACGCTCGAGGAAGCCGGGCCGAAGCGTCGTCTGCGGTCCGAGCTCGACGGCAAGGAGCGGCTCTCCGGCGGAAACGACGTCCCCCGTCTTCCGCAGCACCCGGAATCCCGAGGCCGGATCGACCACGTCGTCCTTGCGGGCCCGACCGCAGCCGATCTCGATGGAGAGGAGTCCCAGCTCGCGCGTCGCCACGCTCCGGACTGTCCCGGCGGCTGCCGCCGCGACGTCGTGCCTGGCGACGGGCCGAGGGAGGAGCGAGAGGTCGTCGCAGACCGCCGGGTTGCCGCCCTGCGCGGCGATGACGCGGGCGAACGTCTCGAGGGCGGTCCCGTCCTGGAGGGCGGCGTTGAGCCTCCGGCGGGCTTCCTTCGACGATCCCGCCACACCGGCCGCCACGAGAAGGTCGGAGCCGAGGAGGAGGACGTTCTCCCGCAGATCCGCAGGCCCGTCGCCGCGAAGAAGCAGGATCGACTCCTCGACCTCGTTGGCGTTCCCGACGGCCACTCCGACGGGCCGATCCATCGCGGTGACGTAGCCGCTCGCCTTCCGGCCGGTCGCCCGGGTCGTGTCGACGAGGGCGCGCCCGAGGACGTGGGCGTCCTCCGGCTTCTGCATGAAGGCGCCGTTGCCGGTCTTCACGTCGAAGACCGTGGCGTGGGCTCCGGTCGCGAGCTTCTTCGAGAGGATCGACGCGGTGATGAGGGGAATCGACTCGACCGTACCCGTCACGTCCCGAAGCGCGTAGAGCCGCCGGTCGGCGGGTGCGACGGTCCCGGTTGCTGCGATGAGCGCGCAGCCGACCGTCTCGAGGAGCCGGTCAAACGCCTCGCGCGACTGCCCTGTGACGAACCCGGGAATCGCCTCCAGCTTGTCGAGGGTTCCACCGGTGTGCCCGAGGCCCCGCCCCGACATCATTCCGGTCTTCACGCCGCAGGCGGCGACGAGCGGAGCCAGGACGAGGGTCGCCTTGTCGCCGACCCCGCCGGTTGAATGCTTGTCCCCGACGAAACCGTGAGAGGTCAGGTCCCAGGTCTCGCCGGAGTTCATCATGGCGAAGGTGAGCGCCGCCGTCTCGGCCGTCGTCATCCCCCGGCAGCAGATCGCCATCAGCAGCGCCGCCGCCTGCTCGTCGGTGACCGTGCGGTTCGTCACCCCGGTGACGAAGTCCTGAATCTCCCCGTCCGACAGCTCCCCGCCGTCGCGCTTCTTGACGATCGTTCTTACGATGAGGCTCATTTCTTCTCTCCGCTCTTCTCGAGCGACTTCAGGATTTTCCCCCGCCACTCCTTCGCCGCGGCGAGGACCTTCGCCTCGTCGAGGGTGAGGACGCTCTTCCCGTCCCACAGGATCTTTCCGTCGACGACAGAGAGCGAGACGTCGCCCCCCCTGGAGGCATAGACGATGGTGGAGGGGAGGTCGAACACGGGCTGGACGTGGGTGTTCTCGAGCTCGACGACGATCAGGTCCGCCCGCTTGCCGGGCTCGAGCGAACCGACGAGGCGGTCGAGGCCCAGAGCCTTCGCGCCGTCGATCGTCGCCATCCGGAGAAGCTCGGGGGCGGGGAGCGGCGTCGGATCGAGGGCCGAGACCTTCGCGAGCTTGCCGGCAAAGTCCATCGCATCGAACATGTCGAGGTCATTGTTCGAGCCGGCGACGCCGTCGGTCCCGAGCGCAACGACGACGCCCGCCTCACGCGCGGCGACGACGGGTGCGATGCCCGAGCCGAGCTTCATGTTCGACTCGGGGTTGTGTGAAAGGCTGACGTGCCGCTCGACGAGAAGCTTCAGATCGTCGGGTGTCAGCCAGACGCCGTGAGCGACCAAGAGACGGGGCCCGAGGAAGCCGATCTCGTCGAGCCAGGCGGTCGAGCTCTTGCCATACTTCTCAAAGATCTGCTTCTGCTCGTCCCGGGTCTCCGACACGTGCGTCAGGAGCGGTGCGCCGTACTCGTCGGCGAGCGCCCGGGCCGCCTGGAGCGTCTCGCGGCTGCATGTGTAGGGGGCGTGAGGGGCGATGGCCGCCGTGATGCGCGGGTGTCCCTTCCACTTCTCGAGGAAAGCCCGCGTGACGACTTTCGTCTCCGCCAGGTTCGCATGCCCCGGTACCGGGAAGTCGATCCACGTCTCGCCGAGAACGCCGCGCAGGCCGGCCTTCTCCACCGAGGAGGCGACGTCCGACTCGTAGTAGTACATGTCGGCGAACGTCGTCGTCCCGCCCCGGATCATCTCCAGGCAGGCCAGGTCCGTCCCCGCCCGTACGAACTCCGGCGAGACGTTCTTCGCCTCGGCGGGAAAAATGAACTTCTGCAACCAGTCCATGAGCGGCTGGTCGTTCGAAAGGCCGCGAAGGAGGTTCATCGCGGCATGCGTGTGGGTGTTGACGAAGCCCGGAAGGAGGACGCCGCCCGGCCGGGCGATCCGCTGTTTCGGCAGATACGCTGCATCGATCGTGGCGGGGTCACCGAGGGCGACGATCTCCCCGCCGCGAATCGCGACAGCCGTCGCGCCTCGCACGGTGAACGCGGCGTCCATCGGGAGCGCGGCCCCCGCCACGACCACGAGGTCGCACGGGGCTTTCTTCGCGTGGCCGGCCGCCTGCTTTGCGGGCGGGGTGCCGGCGGCCGGAAGGGCCAGGAGCGCGGCCGCGAGGAACGGGGCGGCGCGCAACACTCTGCCCCTCACAGCTCGAAGGCTCGCGGGAGGAGCGTCGCCAGGGTCGTCTCCTCGAGCCGGCCTCCGGTCGTCGCCATGACGACGGCGATGTCGCGGCACTGGTCCCAGAGGACCTGTCGGCACGCTCCGCAGGGCGACGTCGGCTCGTCGGCACCCGTCACGACGGCCACCGCCCGGAAGCCTCTCGCTCCCTCGGATATCGCCTTGAAAACCGCGGTCCGCTCGGCGCAATTCGTCAGGCCGTAGCTGGCCGACTCGACGTTGCACCCCTGGAAGACGCGGCCGTCCTCGGCCAGGAGCGCCGCGCCGACGTGGAAGTGCGAGTAGGGTGCGGCAGCATTCTCGCGGGCTACGGTGGCAGCGGCGACGAGGGTGTCACGCTCGGCCGCGGTGAGATTCCTGACGGCCACGGCGTCACTTCCTCCCGCGTGGAGCCGCTTTCGAGCGCACCCCGCGCCGGGCGGCCACACTCGTGCCGGCCCTCACCTTTTTTCCGGCCTTCGTCTTCGAAGCCGGTGCCTTCCTCGACGGCACGACGACGAGCCGGTCGGGCGAGCGCCCCTCGCCCATCGCGACGACGAGGGCGGTCAGAAGCTTCACGAAGCGGTCCTTCACGCGCCGGGTCGTCTCGAGGACTTCGTCGTGACGCAGGGGCTTCTTCAGGACCCCTGCGGCCATGTTCGTGATGCAGGAGATGCCGACGACGCCGACGCCCATGTGACTGAGCGCAATCACTTCTGGAACGGTGGACATCCCGACGGCGTGCGCCCCGAGCGTCCGGAAAGCGCGGATCTCGGCCGGCGTCTCGTACGATGGCCCGGTGACCCCGACATAGACGCCTTCCTTCAGCGGCACGCGGACTCGCCGTGCCGCGGCCTTCGCCAGAGTCCTCAGGTCGGAGCGGTAGGCGTCGGACATGTCAGGGAAGCGGGCGCCGAACAGATCGTCGTTCGACCCGATGAGCGGGTTCGTTCCGAACAGGTTGATGTGGTCGGTGATGAGCATCAGGTCGCCCGCGGAGAACGACGTGTCGATGCCGCCGGCCGCGTTCGTCACCACGACGTCGCGGCAGCCGAGGAGGCCGAGGACGCGCGCCGGCGTGATGACGGCCGACATCGGATGCCCCTCGTAGTAGTGGATCCGCCCCGAGAGGACGACGATCGGAACCCCCTCGAGCGTTCCGGCGACGAGCGTTCCGGCGTGGCCGACGACGGCCGAGGCCGGGAAACCGGGGATCTGCGCGTAGGGGATCTCGAGACGGTCCTCGACGGCCGCGGCGAAATCGCCGAGGCCCGAGCCGAGGATGACGCCGACGACGGGCGGGACGGGAATCCGGGCCCGGAGGAATTCGACGGTCTCGGTAAAGCGAGAGTCCATCTCTTGTCTCCTTCTCTTCAGCCGAGGAGGATGCCGGCAATCGTGGCGCTCATGAACGTCGCGAGGGACCCGGCGAGCAGGGCCCAGAGTCCGAGGCGGGCGATGTCGCCCTTGCGCCCCGGGGCGAGACCCCCGATGCCTCCGATCTGGATACCGATCGAGGAGAAGTTCGCGAAACCGCAGAGCGCGAAGGACGCGATGAGCCGTCCCTTCGTCGTCCACTCGGTCAGCGGAATCTTCGTCATCTCCGCGTAGGCGACGAACTCGTTGATCACCGTCTTGAAGCCGATGAGGCGGGCGACCTTCGAGCAGTCGACGGAGGGCACTCCCATCACCCACGCGAGCGGCCAGAGCAGCTTCGAGAAGAGCCACTGAACGGAGAGAGTCGTCGCCGGGTCGACTCCGGGGCCGGCCGCCGGGAACCCGATGTAGGTGCCAACCCACCCGAGGAGACCGTTGAACAGGGAAACGAGGGCGATGAAGGCGATGAGCATTCCGACGATGTTGATCGCCAGGGACATCCCTTGCGAGGCGCCGGAGGCAGCGGCCTCGATGACGTTGGCGTGCTCCTTCTCGATCTTCACGTGGACGTCGCCCGCCGTCGCCGGCTCCTCCACCTCGGGGCGGAGGAGCTTGGCGACGACGATCGTCGCCGGGGCAGCCATGACGGAGGCGGTGATGAGGTATTCCGCGGGAATCCCCATCGCCGCGTAGGCGAGCAGGACCGCACCGGAGATGTGGGCCATCCCGCCCGTCATCATCGTCATGAGCTCGGACATCGTCATCTTCGGGATGTACGGCGCGATGATGATCGGCGCCTCCGTCTGCCCGATGAAGATGTTCGCCGACACGGCCAGCGACTCGGCGCCGGAGATCCTCAGCAGCTTCGTCATCACGACCGCGAAGACCTGCACGACCCTCTGCATGACCCCGAGGTAGTAGAGGATCGTGAAGAACGAGGCGATGAAGATGACGATCGGCATCACCTTGAACGCGAAGATGAAGGGCGAGAAGTCGATGCCTGTCCTGGCTCCGATCTGCCCTCCGATCGCCGGGTCCGACAGCCAGCCGAAGACGAACTCGGCTCCCTTGTCGGAAAAGGCGATGGCCCCGGTGATGCCGTCCGAGAACGCCTTGAGCGCCCTGGCTCCCATCTTCCAGGAGATCACCAACCAGCCGAGCGCGAACTGGAGAATGACTCCCCAGACGATCGTAGCCCAGCGGATCCGCTTCCTGTCATGGGAGAGGGCGTAGCAGGCGAGGAGGATGACGGCGAGCCCGATGAAGCCGGTAAAACGGTCCAAAACTTCCTCCTAGAGGCGCGGTCAGAATTCGTGCGGCATCGCCCCGCTGACGCACTCTCCCGGGAACGTCACCGCGCGGGCTCCTGTGTCCCGGTCCGATCCCGGGAGGCGAAGTCGGCGGCGAGCGCCCGGAGAGTCTGGTGCGAAGCGATCGGGGAAGGATACCCGAGAAGAGGCTTTCCGGCCTCGTCCGATCAGCCTCTGAGGACGGGCAGGAGGTCCCGGCCCGCCAGCGGGGCGACGCCGAGGTGCGCGGCGACGGTCGCCGAGACGTCTGCGAACGTCTCGCGTGTCCCGACGTCGTTCCCGGCCCGGACGCCGGCACCGGTCGCCACGAGCGGCGCGTACTCGCGCGTGTGCTCGGTCGATGCGTCGGTCGGATCGCACCCGTGTTCGGCAGTCATCAACAGGAGATCGTCTCCGAGCAACGCCCTGACAAGCGCCGGGACGAGACCGTCCAGCTCCTCCAGGGAGCGGGCGAATCCCTTCGCGTCGTTGCGGTGCCCGAACCGCGTGTCGAAGTCGCGCAGGTTCAGGAAGACGAAGTCGCCCCCGTCGTCGCGCAGGGCCTCGAGAGCGGCCTCGACACCGTCGCGGTTCGAATCCGTCGGAATCGATTCGGTCACGCCCCGGCCCGCGAAGACCTCGGCGACCTTTCCGATGGCCAGGACGCGCCTCCCGGCGGCCTGCAGGCGGTCGAGCAGCGTCTCTCCCGGCGGCGGAACGGCGAAATCGCGGCGCCGGCCCGTCCGGCGGAAGCTCCCGGGCACGCCGACGAATGGCCGCGCTATGACGCGTCCGACGCGATGGGGGCCGTCGAAGATGGACCGCGCTGCCTCGCACCAGGCATAGAGCGTCTCCACGGGGACGATCTCCTCGTGCGCCGAGATCTGGAACACGGAATCGGACGAGGTGTAGACGATGGGCCTGCCGGTCCTCACGTGCTCGGCACCGAGCTGGTCGAGCAGGACGATTCCCGATGCGGACCGGTTCCCCAGGGACTCACGGCCGATCGCCCTCTCGAACGCCTCCAGCACTTCGAGCGGGACACCGTCGGGAAACGCCGGGAACGGCTCCGCCACGGCCAGCCCCATGAGCTCCCAGTGTCCGGAGGTCGTGTCCTTGCCCGGCGCAACCGGCGCGAGGCGGCCGAACGCGCCGGAAGGCTCCGGAAGGCCGTTCGTCCCCGTGCCGTAGAGCGTATGCAGCAGGCCGAGCGCCGTCAGGTTCGGAAGACGCGGCCGGGCGGCGTGGAGGACGTTCCGGAGAGTGTTCGCACCGGCGTCTCCGTAGGCATCGGCGTCGGGAAGCGCACCAACACCCACGCCGTCGAGGACGACGACGATTGCGCGCGGGCTCACCCCGAACGCCTCAAAGCCCCTGTGATTTTTGCTGCGCCTCGAATCGCATCGGCGAATCGGGGTAATCGGAGACGACGCGCTGGTAGCTCGACTTCGCGTCCGCCAGCTGCCCGTCCATCTCGTAGAAGCGGGCGATCGTGAAGAGGATGACGTCCTTCGGGAGGGGCGGGTTCGCCGCGTCGAGGTAGGCTTTCGCCGAGCTGATCGCCTCCTTCCGCCGCCCGGCGGCCGCCTCGGCCTCGAGGTAGGCGAGGGCCGCGACGCCCGAAGCGATCGAGCCCGGGTCCCGCTTGGCCAGGTCGCGCGCGCCGTCGAGGAGCGACGCGGGGGGCGTCGGCCCTCCTTCAAGCGCGAGGAGCATCGTACGGGCCGCCTGCCCCGGCCTCGAGCCGGGCGCGTCGGTGGCCAGCTCGCGCAGTTGCTTCTTCGCCGCCTCGAGCCTCTCGTCGGCATCCTTGTAGACCGTCACTCCCGGGGCGGCTCCCGCCCCGTCTGCGACGAGCGGGGCGTCGAAGACCGAGAGCGCCGCCGAAAGGCGCGTGTCGAGCCTCCGCCCTCGCAGAGCGAGTCCGCCCCAGACGAGGCCGACGAGGACGACGGCGCCGACGCCGAGAATCGTCCACTTCTTCGCCGTCGCCTCGTGCATGACGACGTAGTCGCGTGCCCCGATGATGGCGTGCTCGAGCTCGTTTTCTTTCAGGTCTTTCCGGGAAATCTTGTCCTTGGCCATGCGCGCGGTCGGGGCCTGGTCGACTCAGCAGAACGCGGCGAACGCCGCGTCCGGATGGTCGAGCCAGAAGCCCTCGGTCTCCTTTTCAAGATCGTAGTCGAGAGCCGCCCCGTCGAGGCGGCTGTGAGAGTAGGAGCAGAGAGAGATCCGCAGGCCCGCGGGACCGTCGATCACGATACTTCCGTCGAGCGGGGCGTCACGGAACAGGATCCGGTAGCCGGATCCGCCACAACCGAGGACGTGCTGGACGACGAGGAACGTGCCGGCCGGATCGAGCCCGGCGGCGCGAATCGCCACCAGGGCCCGATCGGTGACCCTGAACCTTTCCGCGGTGGAGCTCTCCATTCAGCGGCGCGCGGCCTTCTTCCGCGCCGGTTTCTTCGGCGCGGCCTTCCGCGAGACGGGTTTCCTCGCAGTGGACTTCTTCGGCGCGGCCTTCGCCTTTGGCGCCGCTTTCCTCGCCTTTACGGGTGGCGCCTTCTTCGCTATGGCCTTTTTCACCATAACCTTTTTCACCATGGGCTTCTTCGCGACGGCCTTCTTCGCGACGGTCTTCTTTGCCTTCGCCGGCGCCGCCTTCCTGGCGACCTTCCTTGCGACGGCCTTCTTCACCTTTGTGGGAGCAGCCTTCTTCCTTGCAACGGTCTTCTTCGGCGTCACGAGAGCCAGAAGCCTCGCCAGCGCGCCCTGCGGTTTCTCCGCAGCGGCGGTCTTCGCACTTTTGACGGCCTTCTTCACCGAAGCGACAGCCCTCTTCACCGCCGGCCGCTTCTTTGCGTCCGCCACGGCCTTTTTCGCCTGCGCCACGGCCTTCTTGACGGCGGGCTTCTTCCCCACGTCCGACACGGCCTTGCGGGCACCAGCCATCGCCTGCTTCGCGTCCGCCACGGCCTTCTTCACGGCGGGCTTCTTCCTCACGTCCGCAACGGCCTGTCTCGCCGCGGCGACCGCTTCCTTTACCTCGGGAGACTTCATTGCGCCCTTGACGGCCTTCTTCGCGTCCTTGACGGCCGAGGTGACCGCGGCGCCGGCTGCTTCCACTGCGGCCTCGACGGCGGCCCTCGCCTCCGCCACCGGGGTGGGCTTCAGGACGGCGAGGACCTCTTCGGCATGGCGCTCGACGTCGACCTTCTCGAAGACGTGGACGAGGTTCCCGTCAGGGCCGACGAGGAAGGACTTGCGGATCGTCCCGACACCCCAGGGCGTCCTTCCCCATACGCCGTAGGCTTCGTGGACCGAATGATCGGCGTCCGTCAGGAGCTCGAACGGCAGCGAGTACTTGCCTGCGAACGCGTTGTGCGAATCGACATCGTCGGGAGAGATCCCGAGAACGGTGACGCCTGCCTCGCGGAGCCCGGCGAAGCCGTCGCGCAGGCTGCACGCTTCCTTCGTACAGCCCGGGGTGTCGTCTTTCGGGTAGAAGTAGACGAGGAGATGGCCCTTCCCGGCGAAATCCGCCAGGGAGACCGTGCCCCCGGTGCGACCGGGAAGCGTGAACGACGGGGCCGGTGCACCGGCCGCGAGCGGGGTCGAGGCGAGCATTTCTTCAGCCACTTTCTAGCGTCCTCCCGGATGTCGAGGATAGCAGGAGGGCCGTCTAAACTCACGTTGATGTCCGTTCCCTGCGCTCTCGCGATCTCGGCCGCCGACCCGGGCGGGGGACTCCTCGCGACCGACCTGCTGGCCTTCGATGTGCTGGGAGTCCTCGGATCGGGCGTCGTCACGGCGTTGACCTCACACGGCATCCGGCAAGCGGGCCCCTCGCACGACGCCCCCGTGGCCATCCTGAATGCCGCCCTCGAGGCCGCCCTCGCGATACGCCCGCCCTCCTCCGCGAAGGTGGGCCTGCTGACGACCGTCCCGGCCGTCAGAACGGTCGCAAGGGCCCTCGCCTCCTCTCCCTTTCCTATCGTCATCGACCCCGGGTTCGTCCCCCGGTCGGGGGTTCGCCACCTGCGGTCGACTGTCGTGGACACCCTCGTCCGCGACCTTCTCCCGCTCGCTGCGCTCGTCAGCCTGAACCTTCTCGAGGCCTCCGCCCTCGCCGGGTTCGCGATCCGGAGCGAGGCGGACGCGAAGGTCGCCGCACGCCGGATCCAGAGCCTCGGTCCCTCCGCGATCCTCATTACCGGCGGCTGCGCGGAGGGAGCGACAGTCATCGACGGTCTCCTCGACGGACGCACCTGGCACCGGTTCGAAAGCCCGCGATCCGACGCCCCCCTCGCCTGCGGTGCCGGGGGTCTCCTCTCGGCGGCCATCGCCGCCTGGCTCGCCCGTGGCGAGACCCTCCCCGATGCCGTGGCGCGGGCCATCACCTTCGTTCATCAGGCCCTCGCCGCCGGCTGGCCCGCGGTACCCCTGAAGTAAACGAGGCGGGGGGTCTGGTCTACGCTCT
>DIAY01000271.1:41692-49029 GCA_002414905.1 Holophagales bacterium UBA5066 | reverse complement strand
GTCGCCGACGTTGTCGGCGATCGTGGCGGGGTTCAGCGGGTGGTCCTCCGGAATCCCGGCCTCGACCTTTCCGACGAGATCAGCGCCGACGTCGGCCGCCTTCGTGTAGATGCCTCCGCCGACCCGGGCGAAGAGCGCGATCGAGCTGGCGCCGAAGGAGAAGCCGGTGATGACCGTGATCGTCCGGCTCACGTCCCCGTCGAGGAGCTTCGAGAAGACGAGAAAGCACGTCCCGAGGCCGAGGACGCCGAGGCCGACGACCCCCATCCCCATCACCGAACCGCCCGCGAAAGCGATCTCGAGCGCCGGGCCGAGCCCCCGCCGGGCCGCCTGGGTCGTCCGGACGTTCGCCTTCGTCGCCACCTTCATCCCGATCAGGCCCGCGACTCCCGAGCAGAGGGCTCCGGCGACGAACGCGACCGCGATGAGGGGGTGCGACTCCTTCTGCAGCGCTCCGGAGATGCCGAGGAGGATCGCCACGACGACGACGAAGATCGCGAGGACCCTGTACTCGGCGCGCAGGAACGCCATCGCACCCTGCTGGATGGCCCCGGCGATCTTCACCATTCGCTCGTTGCCGGGGTCCTGCCGGGCGACCCAGGAGGACTTCAGCCACGTATAGACGAGACCGGCGAGCCCGAGGACCGGGATGAGATAGAGCAGCGTCTCTGCGTTCATGCGCCTCCGCTCCGAAATGAGGGCTTCGGGAGCCGGACGGCTCCGAGCGGGCGGATGCTCTCACGCCAGGCCCGTGAGGCCAAGGCGCCCCTCGGCGGCGGCACCGGGCGCGGCGAGGGACCGGCAGTCCCCCGTTCGGGGTCCACCCGTCAGAGAAGGAGCGAAAAGACCTCGTTCGAAAGGAGCACCCCCGTACGCGTCAGGCGGACCCGCCCTTGCTCCCTCACGAGGAGACCTGCCTCGAAGGCGTCGTCGAGCCGGGCCTGGTCGGACGCCGGCAGGGTCGCGACAGCCGCTTCCCAGCTCTGATCTGCGACTCCAGCAGCCATCCGGAGGCCGAGAAGGACGCCTTCCCGCCGGGCGGAGTCCGCCGGGAGATCTTCCTCCGACACGAAGGCGGTGCCGTTCTCCTCCGCGGCCGCCAGATAGGCGGTGACCGATCCGCTGTTCGTGCGCCGGACCTTTCCGTCGAACGAGGCAGCGGACGTTCCCAGCGCGACCACGGCCTGGCGAGTCCAGTACTTCAGGTTGTGGCGGCTCTCGTCGCCCGGTCTCGCCCAGTTGGAGGTCTCGTACCGCGGCAGACCAGCGGCGGCGCAGAGGTCGTCGACCTCCTCCCACCGGGCGGCCATCTCGTCGTCTCCGGCGAACAGGGCCGGGGACGCGACTTTCATCGCGACGAGCCGCGGGGCCTTGTCGATCTCGAGGAGGTAGACGGACACGTGACCGACTCCGACCTCGAGGATCGTCTCGAGACTCCTCCGAAGACTCTCCCTCGACTGCCCGGGAATCCCGATCATGAGGTCGGCCGAGACCCTGACGCCCAGCGCCACGGCGCGGCGAAGCGCTCGCAGAGCCCCACCCGCGTCATGACGGCGCTCCAGCGGCTCGAGCTCCACGTCGCTGAGCGATTGGACTCCGATCGAGAGACGGTTCACCCCGAGATCGACGAGGGCCGAGAGGCGCGAGTCGTCGAGATCGTCGGGGTTCGCCTCGGCCGTCACCTCGGCGTCCGCCGTGACCCCGAAGACGTCCCGCAGGGTGGCGATGACGCAGCCGAGGTTCGAGGGGTCGGCAAAAGACGGCGTCCCACCGCCGAAGTAGACCGTGTCGAACGGACCCTCGACCTCCCCCGCCCGGACACGGGCTTCCCTTACGACGGCCTCGAAGTATCGGCCCTCGGTCTCCCGTCCCGTGACGGCGACGAACGAGCAGTAAGAGCAGCGGTGGGCGCAGTAGGGGACGTGGACGTAGGCGCCGGGGCGGTCCGTCACGAACCGAGCAGCGCGTGAAGGCGGTCGTCGCGAGTCGGTGCGGCGGCGGCTCCAAGGAGGCGCTCCACGTATTTCGCAAGGACGTCGACCTCCACGTTCACGAGGTCGCCGGGCCGCCGTCCGGAGAGAGTCGTGGCGCGAAACGTCTCGGGGATGACCGCCACCCGCAGCTCCTCGTCGTCGAGAGACGCAACCGTCAGGGAGATCCCGTCGAGGGCGATCGACCCCTTCTCGACGACGTAGCGCGCCCACGACTCGCCGATCCTCACACCGAGAGTCCAGAAACCACCCGAGCTCTCGAGGCCGCTTACGGCAGCCGTGGCGTCGACGTGCCCCTGGACGACGTGCCCACCCATCCGGGCTCCCACCACCAGCGCCCGCTCGAGATTCACCGCATCGCCCGGCCGGAGGGCCCCGAGAGTCGAGCGCTCGAGGCTCTCGGCGGACACGTCGAACCGGAGATCGCCCTTCCCACCTCCTTCGGCCACCGTGAGGCAGACACCGGAGACGCAGATGCTCTCGCCGCGGATGACATCACTCCAGGCGTCCGGGGTCTCCAGGGCGAGGAGGGCTCCACCGGCCTGACGCCGGAGGGCCCGAACCACGGCTGCCGCCTCGACGAGTCCGGTGAACACGGCGCGATCCTACGCCGCTCCCGGCCAGCACGGCCGGCCGCTGAAGCGGTATCCGTCGCCGAGGGAAGCTAGCTCGAGTCCCTCGAGGCGCGGGGCGTCGGCCAGGTCCGCGCAGCCGGCCCCGGAAAGAGCGGACGGTGCGTCCCGTCCGCCGAGGAGCAGCGGGGCGTGGAAGCCGGTAACTCTGTCGGCGAGACGAGCCTCGAGAAAGCCCCACGCCGTCTCGCCCCCGCCCTCCACGAGGAGCGACCGAACCTCGCGGAGGGCCAGCTCGGCGAGGAGCGATGTGAGGTCGACGCGGTTGGATCCGGCGATCGGAAGAGTCAGTATCCGCACTCCGCGCTCGCGGAAAGGGTCGAGTCTCGGGTCTTTTTCCTCGACCGCCGTTGCGAGCCAGGCCTCGCCCGGGGCGTCCGGCGAGAAGACCCGCCGCCCGGCGCCGACCCGCAGGCGTCCGTCCACGACGATCCGGCGATGCGGCAGGATGGAGCGGTTCAGCCCCGCGCGGCGCGTCAGCGCCGGGTCGTCCGCCAGGACCGTTCCGGCGCCGACGAGGATTGCGTCACACTCCTCGCGGAGGCGCATCCCGTCGGCCCGGGCTTCTTCGCCGGTGATCCAGCGGCTCTCACCCGTGGCACTCGCGATCTTCCCGTCGAGGCTCGCGGCCCACTTGAGATGGACGAAGGGACGTCCGCGCCGCACCGAAACGAGGAACGGCTCGTTGAGACGCTCGGCCCGCTCCGAGAAGGGGCCGGTCTGGGTGGCCACTCCGGCGGAACGGAGCCATTCGCGCCCCTTCCCCGCCGTCCGCGGGTCGGGGTCGAGCGTGCAGAAAACGACCCGCGCAACCCCGGCGTCCACGAGGCTGCCGGCGCAGGGCGGTGTCCGCCCCTCGTGTGCGCAGGGCTCCAGATTCAGGACGACGGTGGCACCCCGGGCCCGGCTCCCGGCCTCGGCGAGAGCGACGACCTCGGCATGCGGACCTCCCGCCTGGTCGTGCCATCCTTCTCCGACGATCGCCCCCCCCGAGGCCACGACGACGGCCCCGACGCGGGGGTTCGGAGACGTGGAGTAGCGGCCCTTCTCGGCCAGCTCGAAGACCCGCTCGAACGCGGCGGCGAGGTCAGTCATCGATGAGTGCCGAAGCGAAGCCGGCCGGATCGAAGTCGAGGAGGTCGTCGACCGTTTCTCCGACGCCGACGAACTTCACCGGAATCGCCAGCTCGCGGACGATCGCGAGAACGACGCCCCCCTTGGCCGTCCCGTCCATTTTCGTCAGCACGAGACCCGTCACGCCCGCCGCCCTGAGGAACTCGCGAGCCTGCACGAGCCCGTTCATTCCGGTCACCGCGTCGAGGACCAGGAGGACCTCGTGCGGCGCCCCCTCGATCTCCCGCCCGGCGATCCGCCGGATCTTCGAGAGCTCTTCCATGAGGTTGTGCTTGGTATGGAGCCGCCCCGCGGTATCGATGAAGAGGACGTCCGCACCGCGGGCCTTCGCCGTGGTACAGGCGTCGAAGACGACGGCGGCCGGGTCGGCCCCGGGACGGTGCTTGACGAGGGGGATGCCGATGCGCTCCGCCCAGACCTCGAGCTGGTCGATCGCGGCGGCGCGAAACGTGTCGGCCGCGGCGAGAACCGGCTTTCCGCCCGCCGCCGCCACGCGCGCCGCGAGCTTGGCGGCGGTGGTCGTCTTCCCCGTCCCGTTCACGCCGACGATCAGGACGACGCGGGGCTGGCCTGGTCGCGGCGCTCCGACGGGAGGGCCCGCAACCGAGAGCCGCCGCTCGATCTCGGCCTTGAGGACGCGGCGGACGACGTCGGATTCCTCCGCGTCTCTCCGGCCGGCCTCCACCCTCACGGCCTCCACGAGCTCGGAGGCCGTCGCCGGCCCGACGTCGGCGGCGAGCAGCGCCTCCTCGAGCGAGGCGAGGGCCTTCGGGTCCGGCGAGAAGCGGGCCTTGATCGCATCACCGACGCGCGCGACCAGCTCGGTGTGCGTCATGAAGAGCCCGCGCTTCAGGCGGGCCATCAGGGACGGCTTCGACTCCGCGGACACCTCGCCCGCTCCCCTCAGCCGATCTCGGCGATGAGCCGGTCGCGGGCCGCGGCGAGCAGCGGCCGCGCCAGGGACGGGATTCCCCCGCGCCCGAACAGGGTGAGGATGAAGTAGCCGTCCTTGATGGGCGTCGCCAGGACGCGTCCGGCCTCGAAATCGAAATCCACCTCGGTCACGTCGCCGAGGCCGCCCGCAGCGGCAGCTCGTCCGAGGTCGGTCGTCCAGACCGAGTGGTAGGCCCCCAGGGCCTCGAGGAGCGCCCGGTCACCGAGACTGGCGATCTCCTGCCCCTGCGGGTCGAGGAAGGCGACGGCCTGCGCATCGGGCACGTCGAGGACAGGGCGGAGAACGTCGTCGAAGCTCATCAATCCCTACCTGTCAGGCCCGACTCCCCGCCAAGGAAGCGCCGGGCCTTCTTCGCCTCGTCGCTTTCCGGTGCGAAATGGACGGTCCGCTCCATGTAGCGGACGGCCAGGTCGCGCCGGTCGGTCGTCAGGAGACAGAGGGCCGCGTTGTAGTTCGCCACCGGGTCTTTCGAATCCTCGCGAAGGAAGAGGAGGAAGTCCTCGAGGGCACCCCGGAAATCCTCCAGCTTCATCCGGACGAGGCCTCGCTCCCGCACCGCCTTCGTGTAGTCGGGGTCGTCCGCGAGAAGCGTCGTCAGCTCCCGGTCCGCTTCCGCCCACTGGAACTGGCGGCCCCGGAGAAGTGCGAGGTTGAATCGGGCGTTGGCGTGCTCGGCGGACTTCGGACGCGCCAGGACGGCCTCGAAATCCACTTCGGCGTCCTTGAGGTTGCCCGCCTCCATTGCCGCGACGCCCCGGTTATTGATGGGTTCCACGAGGTTCGGGTCCAGCCCTATCGCCTCCGTGAAGAGCTTGATCGAGTTGCGGTAGTCTTTCTTGTAGAGCAGGGCGAGACCGAGGGCATTCGCGACTTCCGCGCTCTTCGGGTAGACCGCCCGGGCCTGGTTGAGCATGAGGATCGCCTCGTCGACACGCCCCTCGCGAAGCAGGGTGAGTCCGTTGCGGTAGTCGACGAGATCGGCCGTGAGGGCACTGGGCTCGCGCGAAGCCTGGTCCCGCTCCAACACGGTCTTGCAGCCGGAGGACAGGAGAACCGCGATGAGCGCCGCGGCGAGGTACGGCTGCCTCACGCGACCGCCTGCCGGGCCGCCTCGCCCACGACTTCCAGGTCGTGGGTGGCGAACGCCTGCTCGAGCGCGTCGGTGACCCGGTTGTCGTACCGGCTCCCGGCGAACGTCTTGATCCGGGAGACGACGTAATCGCTCTTCATGGCCTTCTGGTAGGGGCGCGACGTCGTCATAGCGTCGAACGTGTCGGCCACGGAGATGATTCTTGCGAGCATCGGGATCTCCTCGGCAGCGAGCCCTTCCGGGTACCCGGTTCCGTCCCATTTCTCGTGGTGGTACTTCATTCCCGGGATGATCCACTTCAGCTGCGGGATCTGCCCCATGATCAGGGCCCCCTTCACGGGGTGGAGCTTCATGACCTCGAATTCGTCGTCGGTCAGCGCCGTCGGTTTGCGCAGGATCCGGTCGTCGATTCCGATCTTGCCGACGTCGTGCAGGAGCGCGGCGATGCGCACCTTCCTCACCTCGTCCGCCGGGAGGTCGAGGTGCCGGGCGATGGCGACGGAGTATCTGGCGACCCGCTCCGAGTGGCCGCGCGTATAGGGGTCCTTCGCGTCCACGGCCGCGGCGAGCGCACGGATCGAGTTCAGGAAGAGCTCCTGGTTCTCGCGGGCCGCGAGCTTCAGCTTTTCGACCGACTTCTCGAGCTCGCCCCCCATGTGGTTGAAGCCTTCGGCCAGCTCGGCCAGCTCGAACGTGCCGGGGATGTCGACACGTTGCGTCAGATCCCCTTCCGACATCTTGCGGACCGAATCGGCCAGGGCGCGGACGGGACGCGAAAGCGCGCTCGCGGCGAAGATCGCCGCGAGAACGGCGAAGACGACCGCGAGGGTCGCAACGAGCCACGACGTCTTCGTCATCTGCGTCGCCGCAGCGAAAGCGCGCGCGACGTCCTTCTCGACCAGAACACCCCAGTCCGGCAGGTTCGGCCCGGGCCCGACGGGCGATACCGTGCCGAGGACGCGCCGGGCCGAAGGCCCCTCTCCCCGTGAGTACGTCCGCGTGAGACGAACCGGGTGCTGGACGAACTCCGAGACGAGCTCGACTTTCAGGAGCGGCTCCCTGCCGCCGACGGCCGCGGCATCGCTCGCCAGGACGAGGTTCCCCCTGCGGTCCACGACGTAAGCTACGAGGTCGCGCTTCTTCTCGAGCTCGAGGAGCGCCCGGATCGGGGCGAGGGAGACGAACGCCTCGACGACGCCGACGACTCCCCCGTCCGCGGCGGCCACGGGCACGGCGATGACGATTCCGGGATCGGGGAGCGAGGGGACACGAAGGGCCTCGCCGACGTAGGTCGAGCCGCGCATCGCGGCTGCGAAGGCCCGGTTCAGCTCCTCTTCCAGCTCGGCGTCGATCTGAGCCGGCTGGATGACGCCGCCGCGGCGGTCGGCGTCGAGAGCCCGAAGCACGAGGAAGGCGGGCTCGGCGTCCCGGTAGCGCGCGATGAGCGCCGTCCGACCGACGAACGCAAACGGGTCCTTGTCCGGCGCTACGGCGCGGGCCAGCTCGAGACCGTCTCCGATTTTCGTGACCTGGAC
>DIAY01000271.1:36291-41517 GCA_002414905.1 Holophagales bacterium UBA5066 | reverse complement strand
TTTTCCGCCGTCTCGAGCGCCTCGCGGTTGATCGACACCAGCCGCACCGCCGAGAAGGCGAGCGGCACGATCGAAACGACGACGAGTGTCGCGATCAGGGCGGTGACGATCCGCAGCCGAGGCCTTCTGGGAATCGGGATCACCCCTGGATTCTAGCTGCCAGACTCGTCCGGAAGGCTTGCGACGATCTCCGCGGCCGTAACGCGTTCGAGGAGCGGGCGTCCCGGCGCGGCGAGGAGGACGTCCCTCAGCCCTTCGCGATCCCGCTTCTTGTCGGCGGCCAGATGGGCAGGCCAGTTCCGTCGGACCGTTCCCGGGAGCGGCACGGGCCTGAGGATCCTCCACACGCGGCCGAGGATGTCCGCCGCCGGCCGCTCCGGCAGCAACCCACGCGCCGCCGAGAGCCGCAGGGCGGCCAGGAGTCCCCAGGCAACGGCTTCGCCATGCCGCAGGCGGTACCCCGAGGCCCCCTCGAGCGCGTGCGCCACCGTGTGTCCCAGATTCAGCATGTGCCGAAGGCCGAGCCTCTCGTCCGGATCGCGCGAGACGACGTTCGCTTTCACGCGGAGCGATCTCTCGACCGCCTCCGCCAGCGCGGACTCGTCCCGCGCTGCGAGCCCATCTGCCAACGCGGGCAGACGCCTCCAGAACGAAGCGGACAGGAGCGCGCTCTTGACGACCTCCGCCAGCCCCGAGCGGTGGTCTCTTTCGGACAGCGAGGCCAGGAGCCGCGGGTCGACGCAGACGAGACGGGGGTGATGGAAAGTCCCTGCGAGGTTCTTCCCGGCGGCGAGGTTCACCGCCGTCTTCCCGCCGAGCGCGCTGTCGGCGGCGGCCAGGAGCGTAGTCGGCACCTGGACGACCGGAACGCCCCGCAGGGCGAGAGACGCGGCGAGCCCCGCCACGTCTCCGACGGTCCCCCCGCCGAAGGCGACGACGCCACCGTCGCGCGTCAGGCCGCGTCCCGCCATCTCCGAGAGCAGCCTGCCGAGCGCGGTCCAGGTCTTGGCGGCTTCACCGTCCGGGACCAGGAGCGGGTCCGGATCGAGTGAGGACGCACCCGCCAGCGCCTCCCGCAGGAAGCGTCCCTGCGCCGCGAGGACCGGCGCCGACGAGACGATCAACCAGCGCCCGGGCGCGATCCGGCCGAGTTCTCCGGCGAGGCGCGAGAGGGCTCCGGACCCAGCGGAGACCGAGCACCCGACGCCGGCGGCGACGAAGCGGAACGTCCGGATTCCGCGCGTGTCAGGACGGCTTCGGGACGACATCCGCGGAGCGCCGGATTCCCAGCTCGACCAGCTGCGCCTCCGAGACGGGACCGGGCGAGTCGGTCAGGAGGCAGCTCCCCGAAGCGGTCTTCGGAAATGCGATTACGTCACGGATCGACGAAGATCGGGTCAGGATCATCAGCATCCGGTCGAGGCCGAGCGCCAGACCGCCGTGGGGCGGCGCCCCGAAGCGGAACGCATCGAGCAGGAAGCCGAATTTCGCCCTCGCTTCCTCCGGCCCGATGCCGAGAGTCGCGAAGACCTTCGACTGGACCTCGGGCTGATGGATCCGAATCGAACCGCCACCGAGCTCCATCCCGTTCAGGACGACGTCGTAAGCTCGAGCGTGAACCTTGCCGGGATCGGTGTCCAGGAGCGCGACGTCCTCCGGCCGGGGCGAGGTGAACGGGTGGTGCATCGCGTACCAGCGACCATTCTCCGGATGCCACTCGAGCAGCGGAAAGTCCGTCACCCAGAGGAACTCGTAGCGCCCCTGGGGAATCAGCTTCTCCTCCCGCGCGAGCCGGATGCGAAGAGTCCCGAGGACGTCGTTGACCGTCGACGTCTTCCCGGCGACGACGAGGAGGAGGTCGCCTTCGTTCGCAGCGGCCGCCTCCCGCGCGGCAGCGACCGTCGCGTCGTCGAGGAGCTTTTTGGCATTCGAGTTCCAGCCGCCCGGGAGGTCCGCCTGGAGCTTGATCCAGACGAGACCCGAGGCGCCGAGCTGCTTTGCCGAGACCTCGAGATCGTCGAGACGCTTGCGCGAGAAGCCCGCTCCCCCCGGAACGGCGATTCCCTTGACCCTCTCCGCCGCGCGGAGGATGTCCGACGGAGAGGAGGAGAAGTCGAGCGTCCTCAGCTCGAGGCCGTACCGCGTGTCGGGACGGTCGATCCCGAACCTCTCCATCGCCTCCGCGTGAGTGATCCTCGGGAAACGTGCCGGGCAGGGAATCCCGTAGGCCGGGAAGACCGCAGCAAAGATCTTCTCGATGAGAGCGTAGACCGTCTCCTCGTCGGGGAACGAGAGCTCGAGGTCGACCTGCGTGAACTCGGGCTGCCGGTCGGCACGCAGGTCCTCGTCGCGGAAGCACCGGGCGATCTGGTAGTAGCGCTCGACGCCCGCCACCATCAGGAGCTGCTTGAAGAGCTGCGGCGACTGCGGCAGCGCGTAGAACTCGCCCGGGTGAACCCGCGACGGGACGAGGAAGTCGCGCGCCCCCTCGGGGGTCGACTTCGTCAGGATCGGCGTCTCCACCTCGAGGAACCCTTCCTCGTGCAGGACCTGGCGGATCCGGAAGGTCACGTCGCTTCGCTTCACGAGGTTCGCCGTCATCTCGGGCCGGCGGAGGTCGAGGTAGCGGTACTTCAGCCGAAGGTCTTCCGAAGCCTTCACCCCGTCCTCGACGGGGAACGGAGGCGTCTCGGCGCGGTTGAGGACCTCGAGCGCGGTGGCACGCAGCTCGACCTCCCCGGTCGCCATCTCGGCGTTCTTCGCCGTGCCCTCGCGGAGCAGGATCTTGCCGGTCACGGCAACGACGAACTCGCCGCGCAGCTCCTTGGCGCGAGCCAGGAGGTCCGGCGACGGCAGGAATTCTGCGTCGAAGACGATCTGCAGAAGGCCCGAGCGGTCGCGCAGGTCGATGAAGACGAGCTCGCCGTGATCGCGGCGGCGGTGGACCCAGCCCTTGACGAGGACGGTCTGTCCGGCGTGTCCGCTCCGGAGAGAGCCGGCAGGAACGCGAGATTCGGAAACGGTCACGCGGTTTCTCCCTTCAGGACGTGCGGGAGGTCTGCGAGCGGGACCTCCTTCTGCGACCTCTCGACGAGGTCCTTGACGACGGCGACGCCCGACTCACGCTCCCGCCTGCCCACGAGGACCGCCGTCCGGCAGCCCTTGCTCGAAGCGGCCTTCAGGCCGGCGCCCGGGCCCTTTCCGGCCGGATCGAAGTCGACCGCCACCCCGGCCCTCCGCAGCTCGCCGGCGAGAGCCAGCGCCGCCGCCCGATCCTCCGGCTCGATCGCGACGAGGGCGACCGGAGAGAACCCGTCGATCGCCGCCCGCCGGAACCCCTCGGGGAGGACGTCGACGAGGCGGTCCTCGCCGATGGCGAATCCGATGCCGGGCGTCCTCGGACCGCCGAGGTCGGAGACGAGGCGGTCGTACCGGCCGCCGCCGAGAAGCGCGTTCTGCGCTCCGAGCCCTTCCGCGGTCACCTCGAAGACGGTGCGCGTGTAGTAGTCGAGACCGCGGACGAGCCGGGGCTCGACGAGGTACGGGATGCGTTCGGCGTCGAGGAGCGCGAGGAGCTCCTCGTGATGCGTGCGTGAGGCGGGATCGAGGTGGTCGAGGACGCGGGGCGCGCCAGCCAGAACCTCGGCAAGCGAGCGGTCCTTCGTGTCGAGGACCCGGAGCGGGTTCTCGCGAAGCCGCCTGCGGTCGTCCTCGCCCATCTTCTCCTCGTGCGCGAGGAGGTACTCGCGGAGCGCCTCGACGTAGACCGGCCGCGACTCCTCGCTCCCGACGCTGTTGAGGGAGACGGACAGCCCCGTGAAGCCGAGCCGGCCGAGCAGGTCGAAGAGCATCACGAGGAGCTCGGCATCCGTCGCCGGATCGGCTGCTCCCAGCACTTCGGCGCCGATCTGCCGGAACTCGCGGTAGCGCCCCTTTTGCGGCCGCTCGTACCGATACTGCGGGCCGACGTAGTAGAGCTTCTTCACGCCGCCGGCCTGCGGCATGCCGTGCTCGACGAACGCGCGCGCCACGCTCGCCGTGTTCTCGGGCCGGAGCGAAACCTCCCGGCCGCCCCGGTCGGTGAAGGAGTACATCTCCTTGTGGACGATGTCCGAGGCCTCGCCGACGCTCCTCACGAAGAGCTCCGTCGGCTCGAGGACCGGCGTGCGGATCTCGTCGTAGCCATAGAGGGAGAAGACGGCCCGCGTCGTCTCCTCGAGGCGATTCCAGACACGCGTTTCGGGCGGGAGCAGGTCCCGCATCCCCTTGACGCTGGTGATCATCGGCGGCGACCGTCCGTCAGAGGACAGGCACCGCGACGGGCAGGGCCCGTCCGCGCCTCGCGTCCTCTCGGAGGTACTCCTCCTTGTAGTCGAGGTAGTTCTTCCAGTACACGTCGAGACCCGCGACCTCGGCCACCGTCAGATCGCGCCTGTAGCGCGCTGGATTCCCGGCCCACAACGTCCGTGCCGCCACGGACGTGCCGCCGAGGACGACGGCTCCCGCTGCGACGAGGGACCGCTCTCCGATCTCGGCACCGTCGAGGATCGTCGCGTTCATCCCCACCAGCGCGCCCCGGCGGATCGTGCACGCGTGGACGACGCAGTTGTGGCCGAGGGTGACCTCCTCCTCCAGGAGGAGCGGCCCGACGCCGTTCGTGACGTGAAGCGTCGAGTTGTCCTGCACGTTCGTCCGGGCGCCGATCCGGATCGAGCAGCAGTCGCCGCGAACGATCGAGCCGTACCAGACCGACACATCGTCGCCGAGAACGACGTCCCCGACCACGGCAGCGGTTTCGGCAAGAAAGACCCGTTCGCCGATGACGGGAACGGCCCCTCGGTACGGCCGGATGATCATCGATTCCTCACGGACCGGAGACGATACCAGACGGAGGGACGGTGCACCGAAACCTGTGCACTCCGGCCGGAAGTCCGGAGCCGTACGGAGCTGCCTCCCGTCCGGAGAGGGAACGCACAGGGTTTTCCTCAGCTCCTCTGGAATCCTCCAATCTGTCTTCATACCGGTGAGCAGCGAATGCACACGCTGCATTGCCGCAGGCGTGATCCTTGAAAGCCGCCGGCTCCGGCTACGTTTCGCATGACGAGGAGACGATCCTCAACGGGCCGGTTCGGCAGCGCGAGGGCCTGCGACGCAGCTGCGTCAGGATCCCGGGCGAAGCGTTCCGGCGGCCGCGGCGAGAAGCTGCCTGGCCTGTCGCCGGGCGGC
>DIAY01000271.1:20853-36115 GCA_002414905.1 Holophagales bacterium UBA5066 | reverse complement strand
GTCCGGAGCTTGAGCCCGACGGCCTCCGCGGTCGCGCCGGAGACTCCGGCATCCACCTCGTCGAAGACGAAGGTCCGCACGGGACCTCCGCGACGACGGCCGCGCTTGCCCTCGCGCGCCGCCTCGGCCTCCGCGAGAGCGGCCGCGACCGCGAGCTGGACGCGGGAGAGCTCGCCTCCGGACGCGATCTTCGCGAGCGGACGGGACGGCTCCCCCGGGTTCGGGGCGAAAGACAGCGAGACGACGTCGATCCCGTGCGCGCTGAACGCGACGCTCTCCTCCCCGGCCTGGAACGGGCTGTCGGGCACGCCCTTGCGAGAGGCCTCGACGCAAAACGACGAGGAGAGGAACGCCAGATCGGAGAGCTGCCTCTCGACTGCCCGTCCGAGCTTCGGGGCTGCTGCCGTCCGCGCGGAGGAGAGGCCGAGCGCGGCCGCCCGGTAGGCGCCGAACGCCACGCCGGCAGCTTTCTCCGCCTTACGGAGTGCTCCTTCGAGGTCGGCCAGCTCGTCCCGTTCCCGGCCAACAGCCGTGCGGTACGCGACGACCTCCTCGAGGGTCGCCCCGTATTTCCGCTTCAGCTTCGCGAGGACGTCGAGCCGCTCGACGACGGTCGCGAGCCGTGCCGGATCGGCCTCGAGCCTCTCGAGGTCGCGCGAGGTCGACGCCGCGATGTCGGTCACGCGTTCGATCAGCTCGTCGACGATCGCGAGACGTCCCGTGGAATCGGGGTCGACCTCGGCGAGGGACGCCAGGGTACGCCGGAGCACTGTCAGGACCGGCAGGGCGCCTCCCTCGTCCGACTCGAGTGCCGCCACGGCGTCCGCCAGGAGCCGGCCACGCTTCTCGACGCTCGAGAGCGCCACCTTCTCCTTTCCGAGAGACTCCTCCTCGCCAACGATCGGCGCGGCACGGTCGATCTCGCCGATCCGGAACTCCAGGACCTCGAGGCGGGCCGGACCGTCCTTCCCCAGAGCGGCGATCCTCTCGCGGTCCGTGTCTTTCTCCTTCCACGCGGCGTGGAACCGCCCGACCTCCTCCGTCTGCCCCGCAAGCCCGGCGAACCGGTCGAGCAGGTCTCGCGGCGCCGCGGGGTCGAGGAGCTCGCGCGCCTCGGCCTGACCGTAGAGGACGAGGAGCCGAGGAGCCAGCTCCGCGAGCGTTCGGAGCGCGGCTGGCGAGCCGTCGATGAAGAGGCGCCCCTTCCCACTGGCGGAGACCTCACGCCGCACGACGACCTCGGAGGAGCCGCGGGCTCCCGGCTCGCGAAGGCCTGCAGCGGCGAGAGTGCTCACGACCGCCGGGTCGTCCGTCTCGAACGATCCCTCGACGACGAGGCGCTCGGCGCCCCCTCGGACGAGGGTCGCGTCGGAACGCTCACCCGAGAGGAGCGAGAGCGCGTCCACGACGAGGGACTTCCCCGCGCCGGTCTCGCCCGTCAGGACAGTCAGGCCGGTGTCGAGCGTGACCTCGACGTCCTCGAGAACGGCGAGGTCACGGACGCGGAGAGTGCAGAGCACGGCCCTACCGGGAGACGCGGTCCTTCAGCCAGCGGAGCGTCATCGCGAGGCCGATGGCCGTCGCGCCGGTCGCGTAGCCGGCGTGCTCGCGCTCGAAGTACGCCGTCGGTGCGATGTCAACGTGCGCCCACGGAACCTTCGGATCGACAAACTCCTTCAGGAAGATCGCGCCATTGATGCAGCTGCCGTAGCGTCCGCCCGAGTTCTTGAAGTCCGCCCAGTCCGAGCGGATGTTCTCCCGGTAGTCGTCCCAGAGCGGGAGGCGCCAGAGCCGCTCGTCCGTCCGCTCCCCGGCGGAGATGAGTGCGGTGGCGAGCTCTTCGTCGCTGGTGAAGAGGACGGACGCCTCCAGGCCGAGCGCGACGACGGCTGCGCCCGTGAGGGTCGCGTAGTCGACGACGACGGACGGCGAGAACTCCGTGGCGTAGTCGAGCGCGTCGGCCAGGACGACGCGCCCTTCGGCGTCGGTGTTGTCAATCTCGGCGGTCTTCCCGTTCCGGAACTTCACGATGTCGCCCGGCTTGTAGGCAGAACCCGACGGCATGTTTTCGGCGAGGGGCGCGAGGGCGACGACGTTCACCGGGAGGCCGAGGTCCGCCGCGCAGAGAACCACTCCACACGCCGTGGCCGCCCCCATCATGTCCCACTTCATGTCGCCCATTTTGTCGGCCGGCTTTATCGAGATACCGCCCGAGTCGAAGGTGACTCCCTTGCCGACGAGGACCACGGGCTTTTCGCCCTTCTTGCCGCCACGGTGCTCCAGGATGACGAAGCGAGGCTCCTCCGCCGCGCCACGGCTCACCGCCAGGAGGCCTCCCATCCGCTCGGCCTCGATCTGCTTCTTTCCGAGTATCGTCGCTTTCACGCCGCGTGCCTTCGCCGCCGCCTTCACGGCGTCAGCGAACATCCGCGGGACCATATCGGTCGACGGGGTGTTCCCGAGATCGCGCACGAACGTCGCCATCGCGGCGACCTTCGAGGCCTCCAGGCACCCCTCTCTCAGCTCTTTCGACGTGGCGCCCGCGAAGACGCCGCGTCCCGCCGGAAGGACGAGCGTCTCGAGCCCCGCCGGGGCGTTTCCGGCACTCTTGAAGCGATCGAACGCGTAGCCGGCAACGAGGAGGTTGCGGGCGACGAACTCGTGTGCCTCGGAGGGGCTCATCCTGAGGAGGGCGAACGGGAAATCGACGAGCGCGGACCGCTCACCGTTCTTCTCGAGAGCCCGAACGACCGCGCGCAGGAAGCCACGCGCCTTTCTGGGGGCCATCTCCTCGCCCGTTCCCGTGCCGAAGACGTAGAGGCGCCTGGCAGGGCCGTCCGAACCCAGCGGGACCGTCCAGACGGAGCCGTCGTTGCCGGCGTCGGGCGGCGCGCTCGTCCGTGCGAGCTCGCGCAGCTCCTCGGGAACGGTCTCGAATCGGGCGGGTTCCTTTTTTTCTGGCCGCGCGACGAACGTGACGACCGCGTCGCGGCGGGGGGCCTTCTTCTTCTCGGCGAGGGAAACGATCTCGAGCTTCAAGCATCTCCTCCGTTGCGTTCCGCCCGGGGAGTCTAGCCGAGGCCGAATAGAATCCGGGCATGTCACCCGCAGCCCTCGACGCGACCGCGCTTCCGGGATTTCCGCCCCCTCGCCGCGGAAAAGTCCGCGACATCTACGACCTCGGAAACCGCCTCCTCGTCGTCGCCACGGACCGGATCTCCGCCTTCGACGTCGTCCTCTCCCCCGGCATTCCCGGCAAGGGCGCGGTCCTCACCCAGCTTTCGACCTTCTGGTTCCGGAAGTTCGGCGGCCTCGTGCCGAACCACCTCGTCGAGACGAACGCCTCGGCCTTCCCTCCGGAGCTCGCCGCGCACGCGGGCCTTCTCTCCGGCCGCTCCGTCCTCGTGAAGAAGTGCCGCGTCGTCCCGTTCGAATGCGTCGCGCGCGGATACCTCGCGGGCTCCGGCTGGAAGGAGTACCAGAAGACCGGTGCCATCTGCGGGGTCCCTCTTCCCCCGGGCCTCACCGAGGCTTCGCGGCTTCCCGAGCCGATCTTCACGCCGGCGACGAAGGCTGAGTCGGGACACGACGAAAACGTCTCCTTCGAGAAGATGGCCGACACCATCGGGCGCGACCTCGCGGCGCGCCTGCGCGACCTCACCCTTGCGATCTACTCCGAGGCAGCCTCGTACTCCGCCTCGCGCGGCGTCATCGTCGCCGATACGAAGTTCGAATTCGGCCTCGACGAGGACGGATCCGTCGTCTGGATCGACGAAGCGCTCACCCCCGACTCCTCCCGCTTCTGGCCCGCGTCGTCGTGGCACGAAGGAGGCTCGCCGCCGTCTTACGACAAGCAGTTCGTGAGGGACTGGCTCGAGACGACAGACTGGGACAAGACCCCTCCGGCGCCGGTCCTTCCCGCCGAGATCGTCGCCGGAACGCTCGGCCGCTACCTCGAGGCGTTCCGCCTCCTCACGGGCGGCGAGCCTGTCTTGCCGGCGTAACGGCTCCGATACGACGGCATCTACTCGACTTTCCGTCCATTCTTGACAGGCACCTACCCCTGTTATCTAGTCCGCGAAGATTTTCGTGACGGCCTCTTTCTCGCGATCCCACGCCTCGAGCTGATTCGGCACCGTCAGCGTCCTGCTGCTGGTCCGGTCGAGGCGCGTGGAGACCCGGGAGAATGAGCCGGCACGCGGAGGAGGGAGGGTCATCCATGAGGGCTCCAATGAGGACGAAGAGAACCACCGCCGAGGTCGCAACATCGCTGTTGCTGGTCCTCAATATGTGCCTCTGGAATGCGCCGGTGTTGGCGGCGCAGCCGGAGGCTCGGCCTGAGGGCCGGTTCGGGGCGGAGGGGACCGTCAAAATCCGCGTCGCCAGTCCCCAGGCCCGTGCCGAGGCGGTGCGCGCCGGCCGGATCGTCGCCGCCTATGGCGCCTTCGACGTCTTCGAAGTGAGCCGGCAGGCCGCTTCCAGGATTGCAGCGGGCGACGCCGCCGTGCAGGTGCTGGCCAGCGAGAACGTCATCGAGCTCGGCTCCGGAGGCCTCGACACCTCCACCCGCGAGGTCAGGAGCCGCCCGCACGATCTCAAGACCGCCGAGGGAAATCGCCTCCACCTCGTCCAGTTCGCTGGTCCCGTCCGGCCGGAGTGGTACCGCGAGCTCGAGGGGACCGGTGTCCGCGTCGTCAGCTACATCCCGCGCAACGCCTACCTCGTCTGGGGCTCGGCCTCGGAAGTCGGCAAGGTCCAGGCGCTCGCCGGTACGAAGAATTTCGTCCAGTGGGACGGCGCCTACGACGCCGACCTCAAGATCCCGGCCAGGCTCGCGAAGGCGCTGTCGACGCCCGGCGGCCTCAAGGCCCTCGGCGGCGGCGACGAGAACCTCTACACGATCCAGCTCGTGGAAGACCGTGGCGTGAACCCCGCCACGCTCGGCGCGATCCAGCAGGCGAAAATCGGCACGTACATCCGCGAGTGGCGTTTCATCGGCTACGTCAACGTGGTCGTCGGCCTCTCGCCGGAGGGCGTCAAGACGATTTCGGCCCGGCCCGACGTCGTCTCGATCCATCCCTACCGGATCCCGGTCAAGATGGACGAACGGCAGAACATCATCATGACCGGGCAGGTGCCGCTCCCCGCGTCGAACCCGAACTACCTCTCCTGGCTCACCGGCAAGGGCTTCACCCAGGGCCAGTTCGACGCTTCGGGCTTCGCCGTCGACGTCACCGACAGCGGAATCGACAACGCGACGACGAGCCCGAACCACTTCGGCCTTCGGGTCGCAGGCGACCCGGCTGGCGTGAGCCGCGTCATCTACAACCGACTCGAGGGGACCCCGAACACCGGGAGCACCCTCCAGGGGTGTGACGGACACGGAACCCTGAACTCCCATATCGTCGGCGGGTACGTCCCGGACGGCGGTATCTTCACAGCCTTCCCGTACATGGACGCGGCCGGGTACCGCTACGGCGTCGGGGTCGCACCCTTCGTCCGTATCGGCTCTTCCGTCATCTTCGATTCGAGCGACTTCACGGATCCCGACTACGCCGATCTCCAGTCGAAAGCCTACAACGACGGGGCACGCATCAGCACGAACTCCTGGGGCTCGAACGCCGGGGGCGCCTACATCAGCGACTCTCAGGCCTACGACTACCTCGTTCGCGACGCCCAGCCCGCCGGCTCCGCGTTCCCGGTCGCGGGGAACCAGGAGATGGTCATCGTCTTCTCCGCCGGCAACTCGGGTTCCGGAGCGAACACGATCGGGGCACCCGCGACCGGCAAGAACCTCCTCACGGTCGGCGCGGCCGAGAACGTCCAGCCCTTCGGCGGCGCCGACGGGTGTGGCCTTGCCGACAGCGGCGCCGACAACGCCAACGACGTCATCTCCTTCTCCTCGCGCGGTCCCTGTGACGACGGCCGCGTCAAGCCGGACATCCAGGCGCCCGGCACGCACGTCTCGGGCGGCGTGTTCCAGGCGACGAACGTGAGCCCCGTGAGCGGCAACGGTGTGGCCGGAGCCTGCTTCGACGCGTCCGGTGTCTGCGCCGGCCCCGGGACGAGCAATTTCTGGCCTCTGTCCCAGCAGTGGTACACGGCCTCGTCCGGCACGAGCCACTCCTGCCCCGCGACGGCAGGCGCCGCGGCGCTCGTCCGCCAGTACTTCATCAACAACGCCCTCACGCCGCCGAGCCCGGCGATGACGAAGGCGTGGTTGATGGGCTCCACCCGCTACATGACCGGCGTCGCCGCGAACGACACGCTCCCCTCCAACAGCCAGGGGATGGGGATGGTCAATCTCGAGCGCGCCTTCTGGCAGACACCTTCGAACACGATCGTCCGCGACCAGCTCGGCGCCGACCTCTTCACGGCGACTGGTCAGGAGCGAGTCTTCTTCGTCGACGTCGTCGACAACGCCGAGCCGTTCCGGGTGACCCTCGCCTGGACCGACGCCCCGGGCCCGACCTCGGGCAACGCCTACGTCAACAACCTCGACCTCGAGGTGACCGTCGGCGGGCAGACCTACAGGGGCAACGTTTTCAGCGGCGCCAGCTCCACCCCCGGCGGCGTCGCCGACCCGCGGAACAACGTCGAGAGCGTCTTCCTCCCGGCAGGCGTCTCCGGGTCCGCCCTCGTCAAGGTCATCGCGACTAACATCGCCGGTGACGGCGTTCCGAACGTCGGGGGCACGCTCGACCAGGACTTCGCCCTCGTCGTCGCCAATGCCGTTCCGGGCGTCGCCGCGCCGATCCTCGGAGCTGCGGGCGCCTCGATCACGGCTGAAGGGTGCGCTCCCCCGAACTCGGCCGTCGACCCGGCCGAGACGGTCACCGTCAGCCTCTGCGTCCAGAACGCCGGCGGCGCGGCAGACACGGCGGCCCTCGTGGGCACCCTGCAGGCCACCGGCGGAGTCACGACCCCGAGCGCGGCCCAGAACTACGGCGTCGTGACGGCGGGCGGTGCCGCCGTCTGCCGGGACTTCACCTTCACGGCCTCAGGTTCCTGCGGTGGTGACGTCGTGGCGACTCTCGACCTGCAGGACGGCGCCACGAACCTCGGGACTACCACCTACACGTTTACGATGGGCGTCCTTCAGACGTCCTTCACCGAGAACTTCGACGCCGTCACGGCGCCCGCGCTTCCGACCGGATGGGTCGCGGCGAACGCCTCGGGAACCGCGCCTCTCTGGGTGACCACGACGACCAACCCCGACACGGCCCCGAACGCCGCTTTCGTCAACAATACGGCCGCGGTGTCCGACAAGCGGCTCGACACACCGACGACCAACGTGCTGACGGCGTCCGCCCAACTGACCTTCCGGCATGCCTGGTCACTCGAGACGAACTTCGACGGCGGGGTCCTCGAGATCTCGATCAACGGAGGGGCCTTCCAGGACATCCTCGCCGCGGGAGGGAGCTTCGTCGCGGGCGCCTACAACGGTACGATCAGCACCTCCTTCAGTAGCCCGATCGGAGGCCGCGCGGCCTGGACGAACCTCTCCGGTGGTACGACCGCAACCCCGACCTACGTCACAACGACCGTGAACTTCCCCGCCGCAGCCGTCGGGCAGCCCGTCGTTCTGCGCTTCCGGATGGGGAGCGATTCGAGCGTCAATCGAACGGGATGGTGGATCGACGGCCTCTCCATCGTCGACGGCTACCTTTGCTGTTCCGGATGCACCGACACGACTCTTCCCGTCGTCACCCCGCCCGTGGACCTCGCGATGATGCAGAGCTTCTGCGACATCACGGCGCCCATTCCCTACCCGCCGGCGGCGTCCTCGTCCTCGAGCGCTATCCTCGCGGCATTCCTCAGCGCGGGCACGGCCGTCGACCCGCCGCCGTGCGAGTCGGTCGCGACGATGCTACCGGCCGAGGTCGGCGGTCAGCCGGCTCTCGGGCACGTCTTCGCGGCAGGGACACACGTCATCACCTTCCGGGCCTCGGACGTGGCGGGGAACATCGGGACCGCCACCGCGAACCTCACGGTCGCGGCATGGATGGACCTCAACCAGGACGACGCCGCCAACCTCCTCGACCTCATGGTTCTCGGCGGCTACTTCACCGGCCGGGTCGTTCCCGGTGGACCCGGTAGCCCCTGGACCGCACCCCTCGGCAACGCCGACATCTCGAACCCCGCGGCCGGTGTCAACGTCATCGACCAGGTCCTCTTCCAGAACTACCTCGTGGGCAACCTCTCCTGCCTGCCGCAGTGAGGCGATGAGAAAGGTGAGAAAGATGAATCAGATGAAGACGCTCACCCTCGGGCTCGCCGTCCTCTTTGCCGGCGCAACGCCCCTTCACGGAGCGCCCCCGGCCGGAACGGCCCGCTCCATCTCGAGGCTCGAAGCGGCCCAGCCGTCCGAGCTTGCCTCCCTCCGGGCGGAGGACGAGACCGTCCGCACCAGGGCGTTCCGCCTCCCCGTCACCATCGACCTGAGCGACGTGAAGATCGACGGGGCTCCGGCGCCCCTCGGCGCCTATCTCGTCCGCGTCTTCTTCGACCCGACGTCCATCCGGCTGACGGCGGTCCGCGGCGGCGAGGCGAAGGACTTCAGCTCGGCCCCCGTCTACACGTACCTCGATAAGGCCAACGAGACCGGGATGGTTGCGCTGACCGCGATGAACGTGAGGGAAGACGGCCCGACCGGCCTCGTGAACGTCGCCCGGCTCGCGTTCGTCGAGACGGCATCCGGCGGGCGCGACAGCGTCCGGACAGAGATCGTCTCGGTCGTAACCCCACTCCTTCCCCAGATTCGTGAAAACGAGCTGAAGGCCCACCCGATCGCGGTGGCGCGGTGAGGCTCGAGAGGTTCGAGATGAAGAAGACGCTCCTCGTCGCGTTCGCGACCCTCCTCGTCTCCGGCACGGCCTTCGGCCAGGGGGCGCCCATCACCGGAACGGCGGCGGTCACCCTCACCGGACCGGCCACGGTCCAGGCCGGCCTCCCCTTCACGGTGGACGTCAACATCGACCTGACCGGCATCACCGGCACGTGCGGCGGCTCCGTTCCGGCCGTTCTCGGCGGGTACGTCGTTCCCGTCGGCTTCTCCGTCGGACGGGCGAGCTTCTCCTCTTCCGCGGCCTGCTCCTCGGCCGAGTTCGGCGCCCCGCTCGACACGACCCCGGTCGCGACCGCCAATGCCAACGGGGTCGTCGCCATCACCGACTCCCACGCCAACTCGTCAGCGCCCACCGGTTCCGTCTGCGTTGCGCAGCTCACGTTCACCGCCAGCGGGCCCGGTTCTCTCGTCCTGACCCTCAACCCGGGCGCGGCAGCGCAGCCGCTCCAGCTCTCGTCGGCCTTCCAGGCTGGCTGCCCGTCGACGAGTCCCACCACGATCCCGTTCACCGTCACTCCTTTCACGATCAACGTGACCGAAGGGAACATCCCCACCCTGGGCTTCGGGTCCCTCCTCGCCCTGACGGCCGCTCTGGCGTTCGCCGGCCTCTGGGCGATCGGCCGGGGTCGCTTCTAGGTCTCCCTGTCCGTCCCCCTGGCGGGTGCGAACGCATCCGGCAGGCGGATCGGCCTTCCCCTCTCGTGCCCTCTCGTGCCCGCTTCGGCACGAGAGGGCATTCGCATTTCCAGCGAACCGGCCCCGGAGCGACAATCGTGCGTGAGGCACGGGTCCGAACTCTCACTTCGGACCGGAAGGTGATTGCATGAGACACCGCGCGACGCCCCTCTTCGTCCTCCTCAGCCTCTCGCTTCCGGCTGCCGCACCCGCGTCTGCTCAGCAGCTCCCCTTCGCCGTCGTCGCGACAGCCCCCTCGGCTCCGGCCCCCGGCGATCCCGTGGTCCTACAGCTTTCGGGCCAGTGGCCGGACAGCTGCATTCCCGAGCCTGCCCGGGCCCGCCTCACGCGCGACGGACAGGCGATTCAGGTAAACCTCAACTACGCGGGGCTCACAGGCGCCTGCCAGACGGTCATCCGCCCCTGGAGCCTCGAAATTCCGGCCGGACCGCTCCCCGCCGGGTCGTACAAGGTCGAAGTGACCGTCACCTACTCGCTGATGCCCGCCCGATTCATCGGCTCCGGCGAGTTCGTCGTCAAGGTACCGGAAGAAGCCACGTTCTGGGTCCCAGGCTTCTCGGCGAACGGCGCTGCCGGAGCCCTCGCGAGCACCCTCTCGGTCTTCAACAACTCCGGACAGACCGCGGTCGTCACCCCGGTTGGCGCGTGGGACGCTCTTGGAGAGCGAACGACCTCGGATGATTCGGTGTCCCTGCCGGCCGGCGAGGGAATCTCCCTCGACACGCGCTCGTTGCGCCCGGGTCAGGCCGTTCAGATGCTCGCGTTTCGCGCCGCGCTCCGGATGACTCTGAGGGCGACGCTCGAACGCCTCGAACCGGTACCGGAAGGTCTCCCGAAGCCACCGAAGTCCCTTGGCCGCGTCGAGCTTCCGGTCTTCTCGGAGCTCGTGCCGGCCGGAATGACTGCTGTCGCCGGCGATATCACTTTCTCGTCCGAGGAATGCTCCGAGCAGCCTCTGGCCCGGCGCCGGGTCAACCTCACCGTCTTCAACGCAGGGGACCGCTCCGCGACCTTCGTCCTCGGGACTCCGAACGGGACCGAAGATTCTGCCTACCCGAAGCCGTTCGACGTTCCGGCGAAATCCCTCGTCCAGTTCAACGACATCCCGACAGCCGGCCTGGCAGTCTGTTCCTCGGGCGGGGCCTTCCTCTCGGTCACGGCCGACCAGCCGTTCCTCGCCTACGTCTCCACGTCGCGGCCCGAATCGGCTCCCGGTATCCTGCCGTACGAGATCTTCCCCGCGCTCCTCGGACGCTGACCCGGATCCCTCAACCTCGCGAACGCCGGCGCCCTCACGGGCGCCGGTTGGATTCTGCCCGCTGAGCAGGCCCCGCGGTCCGCACCAGGAGCTCTTCGACGCTCGAGACCGGTGTCACCGCGAGATCGGGGAAGTCGGCGGCCTCGGCGGCGTTCCCGGCCGGAACGAACGCCTCCGTGAAGCCGAGACTGACGGACTCCTTGAGGCGAAGCGTCGCATCGGTCACGGCGCGCACCTCGCCCAGGAGCCCCACTTCGCCAAACGTCACGGCTCCCTTCGGCAACGCCACTTCCCGGACGCTTCCCGCCACGGCCGCCAGGACCGCGAGGTCCGCCGCCGGCTCCTCGCTCTCGGCGCCCCCCGCGATGTTCAGGAAAACGTCGTGCCCGGAGAGCGCGAGGCCGCCGTGCCGCTCGAGAACCGCCAGCAGAAGAGCAAGCCGGGTTCCGTCGAAACCGATCGCGGTCCGCCGCGGCGTGCCGTACTTGACCGGTACCGTCAGCGCCTGCACCTCGAGCAGGAGGGGACGGGTCCCCTCGACGGCCGCGAGGATCGCGGAGCCGGGGCGGCCGCCGGTCCGTCCACTGAGGTAGAGGGCGGAAGGGTTCGTCACCTCGACGAGCCCGGCGCCGGTCATCTCGAAGACGCCCAGCTCGTGGACCGGCCCGAAACGGTTCTTCAGAGCGCGCAGCACGCGGTGCGCCTGGAACCGTTCTCCCTCGAACGAGAGGACGGCGTCGACGAGGTGCTCGAGCGTCTTCGGCCCGGCGAGGGTCCCGTCCTTCGTGACGTGCCCGACGAGGATCACCGGCGTCCCGCCGGTCTTGGCCTGGACGGAGAGCCGCGCCGCCGCGTCGCGCACCTGGGAGACGGAGCCCGGCGTCGACGGGAGGTCCGGTGAGGCCACCGTCTGGATCGAGTCGACGACGAGAGTCGCCCAGGGTCGTTCGGCCGCGGCTTCCAGGATCCGGTCGACCGAGGTCTCCGCCAGGAGATGAAGACCGTCGACCACCGCGCCGAGCCGGTCGGCGCGAAGCCTCACCTGCCGTGCCGACTCCTCCGCCGAGACGTAGAGAACCGGGCCCGGCCTCGAGGCGAGCCGCGCCGCGACCTGGAGAAGGAGCGTCGACTTTCCGATCCCCGGCTCGCCGCCGAGAAGGACGACCGAGCCGGGGACGAGGCCGCCGCCCAGGACCCGGTCGACGTCGGCGAGCCCCGTCAGGAGCCGCGGTGAGTCCGTCCCGTCCACGTCCTTCATCAGGAGGATCGGCGCCTTCCCGGCAGCGGACGCCGTTCTCTCCCCCGGCCGGACGGACCGTTCCGGCTCGCCCTCGACGAACGTGTTCCACCCGCCGCACTCGGGGCAGCGCCCAAGCCAGCGCGGGCTTTGCGCGTCGCAGGCCGAGCAGGTGAAGACGCGACCGTTGCGCCGGGCCATCAGAAGGCGCTGAGGGCCGCCGGGAGGAGCGTCTTTATGTCCTCGTCCTTCCAGCGGATGCCGGCGCCGAAGAAGAAAGAGCGTCCGGCGGGGTTGATGAGGTCGGTAACACCGGAACGTACGAAGACCGCACCGCGCGTCTGCCACTGTCCGAAGAGCTTCACCTGCGCGTTGCCAGAGGACCGGCCGAAGTCCCACGCCTCTCCGGTGAGCTGAAGCCGGTTGTTGAGAAGGTGCTGGTCGATGGCGACCCCCCCGCGGGACTCGATGAGCCCGGCACGGAGCGTCGTATCCTTGAAGCGGTAGCCGAGCTGGGCCGAGAGGGCGAACTCGTCCTCCGTCCGTGTCACCGTCGTCGCGACGGTCGTCGGCGGGCCTCCGTCGATGGAGGTCTGATACAGGTACGTCTCGTCGTAACGGCGGCCCTCCGGCAGGCCGAGGAGCTCGAGGCGGTAGAACTTGTTCTCGCGCGGCGTCACGTCGATCCGGAAGGCGCCCTTCCAGCCTTCCGTCCGGGTCGCGTACTCGCCGTAGAAGCCGAGGTCGAGCTCGATCCGATTGATCCGGGTGAGGGTCGTCCGGAGCTCCTCGACCCCGGTCTTGATCGACGTGAGCGCATCGTTGAGGTTCTGGTGCGTCTCCTCGTCGTTCACGAGCTTGCCGATCGTCCCCTCGCCGCTGTCGATCTTCCCCGTGATCGAGCTGAGGTTGTCCGCCGAGATCTTCAGCTTCCCCGACAGGTCCTCGATGTTCGCCACGGACCCCTTCACCCCCGATCGGTTCTCGTCGAGGATCCGGTCGAGGCGAGCGAGCGTCTCGCGGATCGCCGAGGAGAACTCGCGCAGGTTCGTCATCGTCACGTTCACGTTCTGCCGGTTGGACTCGACGAGGTTCTTCAGCTGTTCGGCGAGCGCTCCGACGTTGTCGACGATCCGGTTGATCTTCGCCTCCCCTGTTTCGCCCCCCATGGAACCGGCGAGGGCTCCGGTCAGCTCCTTGACGTCCTTGCCGATGTCCTTCGCGAGGCTCGTCAGCTCGTCGAACTCGACGGGGACACGCCCGGGGATGCGCACCCCGTCGGCAAGCCGCGGCTTCAGCGGATCTCCCGCGAAGAGGTCGACGTACTTGTCGCCGAGCAGTCCGAGGTTCTTCACCTGTCCCCAGGCCCCGTCGCGCAGCTCGACGTCGGCATCGAAGACGAGCCGGGCCACCGCCGTACCGTCCGGGAGAAGACGGATGCCGTCGACCTTTCCGACCCTGACGCCGGCGATCCGTACGGCCGACTTGTCGTCGAGCCCGGCCACGTCGGTGAACGTGACCTCCGCCGACGCGGCCCGGGCCTTCCCGGGAAACGGCAGGTCCTCGATCTTCAGGACGAGGATACCCAGCGCCAGCAGGACGGCCAGGGCGAAGAGGCCGATCTTTGCGGTCGCGTTCATGCTGTTGCCTCCTCGAGAACCCGGGACTCCGTGTCCTCGCTCCCGTCGCCCCGGACGAACGCCCTCACGAGGGGATCGTCCGAAGCCTCGAACTCCCGCGGCGGGAGGTCGACCAGAATTCTTCCGCGATCGAGAAGGGCGACCCTCTCGGCAACCTCGAATGCGACCTTCAGGTCGTGGGTGATCGTCACCATCGTCGGGTTCATCCGGTCCCTCAGCTCGATCATCACCCGGGCCAGGACATCCGTCGTGATCGGGTCGAGGCCGGTCGTTGGCTCGTCGAAGAGGAGCACCTCGGGCTTCAAAGCGATGGCCCGTGCGAAGCCCACGCGCCGCCGCATGCCCCCCGAGAGCTCGGACGGGCGCTTGCCCTCGATCCCGCCCAGCCTCACGAGCGCGAGGCACTCCGCCACGCGCGCCTGCACCTCGCCGGGAGTCATCGTGGTGTGCCGCTTCAGCGGAAAGGCGATGTTCTCGCCGACACTCATCGAGTCGAAGAGCGCCCCCTCCTGGAAGGACATCCCGAAGCGCCGGCGGATCTCGTCGCGCCGGGAGCGGGAGGACGCCCAGAAGTCCTCGCCCTCGACCTCGACGGTCCCCCTGTCGGGAGCCAGGAGTCCGATCATGTGCTTGAGGAGCACGCTCTTGCCGGAGCCCGACTTGCCGAGGATGACGACCGAATCCCCCTTCGCAATCGTCAGGTCGAGCCCGTCGAGGACAACTTTCGACCCGAAGCTCTTCGCGAGTCCCGAGAGGCGGATCTCGGGCAGATCCGGCGAGAGCGGGACCGCGGAGGGCGCGCTCAGAACAGCACCTTCGTCAGAAAGAAGTCGGAGATGAGAATCGCGAGCGAGCCGAGGACGACCGCCGCCGTCGTCGACCTGCCGACGCCTTCCGCCCCTCCTCTGGTGTCGTATCCCTGCTGGCAGCCGATGAGCGTCAGGAGAAAGCCGAAGACGGCCGCCTTGATCAGTCCCGACCAGAGGTCGTTGAGGTCGAGGAACTGGAACGTGTTCTGGACGTAGACGACCGGGTTCGCGCCGAGCAGCCGGACGGCGACGAGATAGCCACCCGTGATTCCGAGAGCGTTCGCGAGAATGACGAGCATCGGCAGGACGATGACGCCCGCGAGGATTCTCGGGACGAAGAGGTACTGGACCGGGTCGGTCGCGAGCGAGACGAGGGCGTCGATCTGCTCCGTGACCCGCATCGAGCCGATCTCGGCCGCCATGGCGCTTCCCGACCTCCCGGTCACCATCAGGCCGGTCAGGACCGGCGCCAGCTCGCGGAGCATCGAAAGCGCCACGACGGAGCCGACCCAGGCCTCGGCGTGAAACCGCTTGAAGCCGACGTAGGTCTGGAGAGCGAGGACCGCACCGGTAAAAACTGCCGTGAGGAGGACGACCGGGAGCCCGTCGACACCGACCCGAACCATCTGCGTGGCCAGTGCGCGGCCGTCGAAGGGCCTCCGGAAGAGGCCCCGGATCGTCAGACCGAGCAGGGAGATGCAGCGGCCGTGGAACTCGAGCGCGTCGAGGGCGAGCCTGCCGGCGGATTCAAGGAGGCCCATCGAGCCTCGCATC
>DIAY01000271.1:9482-20715 GCA_002414905.1 Holophagales bacterium UBA5066 | reverse complement strand
GCCTCGCATCGGGCGGCGTGCCGGGGAGTGGCTGGATCAATGGGGGTCTCCGCCGCCGATGATACGCGGCGCGGTCGCCCCGTTCACATCCCGGCGCCTTCGGGAATCTGAGCGAGATCCGAGAAGCGCGTCGTCTCTCCGGACCAGCCGAGGGAGAAGCGGCCCGTGGGGCCGTTCCTGTGCTTGGCGATGATGACCTCGCAGACGTTTTTGTCGGGAGTGTCCTTGTCGTAGTACTCGGGCCGCGACAGGAAGATCACGAGGTCGGCGTCCTGCTCGATGGCGCCCGACTCGCGCAGGTCCGAGAGCTGCGGCTCCTTCTCCGACCCGCGCTGCTCCGTGCGCCGGGAGAGCTGGGCCAGGGCGATGACCGGAACGTCGAGCTCCTTGGCGAGGGCCTTCAACCCGCGCGAGTAGGCTCCGACCTCCTGCGTGCGGTTCTCGAACTTCTGGCGCGAGCCCATGATCTGGAGGTAGTCGACAAAGATCGCGTCGAGCCCCTTCTGCGACTGCTTGAGCTGGAGCGCCCGGGCCCGCATCTCGAGGAGGGAGTTCGACGGCTGGTCGTCGATGAAGAAGCGCGCGTCACGCATCTGCTGCGTCGTGTAGAAGAGGTATTTCTTCTCGTCCTTCGACAGGCGGCCTTCCCGCAGACGTTGCAGGTTGACCCGCGCCTCGGCGCACTGGATGCGGAATCCGAGCTGGGGCGCGCTCATCTCGAGCGAGAAGAAGGCGACGCAGTACCCAGTGTGGATCGTCAGGTACGAGGCGATATTGAGCGCGAAGGCCGTCTTTCCCATGCCCGGCCGTGCGGCGAGGATGATGAGATCCGTTTTCTGGAAACCCTGAGTCAGGGCGTTCAGGCGCGAGAAGCCGGTCGGCAGGCCGGTTAGCATCGAGCCCCGCGCCTGGATCTTCTGGATCTCCACCTCGTTCTTCTCGGCGATGTCCGAGAGCCTGATGAAGCCGCCCCTGAGGCTCCCCTTGGCGATGTCGACGAGCTCCTGCTGGGCGGCCTCGAGGACGGCCTGCGCGTCGGGCGCGTCGACCGCGGCCCGCGCCGCCCGGCGCGACTGGAGGATCAGCTGCCGCCGGAGCGCCGCCTCCCTCACGAGCCTCGCGTAGCTCTCGACGCTCTCGACGTCCGGGACGTTGTCGAGGAGCCCCGAGAGATACGCCGTCCCGCCCGCCCTCGCGAGCCGCCCATTCCTCTCCAGCTCGGACTCGACCATGACGAGGTCGATCGATTCCTTCCGGTCGGAGAGGGTCAGGCACGCTTCGTAGACGAGGCGGTGCGGCTCGGAGGCGAAGTCCTCGGGAACGACGTGCTCCATCACGCGCGTGAGGAGCCCGCCGTCGATCAGGAGAGCCCCCAGAAGGCTCCGCTCCACCTCCGGGCGCGAGGGCAGGGTCTCGGATTCGGCAGGGACGACGGGAGCCATGGGCCGCCTGTTCTACACCATTCCCGTGCTCGAAGGGTTCAGAGAGGCGAGAGGTCGAGCTCTGGCCGCCCCGCCTCCCGCCTGCGAGCCGTCGCCGCCTGAGCAACCCTCTCCCAAAGCGGTTCCGCGAGCCGGCGCGCTCCCAGGCTTCTGCCACCTTCGGCGGACGAGTGGAAGTCGGAGCCAGCTGTCCGGAGGAGGCCGAACTCGTCGGCCGCGGATGCGAACTCCGCCTCGCGTCCGTCGTTGTCGGGGTGGTAGACCTCGACGCCGTCGAGCCCGAAGCCGCGTCCCCTGAGGAGGAGATCCTCCGGATTGCGGTACCAGACCGGGTGAGCGAGGACCGCGAGGCCGCCGGCGCGCCGGACCGCTCCGATCGCCTCCGCCAGACCCCACTTCGCCTTCGGGACGTACGCCGGACCGCCTGGCCCGAGGAACCTGTCGAAAGCTTCCCCGACGCTCTTCACGACCCCGCTTGCCACGAGCGCGCGTGCCACGTGCGGACGCCCGAACGCTCCAGCCCCGACCTCTGCCCGGATGGCCTCCAGGTCGAGGACCACTCCGAGCTTCGCGAGCAGCGCGACCATTGCCTCGCCACGGCGGTTCCGCACCTCGCGAATCCCGGCGAGACGTTCGACCAGGGCCGGCTCCTCCGGGTCGAGCAGGAGCCCGAGGAGGTGAACGTCCTCTCCTCCTTCTTCGACGGAGAGCTCGACGCCACCGCCGGCGACGAGGCCCGTCCCGACTGCTGCCGCCAGGAACGCCGGAACGCCGTGGACGGCGTCGTGGTCCGTCAGGACAGCCACGGAAAGGCCTGCCGCCACCGCCAGCTGGACGAGCCGGGGAGGCGACTCGACGCCATCCGAGAAGGTCGAGTGAAAGTGAAGGTCCGCCCCGCCGAACGTCATCCCGGTATCCTACAAGCTGTGAGGAGGAGCGTGGAGCCGGGGAGAGGAAAACCGTTGCCCTTCTGGGCGGGTCCCGTCGTGGCCCTGACCGTGGTGGCGACGCTCTGGGCCTGCACGATTCACCACAAGGCGCGGACGGCCGCCGAGGAAGCGGGCAAGACCCGGGGGCTTTCCGTCTGCGTTCTCTTTTTCGACGGCCTCTCCAAGGAGGTGCTCGACCGCGCCGCCTCTGGAGGAGACATCCCGACGCTGAAGGCCGAGATCCTCGACCGCGGACTCTCTGTCGACACCGCCGTCTCCTCGATCCCGAGCGAAACCTACCCGAATCTCGCGGCGCTCCAGACGGGACTCTTTCCCGGACACCACGGGATCCCCGCGAACATCTGGCTCGACCGCCGGCTTCAGATCCGCGAGGCGCACACGAACATCTTCCGCGCCTATTCCTCCGCGGAGTTCCTGACACCCGATGCGAAGACGATCTTCGAGATGCTCCCTCCCAACTCCGTCGCCGTGACGACCCCGATGGCCCGCGGCGTCTCGGTCCATTCCACCAACCTCGCGACCGTCGTCGCCTCGTACCTGAGGAACGACTGGGCGTTCCTCGACCGCAAGACGATCGACGATCTCGGCGACGCCTACCACGGTGCGCTTTCTGCCGGGTCGATCCCCTCGATCACCTGGGGACACCTCCTCGGCCCCGACGAGGTCGCGCACTACGAGGGTCCCGACAGCGAGGCGTCCCGCGTGATCCTGCGGTCGATCGACCGGAGCTTCGCCCGTCTCGTGAGGCGGCTGAGGCGATGGGGCGTCTACGATCGGGTCCTGTTCGTGCTCCTCGGAGACCACGGGCACGCGGGCTACACCCGCTTCGTCGCCGCCGACGAACTCGTCCACCGGGTCCTTTACCGGTACCCGACCGAAGCGGATTGCACCGGGGAGGACTGCGTCCTCATCCCCTCCCCGGCGCGGCGGCCCGGCACCTACGACGTCGGCGACGCCCAGATCGTCGTCGGCGCCTACCGGGGCGCCATGATCTGGCTCCCGTCGACCCGCCCGGCCGGGGAGGTCCCGCGGGCCGTCCTGAAGGCCCAGAAACGGAGGGCGAGAAAGCGCAGGACGGACGGTGTCTCCCCGCCGATCCCGCCCCGCTCGGACTTCGCCGACGCGCTCGCGAGCCTTCCCGAGATCCGGCTCGTCCTCACGCGCGGACCCGAGGCGGGCTGGGTGGACGTGTACGGTCCGAAGGGACGCGCCGAAGCCCATCGCGAAGAGCGCGAGGACGGGGAGGACGTCTACACCTACCGGCTCCTCGAGGGAGAGGACCCTCTCGGGTTCTCGCCCGCGCTTCTGGGCCGCGCCCTTCCCGCCTCCGAGTGGCTTGCCGGAACGGCCACCTCGGAGTATCCGGACCTGCCGGTCCAGGCCGTCCAGTTCTTCGACTCGCCCAGGGCTCCGGACGTCTTCGTCACGCCGATCGACGGGACTGGCTTCCGCGCCGGACGGCTCGGCGGGCACGGCGCGCTTTCGCGCATCGAAACGGTCGTGCCGTTCGTCTTCGCCGGGCCCGGCGTCCGGGCCGGGCGGCTCTTCGCGGCGCGGACGGTCGACCTGACGCCGACGCTCCTCTCCTACCTCGACGTCCCGTACGACGCGTCGAAGATGGACGGCCGGTCGCTCGGGATCCTCACCGAGCCCCTCGGTCCACCCGCTCCGCTCCCGGCCCCTGAAAACCTCACTTTCGAGTAGGTCTCAGCGTCCGGATCCGGACGGTGTTCGTCGCCCCTTCCAGAGCTGCGGCGCCCGAGACCTCGACGACGGTCGCCTGCGCCAGGCCGTGCGACCTCAGCACGGCGTCTCCGCTCGCGATCATCCCCTCCACCGACGAGGAGGCGGGGATGGTGTACGAAACGACGTTTCTGAGGAGCGTGAGCCTGCGCCGCACTTCCTCGGAGTTCGTGATCGCCACGATCGGAATCCTGGAGACCTCTTTCGAGAGGAGACGCGCGGTCCTGCCCGAGGCCGTGTAGACGACCATCGCCTGCGCTCCCGCGCGACGCGCCGCGACGATGGCCATGTCACAGACGACCGGGGTATGGTCTTCCGCGCTGGAGCTCCATCCGGGTGGATCGACGGGCATCGATCGCTGCTGCTCGGCCACCCGGGCGATCTCGTCCATCGTTCGGACCGCTTCAACGGGGTAGGCGCCGACGGCGGTCTCGCCGGAGAGCATCACCGCATCCGCACCGTCGTTCACCGCCCCGGCGACGTCCGACACCTCGGCACGGGTCGGGATCGGATGGTCGACCATCGACTCGAGCATCTGCGTGGCCACGATGACGGGGACCGACTTCTCCTGCCCCACTCTCAGGATCGCCCGCTGCGCGCCCGGCACGGCCGCGAGGCCGATCTCGACGCCGAGGTCCCCGCGCGCCACCATCAGGACGTCCGACGCGGCGGCGATCTCGCGGAGGGCGCGGACCGCCTCGATCCTCTCGATCTTCGAGACGATCCACGGACGGCGCTCCAGCGGCGCTTCGGCAATCAGCCTTCGGAGCGTTCTCACGTGCTCCACGCTCCTCACGAAAGAGAGACCGACGAACTGGATCCCGGCCGCAAGCCCCTCGCGCAGGTCGCGGCGGTCCTTCGGCGTGACGGCGGGAGCCGAGAGGACGGAGCTCGGGAGATTGACGCCGGCCCCTTTCCGCACGGTTCCACCGGCGAGGACCCGGGCCACGAGCGAGTCTCTGCCCCGACTCTCGACCCTGAGCCGGATCAGCCCGTCGGCAATCCGGATCTCGGCACCCGGTTCGACTTCCGAAAGGAGCTCGGGGTAGGTGACGGAAATCTGCCTGCCGGCGCCGCGGCGCCGCCCCGGGAGGATCTCGACGAGATCCCCGTCTTTCCAGACGGTCGTGTCCCCTTCGATGGGACCGACACGGATCTTGGGTCCGCCCAGATCGAGGAGGACTCCGACGGGGCGGCCCACCACCTTTTCCGCAGCCCGGACGAGGGCCACGCGGCGGGCGATATCTCCCGGCGCGCAGTGTGCCCCGTTCAGCCGGACGACATCGACCCCCGCCGAGAGAAGCCGGACCAGCTCTCCCTCCCTCTCGGCCCGCGGCCCGATCGTCGCGACGATCTTCGTGGCGCGAGGCTCTCGTGTCGGCTTGCCCATCGGGGTCCTCCTGCGGACCGTATGATCTCCCGATGACCTCGAAACCGGAATCGTCACTCGTCGCGCCCGCCAGGCTGCAGGACGTTCCCGCGCCGGGCGACCCCCGGATCGACAGCATCGCTCCCCACGTCCGGGAGATCATCCGGATCCTCGGCCTCTCCACCGAGACGGATCCGAACCTCGTCGACACCGACCGCCGCGTGGCGAAGATGTACCTCGAGATCTTCTCGGGCCTCGACGAGGGAACGCGCCCGAAGCTGACGACCTTTCCGAACGACGAGCACTACACGGCGATGGTCATGGAGAAGGAGATCCCCTTCTACTCCATGTGCGCCCACCACTTCGTACCGTTCTACGGCCACGGGCACATCGCCTACATTCCGAACGAGCGGATCGTCGGTCTCTCGAAGCTCCCCCGACTCCTCGATTTCTTCGCCAGGCGTCCGCAGCTGCAGGAGCGACTGACCGAGCAGCTGGCCGGCGTCCTGGAGGAGGAGCTCAAGCCGCAGGGAGTGATGGTGGTCCTCGAAGCCCGTCACCTCTGCGTCGAGATGCGCGGCGTCCGAAAACCCGGCTCGGTCACCGTGACCTCGGCAATCCGGGGGATCTTCCTGCAGAAGACGGTGCGAGAGGAGTTCCTGGATCTCCTGAGGCGTCGAGGATGAACGACCGGCTCACCTGAGCCAGCCCGGGAAGGCGCCCGCCTTGCGGGCTTCCTCCTGGAGGGTCTCCCAGCGTCCCTGGGCGGATCGGTGCTGGACGCGGGCCTTCTCCGCCACGTCCCGCGCCTCGATGACGCGGATGATGAAGGAGTTGCGCTCGGCCTCGCCCACACCCAGGAACGACCGCTCCGCCGCCTGGAGCCGGGCCTGCGCCTCGGCGAACGCAGCTTCCGCCTCTTCCAGAACGCCGCGCGCCGCCCCGGCCCTCTCACGCCAGTACGCCTCCCCGCGCCCGAGCCGGTCCGTCGGGGCCGCATCCTCCGGGACGGGAATCACGGTGGGCGCGGCGCCGGGCGGAGGCGCGGGCGCTGGCGTGCCGGTCCGGGCGCTCTCGAGGATCCGCCGGGCGTCTCCCCCGCTCGCATTCATCCTGACCCTGTCGCCGAGGGGAGGAGTCTCGAACGGACCGGGCGTCGGCCGGACCGTCGGGGCCGGAATCGTCTCCGCGCCCGCCACATTAGCGCGCTCGGTTGCCGCCGCGTCGACGCGCGCCGCCGGAATCGAAACGAGGGTTCCGGAACCCTTGAGGCGTCCCACCAGCCGCCCGTCGCGGTCTCGCGGCGGAGCTTCGAGCACCACGCGGCTCCCGTCGGCCTGGACGAGGACCCACGGACGGCCGGCTGCGGGCGTCGGGGCCCCGGCGGTCCCGGCCGGGGAGGAGCCTGCGACGGAAGTCGTCAGACCCAGGACGAACGCGAGCGCGGCCTTCATCCGGTCTCCTCCAGGAGCGCTCCGGCCGCGGTCAGACCTCGAAGGGTTCGCACACCGTGCCAGCAGAAATCCTCGCCCGGCACGAGCACGACTCGTGCGGCGGGGAGGATCCGCTTCCAGTACGCCCGGTCGGTGTCACCGAACGGGAAGGGTTCGTCGGGCAGGACGAGGAGCTCCGGGTCGAGCGCCGAGAGCTGCTCTTCGCCGGTCTTCGGCCACGGGCCGCTCGAGGCAGGAAAGGCATTCTCGCCGCCGAACGTTTCGAGGAGATCGGAGATATAGGTCCCGGCGGCGGCAGCCATCCAGGGTCCCTTCCAGATCAGGTAGGCGAACCGGACCGTCCGGCCTGCCCGGACCGCTGCGAGCCGCTCCTCGAGGGCTCGCGCCCATCCTTCCGCCACGACTCCCGCCCCCGTCAGCTCGCCCAGCCTCCGGAGCAGGGGCGCAACCTCGTCGACGCGGGTCGGGTGGCTCACGTCGACCCGGTAGCGCCTGGAGAGCTCGTCCACGTCGGCGTCGCGGTTCTCCTCGGCGTTGCAGAGGACGAGCTCCGGCTCGAGGGCCGCGATGGCCTCGAGGTCGGGGTTCTTCGTCCCGCCGACTCGCGGGATTCCCTCCAGCGCCTCGCGGGGGTGGACGCAGTACCGCGTCACCCCCACGAGGCTCCCGCCGAGGCCGAGCGCGACGAGGCTCTCCGTGATCGACGGGCAGAGGGAGACGATCCGCATCAGGCGGCCGGCTTCTTCCTCCCGAGCAACTCGTCCAGGACCTCTTTCGAGTCCTTCTTCACGTCCTCGTGGAGCGAGTCCCCGTGGGCATCCATCGTGACGATGAGCGGGAAGTCCTTCACCTCGTAGATCCACATCGCCTCGGGAACGCCGAGCTCCTCGAGATGCTTCACCCCGAGGACTCTCACGACCCTTCGTGCGAGGACCTGCGCGGCGCCGCCGATGGCGTGGAGGTAAACCGCGCCGTGCTCCTTCAGCCCGGCGAGGGTCTTCAGGCCCATACCGCCCTTCCCGACCACGCCGCCGAAGCCGTATTTTCCGATCACGGCCGCCTGGTAGGGTTCCTCCCGGATTGACGTCGTCGGACCGGCGGCCAGAACGCTCCAGGTGCCGTCCTTCTCTTTCCGCATGACAGGGCCGCAGTGGTAGAGGATCGAGCCGCGAAGGTCGAGGTCGGGGTACTCGGGCCAGGTCTTGACCCAGAGCTTGTGAAGGGCGTCCCGGCCCGTGACCATGAGGCCGGAGACCTCCACCGCGTCGCCCCGCTTCAGCGAGCGGACGACCTCGGGCGTGAGGGGCGTCGTCAGCTTTCTCGCCTCGCTCATTGTGCGTATACCGCCTTTCCGGCGGGCGAGACCTCGACCGAGGCTCGCCGCGTCGCCCAGCACATGTAGCTGATGGAGACGAAGTAGGACGCCGGAAGGCGTGCGAGGTGCGTCATCTTCACGCCGAGGAGCGTCGTCCGCCCGCCGAACCCCATCGGACCGATACCGAGGAGGTTGCCCTTCTCGAGCAGCTCTTCTTCCGCAGCCGCCAGGGCGGGCTCGACACTCCTGTCACCCAGCTTGCGGAACAGCTGCCGCTTCGCTTCGGCCATCCCGCTCGCGCGATCGCCGCCCATGCAGACGCCGAGGATTCCGGGAGAGCAGCCCTTCCCCTGCGCCTGGAAAACGGCGTCGAGGACGGTCCGCTTGACGCCCTCGAGATCCCGGTCTGCTCCCAGCTCGGAGCTCGGGAGCGAGTACTGTGTCCCCACGTTCTCGCAGCCGCCTCCCTTGAGGATCAGGTCGGCCCTCAGGCCCGCCCTCGCGTGCTCGTGGACGTGAACGATGGGCATTCCGCGACCCGGTGCGTTCCCTGTGTTCTTCCCGCTGAGCGAGTCGACCGAGTTGGGGCGCAGGTAGCCGGTCGCCGTCGCGATCTCGGTCGCCTTCGCGGCAGCCTTCTCGATCGCCCGGATCGAGACGCCCCGCGGCGCCGCAACTTCGAAGAGGGGCATCCCCGTGTCCTGGCAGACCGGCCGGGATGTCGCTTCCGCGAGCTTCGAGTTCTCGAGGAGGACGCCTAGCGTCTCGCGGGCGACCGAGCCTTCGTCCTCGCGATCCCGGGCGGCCTCGATGGCACTGAGGACGTCCGGAGGCATGGAGGTCGCGGCGCGGCGTATGAGCTCGGTGAAGGTCGCGACGAGGGATTTCTCAGCGAACGGATCGACCGGGACCGCCTTTTTGGCGACGAGAGGGCCGGCCTTCCTCACAGGCGTCGATGTCCTGACCGGCGCGGACTTCTTCGCGACGGCAGCGGCCTTTCGGGCCAGGGGACGCGCCGTCACCTTTCTCGATGCGACGGACCTGGGGGCGGTGCCCTTCCTCGCAGGCGCCGTACGGGCCGGCTTGTTCGGTTTCTTCTGCGCCATCTTTGCTTGACCTCCGGCCTTCAAGGATACCCCCGGCTCGGAGCCGGTCACGGCTCCCGCGAGGGCCTCTCGACGTGCCGCCGTGACGCGCCGGCGAACGGGTCGCTCCGCTCGGCTCCGGCAGCAGCTTGCACGGGCATGTCCGAAATGCGGCGTTTCCGGCTACCATTGTTGGTTTACCCGTTTTCGCCCGCTGCACGGCCGCGCGGCTCACGGGAGGAGGTGTACCCGGATGTCGACAGCCCCTTCACCCACCGAGAGCGCTCCCACGGTCGTCGTGAACGACTTTTCCCTTCAGATCGCGACCGTAAACGGGTCCGGTTCCCAGACGGCCAACAACGTCCTCCTGCGGTCGATCTTCGGCATGGGGGTTCCGGTTTCCGGGAAGAACCTCTTCCCCTCGAACATCCAGGGGCTTCCCACCTGGTTCACGATCCGGGCGAGCCGCCACGGCTACATCGGCCGCAGACGCGAGCTGGACGTCCTCATCCTCATGAATCCGGAGACTGCGGCGGCGGATGTCCTCGCCGCATTGCCCGGTACGTCCGTCGTCTTCGAGAAGAAGCTCGGCCTCGAGAAGCTCCGCGACGACCTTCGGCTCTTCCCCGTGCCGTTCTCAGAGGTCGTGGCCAGGCTCCCTCTTCCGCCTGACCAGGCAAAGCTCAGGCGCCTCCTGGTGAACATGATCTACGTCGGCGTCCTGGCCGACCTGATGGGAATCGACCCGGCCGAGATCGAAGCGTCGATCCGCAGGCAGCTCGCGGGGAAGGCGAAGGCGATCGACCTGAACCTGGCGGCGATGCGCCTCGGGATGGAGCACGCGGCCTCGGCCTTTCCCCAGAAGCTCCCCCACCGCGTCGAGCGGATGGATAGGACGCGGGGCAAGCTCATCATCGACGGCAACTCCGCCTCGGCTCTCGGGTGTCTGTTCGGCGGAGCCACCGTCTGCACCTGGTACCCGATCACCCCCTCGTCCTCGCTCTGTGAAACGTTCATCGACCTCTGTGCCGAGCATCGCGTGGACCCCGGGACGGGACGCGCGATGGCCGCCATCGTCCAGGCCGAGGACGAGATCGCTTCCATCGGCATGGTCCTCGGAGCCGGATGGTCCGGTGCCCGCGCTTTCACCGCCACCTCAGGCCCCGGTATATCCCTCATGTCGGAGCTGATCGGCTACGGCTACTACACCGAGATTCCGGCCGTCATCTTCAACGTGCAGCGCGTCGGCCCGTCGACCGGCCTGCCGACCCGGACGATGCAGGGCGACGTCCTCATCTGCCACACGAATTCCCATGGCGACGGCAAGCATCCGGTCCTGTTCCCCTCCTCTCCGGAGGAGTGCTTCACGATGGCCATCGAGGCGTTCGACCTCGCCGAGCGGCTCCAGACGCCCGTCTTCGTCCTCTCCGACCTCGACCTCGGGATGAACAACTGGATGGCCGACCCGTTTCCGTATCCCGAAGCACCCTTCGACCGTGGCAAGGTCCTCGACGCCGAGGGCGTCGAGCGCCTGAAGGAGACCTGGGGTCGCTACCGGGACCTCGACGGCGACGGCATCCCCTGGAGGACGCTCCCCGGAACGGACCATCCGAAAGCGGCCTATTTCACGCGGGGCTCGGGACACAACGAGGCGGCCGGCTACACGGAGAAGCCGCAGGACTACGTGAGGAACGTGGAACGGCTCGTTCGGAAGCTCGAGACCGCGCGCGGGATGCTCCCGAAGCCGGCGTTCGAGGACCGCGCCGGCGCCACGGCGGGACTCCTGGCCTTCGGCACCTCGCACTACGGTACGACCGAGGCCCGCGACCGCCTCGAGCTCGATCACGACCTGCCGCTCGACTACCTCAGGGTCCG
>DIAY01000271.1:4675-9247 GCA_002414905.1 Holophagales bacterium UBA5066 | reverse complement strand
ATCGGCCTCGCGAAGGCGGACTACGAAGGGGCGAAATCGACGCTCTGCCTCGGCTGCGGCCACGACGTCATCACGAAGCAGATCGTCACCGCGTTCTGGGAGCTCGGTATCGAGCCGCGACGGGTGGCGAAGTTCTCGGGAATCGGCTGCTCCTCCAAGACGCCCGCCTACTTCCTGAACCGCGCCTGGGGAGTCAACGCCGTCCACGGGCGCATGCCTTCGTTCGCGACGGGCGCCCTCCTCGCGAATCCGGACCTGATCGGCATCGGCGTCTCGGGAGACGGCGACACCGCCTCGATCGGCATCGGGCAGTTCGTTCACGTCGTACGGCGGAATATGCCGCTCGTCTACGTCGTCGAGAACAACGGCGTCTACGGCCTCACGAAGGGCCAGTTCTCGGCGACGGCCGACGTCGGCTCGACGCTGAAAGGGGGCGGTGCCAACGACCTCGTCCCGATCGACCTCTGCGGCCTCGCCATCGAGCTCGGCTGCGGGTTCGTCGCACGCTCGTTCTCCGGCGACATGAAGCAGCTCCAGGCGATCCTGCAGGCGGCGATCATGCACAGCGGCACCGCTGTCATCGACGTGATCTCCCCCTGTGTGACGTTCAACGACCACGAGGGATCGACGAAGAGCTACAAGTACGCCAAGGATCACGAGGAGCCGCTCCACGAGATCGGCTTCGTCCCCTATTTCGACGACACGATCGCCGAGATTCCGCCCGGCGAGGTGAAGGATGTCCCGTTCCCCGACGGGAGCATGATCCGGTTCCACTCGGTCGGGCGTGACTACGACCCGACCGACAAGGACCAGGTCCTGGCGACTCTCCACCGGAGCCGGTCGGCAAAGGAGTTCCTGACCGGAATTCTCTATCTCGAGCCCGAGAAGCCCAGTTTTGCGCGGCTCCTCAACACCGTCGACGAGCCGCTCACGACTCTCGGCGAGGCCAGGATTCGACCATCCCGCGAGGTGCTCGCGGCGATCCTGGAAAAGTACCGGTGAGCCGGATTCCCATTCGACAGCTCCCCCGACCGTCGGCTGTGCCACGCCGACCGGCTCATAATGGTGGGATGAAAGAACGCTTTGGGCTCCCTCTCGGCGGTCTCGTTCTCCTCACGCTCACTCTCCTCACTGTCGGCTGTGCCACCACCATGACGGTCCTTCCCGGCAAGTCGCTGGCCCTCATCGACGTCCAGTATCCGGAGAGCCGGATGACGGGCATTCCGATGGCGCCCGGAGAGGATTCAGCGACGACCCGGATGGCGCGCGCCATCATGAGGGAGATCGAGAGGGAAGGCTTCTACCAGATCACCGACGTCCGCAATCTCGGAGTCCATGCCTCGTCTCTCGGGAAGGATGAGGCGAGAACCAGCGCCCTGATCAAGCAGGCTCCGGCGGATGCCTACGTCGGTATCCGGCTGCTCGACTGCGCGGCCCGGCCGATGAGTGCGACGGAGACGAGGGGAACAGGACCGTCCGCCGTGACCGTGACGGTCTACTGGTACCGCGGGGAGTGCACGGCAGAGCTGGAGGCCTTCGAAGCGGGCGGCAAGAAGCTCACAATCCTCCAGAAGACCGGCCGGTGGGAGAGCCCGCGCCAGGAACGGCGGGACGAGAGCTCGATGCAGTCGCAGGCCCTCACGCTTGCCGTAGACGACACCGCCCGCCGCCTCGCCCGCGAGATCCGGCCGACCGCGGGCGCGACGAAGTAGTCCCGGTCACGAACGGGGGCGCCGGGGCCGCGCGATTCGCGACCCCCCGCCCCTCGGATTCTCAGACCTTCACCGGAACCTCTGCTGGCAGGCCGAGCGCATCGGCGATGATCGCCTCCTGCTCCATCGCGAAGACATGGTGCGAGCCGGGCGCAGGGCTCGCCGAGGCTCGCCGTCCGGCGTAGTGCAGCGGCCTCTGGGGGCCGGCGCCTGCAACGGCGCCTTCGAGGAACTGCTCCCGCACGAAGCGCCAGGCACCCATGTTCTTCGGTTCCTCCTGTGCGAAGACGAGCGTCGCCGCCTGCGGATAGCGCGCGAAGACCCGGCCCAGGGCCTCGCCCGGGAACGGGTAGAGCTCCTCGAGCCTCACGATCGCAATGTCCGTCCGTGCCGCCTTCTCCCGCGCCGCGAGAAGCTCGTAGACGAGCTTGCCGCTCGCCAGGACGATGCGTCGCACCCCGTCCGTTCCCCCGGAGGCGAAAGCCGCGTCGTCGAGGACCGGCTGGAACGACCCGTCCGCGATCTCGTCGAACGTGGAAACCGCCTTCGGATGGCGCAGGAGGCTCTTCGGCGACATGACGATGAGCGGCCGCCGAACGTCGTCTCGCATCTGCCGCACCAGGAGGTGGTAGTACTGGGCCGGAGTCGTGACGTTGACGACGCTCATGTTGTTCTCGGCGCAAAGCGTCAGGAACCGCTCGAGGCGGGCAGAGGAGTGCTCCGGGCCCTGCCCCTCCTGCCCGTGAGGAAGGAGAAGGACGAGGTCGCAGGTCTGGCTCCACTTCTGCTCGGAGCCCGAAATGAACTGATCGATGATCACCTGCCCCCCGTTCGCGAAGTCGCCGAACTGCGCCTCCCAGAGGACGAGCGTCGACGGGTCCGCGATGGCGTAGCCGAACTCGAAGCCCATGACCCCGAACTCGGAGAGGAACGAGTCGATCACCTCGAAGCGGGCCTGCGGCTTCGCGATCGCGTTGAGGGGGACGTACACCTGCCCCGTCCTCGGATCGGCGAGGACGGAGTGGCGGTGGCTGAAGGTGCCGCGCCCCGAGTCCTGCCCCGAGAGGCGAACCGGCGTCCCTTCCTGCAGGAGCATGCCGAAGGCGAGCATCTCTCCCCCCGCCCAGTCGATATCGGGCCTGCCGCTCGCGTATTCGGCCCTCTTCCTCAGGAGCGGCCGGAGCTTCGGATGGACCTCGAAACCGGGCGGAAGCGTCGACACGGCCTTCACGACCCGCTGGAGCTTCTCCCTCGCGCTGCCTTCGACCGCGTAGCGCGGCGCCGCCGGCGCGACGAGCGAGTCGGAAAAGGCGCCGCGCGTGCGCGTCGCGGCGGACGCGTCGTACGCCTTTTCGAGCTTCTGCTTCGCGGCGACCCAGACCTGCTCGACCTCGGCGGCCGTCAGGAGGCCGTCGCGGACGAGCGCGTCGCCGTAGAGGCGCGCGGCCGAGGAGTGATTCCGGATCTTCGCGTAGAGAAGCGGCTGCGTGTAGCTCGGCTCGTCGCCCTCGTTGTGGCCGTAGCGGCGGTAGCAGACCATGTCGACGACGACGTCGTGGCCGAATCTCTTGCGGTACTCGATCGCGAGGTCGATCGCCTGAACGACCGCCTCCGGGTCGTCGCCATTCACGTGGAAGATGGGGGCCTGCACCGCCTTGGCGACGTCGGTGCAGTACGGCGAGGAGCGGGCTTCCTTCGGATTCGTCGTGAAGCCGATCTGGTTGTTCACGACGACGTGGATCGTGCCGCCCGTCTGGTATCCCTCGAGCTTGCACATGTTGAGCGTCTCGGCGACGAGTCCCTGCCCCGCGAAGGCGGCGTCGCCGTGGAGAAGGATCGGGAGGATCTTGTCGCGCGTCGTGTCACCTGCCCGCTCCTGCTTGGCGCGCACCATTCCCTCGACGACCGGGTCGACCGCCTCGAGGTGGCTCGGGTTCGGGGCGAGGCCCAGCTTCACCTGCTTCCCGCCGGGCGTTTCGTGCATCCCGACAGCGCCGAGGTGGTACTTCACGTCGCCCGAGCCCTGGATCGACTGCGGGTCGAGGACGTCCTCGAATTCCGCGAAGATCCGGTCGACAGGCTTGCCGACGACTGTCGTGAGGATCGTCAGGCGCCCACGGTGCGGCATCCCGATGACCGCCTCCTCGACGCCCATCTCCGCGGCCCGGTCGAGGAGCCGTGTCAGGAGCGGGATCGCCGCCTCGCCCCCCTCCAGGGAGAAACGCTTGTGTCCGACGTACTTGGCGTGGAGGAACTTCTCGAAGCTCTCCGCCTCGACGAGCTTGGCAAGGAGGCGATTCCTCTCGTCCGCGGAGAGCGTCGCGCGATTCCTGCTTGATTCCATCCGCTCCATGAGCCACGCCTTCTGGGCGGGATCCTGGATGTTCATGAACTCGGCGCCGATCTTCCCGCAATACGTCTGCCGGAGGACCTCCAGGATCTCCCGGAGCGTCGCCTGGTCGCGCCCCGCGAGGCCGTTCGTGATGAACTTCCGGTCGAGATCCCAGATCGTGTAGCCGAAACTCGCCGGGTCGAGCTCGGCGTGGTAGGGCGGATCATCGACGCCGAGCGGGTCGAGGTCGGCGAGGAGGTGCCCGCGGACCCGGTAGAAGTTGATGAGAGGGAGGATCCGTGCCTGCTTCTCCACCGCCTCGAGACGCGAACCGCCGCCGAAGATGGGCGGGTTCCGGTCCGGCTCCCAGGCCACGGGGCGATGCGGAACGCGGAGGTCCCCGAAGATCCTCTCGTAGAACCCGTCGCCGCCCAGAAGGAGGTCCTGGAGAGTCGCGAGGAACGAACCCGACTCGGCTCCCTGAATGACCCGGTGGTCGTACGTCGACGTTACCGCCATCACCCGGGA
>DIAY01000271.1:0-4428 GCA_002414905.1 Holophagales bacterium UBA5066 | reverse complement strand
CGAGGCGAGGACGACGTCGTGCCGAGCGTCCCGGGGTTCGTCAGGGAGATCGACGTCCCCAGGAACGCCTCCGGCTCGATCGATCCGCGCCGGGCCTTGCCGACGAGGTTGTCGAACGTGGCGACGAACTCGGCGAAGTCGAGCTCCTCGGCCAGCTTGAGGTTCGGGACGAGGAGGGTTCGCGACCCGTCCTTCTTCGTCACGTCGACCGCGATCCCGAGGTTCACGTGCGGCTTCCTCACGCGCTGGGGCCGCCCCTCCGCCTCCGCGTAGGCATCGTTCATCCCCGGGTGCTTCTCTATGGCCCGCACGATCGCCCAGGCGACGAGGTGGGTGAAGGAGATCTTCGACTGGTGCACCACCTCGCGGTGGTGGTTCAGGATCCGTCGGTTCTCCTCCATCGCCCTGGCCGGAATGACCCTCTGGGACGTCGCGGTCGGGACGGCGAGGGAGGCGTCCATGTTGCGGGCGATCGTCGCGGAACCGCCGATGAGGGGCTGGAGCATCTCGCCCGGACGAAGCTGCGGGGTGGAGGGGCGGGCCGCCGGGGCCCTCGAGAGGACGGGGGCGGGTGCCGCCGCAAGCGGCGCGGCCGATGCCGGGGCCTCGAGCTCGGGAAGGGCCGGGGCCGGGACCGCGGGGGCGGAGACCGGGATGCCGGCGGCGCGGGCTCTCTTCTCGAACTGCTCGAACGTCCTCCGCCAGTCGTCTCCCACGGAGCCGGAATTCAGGCGGTACTGCGCGTAGAGCTCGAGGGCGAACCCGGCGTTGTCGCCGAACGATTCAGTGAGGGCGTCGAGGACGGCGTCGTGCATTCGGATCTCCCTATCCCGGCCGCTCCCGCAAGGGACGGCCAGCGCGTCGGCGCCCGCGGGCAGCGGGCCAGACGGCGAGCGCATTATTTTACCCCGCTGGTGCCGTCCGGCCCCGGCCGGGCACGCGGGCGACCCGACAGGAGACAATCCTCTCCGATGAGGCTCTGGGATGCCGGCGTCGACCTGGGCGCCACGCTCGTGAAGGCCGTCGCCGTGCCGGTCGACCGGCCGCTCGGTTCGTTCGAGACGTTCGTCGCCCCGGCAGGAGACGAACGTCTTCTCGACGCCTTTCTCCTCCGTCACTCGCTTCGCCACCTCGCCGCCACGGGCGGCGGCGCCTCGGGCCTGGCCGGCCGGCTCGGCCTGACCCGCAACGTCACCGTCGTCGAAGAGTTCGCCTCCTGGGGGGCGGGTGCGCCGCTCCTGACCCGCCGCGCCGGGCTCGACGTGCAATTCCCGCACCTCCTCGTCAGCCTCGGCACCGGGACGTCCATCCTCCGCATGGGGGCGGACGGCACCGTCGCGCGCGTGGGCGGTACGGCGCTCGGCGGGGGTACTCTGCGAGGCCTCAGCCGGCTCCTGCTCGGCACCGACGACCACGACCGGCTCGTCGCCCTCGCCGCGACGGGCGACCGGCGTCACGTCGATCTCCTCGTCGGGGACCTCTACAGGCCAGGGGGAATCGCACTCGTCCCCGACCTGACGGCCGCGAACTTCGGAAAGGCGCACGAGCCGCGGGCCGCCGACGTCGCACACGCACTTCTCGGTCTCGTCGGCGAGAACGTCGCGCTCCTTGCCGGGCAGATCGCCGTCGCCCTCGTCGCCTCCAACGACGACGGAGCATCCCGGCGCAGGCCAGATGTCCTCTACGCGGGCTCTACCCTGCGCAACAACCCCCTCCTCGTCGAGATCCTCGGCAACGTCACGGCCCTGGTGGGGGCGCAGGCCTCCTTCCTCCCCCTCGGAGAGTTCACGGGGGCGCTCGGTTCCCTGGCCCGCGTGCGAGCGGAAGGCTGACGCCCCGGATCCGCGGTGCGAGACTCCGCGGATGGACGTGACGCCTTCCCCCGCCTCCCCTCTCCTCGACCTCGAAGGCCGAGTCGCCCTCGTCACGGGCGCCTCACGCGGCATCGGCGCCGCGACGGCAAGGCTGCTCGGGAGCTGCAACGCCCGGGTGGCGATCCATTACGGTAAGAACCGCGCGGAAGCCGAGCAGGTCGCGGTCGACATCGCCCGGTCCGGGGGACCGGCGACGGCGCTGTTCCAGGCCGAGCTGGGTGATGACGACGAACGCCGACGCCTCCACCGCGAGGTCGTGGCTGCCCTCGGAGATCCGCTGCTCCTCGTCCACAACGCCGGGATCTACATTCGCAACCCCTTCGAGGAGGCCGACGATGCCGTGTTTCTCTCCCGCTGGAGGACGACGCAGGCCGTGAACCTGGAATCGGCGGCGCATCTGACGCTCCTCGCGCTCCCGGCGATGCGCGCCGCCCGTTTCGGGCGGGTCGTCATGGTCGCCTCGCGGGCCGCCTTCCGCGCCGAGACGGACGCGGCGAGCTATGCCGTCTCCAAGGCAGGGATGGTGAGTCTCGCGCGCTGTCTCGCCCGGAACGAGGGACCACGCGGCATCACCGCGAACTCGATCTGCCCGGGCTGGGTCGATACGGAGATGGCGCGCCCCGACGTCGCTGCCCGAAAAGCCGAGATCGAGGCGGAGATCCCGCTCGGCCGCATCGCGACCCCCGAAGACTGCGCGCGGGCGGTTCTCTTCTATCTCTCCCCGCTCGGCCCTTACGCCAACGGTACGGCCCTCGGCCTTAACGGAGGCTCGTTTCTGCACTGACAGGCCGTTCCAGCGCGCTGCCCGGGCATCCGGCGAACCCTGGAGCCGGGAGGAGGTGCGAAAAGCCTCGTGCGGGAGGAGAATCACCATAGTGACCCGGTTACGCGGGCCCCTTGTCAGCGTGTTGCTTCTTGCAGGTGCCGTTGCGGCGCTCGGCCAGCCTCGGATCGAGCTGCCTGCAGGGAATCCGCAGCGCTTCCAGCTCTTCGCCGCCCCTCCCGCCCTCGAGACCTCGACACCCCTCGCGGGGTTTGACCCGACAAAGGGCGAGAGCCTCGTCCGGCTTCCCGGCGACTCCGACTCCGTATTCACCCTGGGAGGCCCCGGACCCTCGGGTGAGCCTCGCGTCCGCCTCGCCGTCGAGGTGAACGAAGCCATCCTGAGGGTCCTCGCCCCCGACCCGAAGGTCGAGTCCAGCGACCAGAGGGGTCGTTCCGGCGGCGACTGGAAGCCGATCGACTCCTCCGGCCGTCCGTACCAGCTGCGTCTCGGCGCCCGCATCATCTGGTAAGCCGGCCGGGTCGGGAACACCCCGGAAAGCCCGGGGCGTCCGCTCGTTCCGGAGGGGTCGTCGGGCCTACGCGGCGGGTTTCGCCGGCGCCGGTGCCGGCGCCGGGGGCCTGGGTGGCGGTGGCGGAACCCGGTTGATCGCGGCGTTGCGCGCCAGGGTCATCGGGAGGAGGGAGAGGCCCGAGGGCTCGAACTGCCCGGCCTTCTTCGCCGGGCTCGCACCGTAGTAGGGCCGGTAACCGTAGCCGGGCCCATCCGCAGCCGTATCCGAAGGCTTTTCCGTCAGCTCGGGGATTCCGTAGACGGCGTCCTTCCGGTTGAAGTACGACATCTCGTAGTCCTTCGTCATCCAGATGGCGTCCTTCGGGCACGCGTCGACGCAGTAGCCGCACATGACGCAACGCAGGAGGTCGATCTCGAAGACGGTCGGGTATTTCTCGTAGGCGAGATTGGGGTGCTCTCCGGCTTCGATGTGGATGCATGCGGCAGGGCAGTGCATCGCGCACATGTAGCAGGCGACGCACTTGAGCGAGCCGTCCTCGCGCACCTTGAGGATCTGGCGCCCCCGGTAGCGGTCGGAGTAGTCGCGCCTCTGCTCGGGATACTCGATCGTCGGCCTCACGCCTGGCGTGAAGACGTTCGAGAGGAACTTGCGAAACGTCAGGGCCATTCCCTGCAGCAGGGGCAGATAGAGCCTTTCGCCGATCGTCGGCTCGTGAGGCTGAATGATGACGACCTTTCCGGGCATGTCGTCTCCCTCTCTTACCGGTCCAGCTCGCCGGCGATGATGTTGAGCGTCCCGAGCGTGGCGACCGCGTCCGCGACCATGCTGCCGATGATGATCTTCTCGAAGGCCGCAAAGAGCGGGAAGCAGGGGGGGCGCACCTTCACACGGTAGGGGTTCCCGCTCCCGTCGGAGACGATCGAGTAGCCGAGCTCGCCGTTCGCCCCTTCGGTGTACGAATAGATCTCCCCCGCCGGAACCTGGATCCCTTCGAAGACGTTCTTGAAGTGGAAGATGAGCCCTTCCATCTCGTTGTAGACCATCTCCTTCGGCGGAAGGACGACACGGTAGTCGTCCGACACGATCGGCCCGCCGGGGAGCCTGGCGATCACCTGCTCGATGATCCGGAGCGACTGCCGCATCTCCTCCATCCGGACGAGGTAGCGCGAGTAGTTGTCGCCGGCCATCATGACGGGGACGTCGAAATCGATCTCGTCGTAGCCGTCGTACGGCTTGTCCTTGCGGACGTCGTAACC
>DIAY01000244.1:23858-24221 GCA_002414905.1 Holophagales bacterium UBA5066 | reverse complement strand
ACAGACCCCCACTCTGCCGCGCTGGCGGGGCTGGCGACGGCCGTCGCGATCAGGGGAGACGTGGGAGGACGGGTATCTCGCCGGCAGGGGGAGGCGGGGCACGGCCCTGGGGGGCGCGCTGAGTGACGTGGTCGAGGATGCGGCGGATGGTCCGGGGTTCGGTGATGAAGGAGACCACCCGCATCACGGCCCGGCATCGCGGACAGACGAGTGGATCAGTCGCGTAGACCCGGAGCAGAAGCCGCGCCCAGCTGCGGCGCAAAGCGGCAGCGGAGGGGGACGGTGGTGGAGATGGCTGCGACGAGCCGGCACCCGGTTCCGAGGCGAACGGCTCTGTACCCTGCGTCTCGGCCTGGGCACGTT
>DIAY01000244.1:13199-23556 GCA_002414905.1 Holophagales bacterium UBA5066 | reverse complement strand
GGTTGCCGCCCTTCGCGTAGACAGCGGAAAGGGTCGCGGTCATCATCGCGCGCCGGAGAACCGCATGAAGTTTCGCTCCGCGCGCGTTGGCGCGCTTCTCGCCTTCGTCCTCGCCGTCACCGCCGCAGCCGCTTCCGGGGCCTCCTTCGGCCCGGAGCGGCCCGATCCCGCGGGCGAGCTCCTGCTGAAGTTGAAGAAGCTCCGGACGCTCGGGAGCGTCCTCTACGTCGCCGCCCACCCCGACGACGAGAACAGCGCGATGATCGCGATGTTTGCCGAGGGACGACTGATGCGGACGGCGTACCTCGCCGTGACGCGCGGTGACGGGGGGCAGAACCTGATTGGCAAAGAGCTCGGGCCAGCGCTCGGCCTCGTCCGGACGCACGAGCTCCTCTCGGCCCGCAGGATCGACGGCGGTGAGCAGATGTTCACGCGCGCGATCGACTTCGGCTACTCGAAGACCCCGGAGGAGTCGTTTCGCTTCTGGGGACACGAGGAAGTTCTGAGGGACGTCGTCCGTGTCATCCGGACGTTCCGCCCCGACGTCGTCATCGCGCGCTTCCCGGAGAGCGGGTCGGTAACCCACGGGCACCACACCGCCTCCGCGATCCTCGCCCACGAGGCGTTCCTGGCCGCGGGCGACCCGGCTCGCTTTCCCGAGCAGATCGCAGAGGGGCTCGCGCCGTACCGGCCGCGGCGCCTCTTCTGGAACGCCTGGCGGCGCGACGGGAAGCCGAACGCCGGCGCCATCCCGATCGAGCTCGGCGGCTACAGCCCCCTGCTCGGCCGGTCGTACACCGAGACGGCGGCCGAGAGCCGGAGCCAGCACAAGAGCCAGGGCTTCGGGTCGTCGGAGCGGCGGGGAAGCCTGACGAACGACCTCGTCCTCCTCGAGGGAGAGCCCGTCAAAGCCGATCCGTTCGAGGGAATCGACACGTCGTGGAACCGCATAAAGGGCGGTGATCGTGTCGGCGCGCTCCTCGCAGAGGCCGAGCGTGCGTTCGACCCTGCGGACCCGTCCGTGGTCCTGCCGAAGCTCCTCGCAGCGCATGCCGCGCTGAAGACCCTCGCGCCCGATCCGTGGCTCGACGTGAAGCGCAAGGAGCTCCTTTCGGCGATCCGCTCGGCCTCGGGGCTCTGGCTGGAGGCGATGGCGACGAGCCCGTCGGCGACGCCGGGAAGCACGTTTCGCCTGAACATCACCGCCCTCGTCCGGGCGGGAGGTGCCGCGACGCTTTCGCGCGTGCGCGTCCCCTGGGGGAGCGGAGAGGGCCTCCCCTCCGCCGTGGCGCTGAAGCCCAACGAACCCGTCGAGGGCGCCACGGACGTGCATGTGCCTGCCGACGTGGAGATCACCCAGCCGCACTGGCTGCGCTCCGCGCCCGGGAAGGGGCTCTACGCCGTTCCCGAGCCGAAAGACGCCATCCGGCCCGACGGCGCAGCCACGCGGGTCCAGTTCGACGTGACGATGGCCGGTGAGACCCTGACGTTCGACGAGCCCGTCTATTTCCGCCGGACCGACCCCGTGAAGGGTGAGGAGATCCGCTCGTTCGTCGTGGAACCGCCGGTGACGATCGCGCTCGGCCAGGACGTCGTCGTCCTCCCCGACGACAAGGCGCGCACCGTCCGGGTCGAGGTCCGGGCGGCGCAGGCGCCCTCGACCCGTGGCGGCCCACCGCCGCTGACGCCTGCCATCGTTGCCGCGGCGACGGGCGACGAGGCAAAGGGCGCCGCGGCGGCTGCCGCGCGCGTCGACGGAACGGTCCGGCTCGGCCTGCCGGCCGACTGGCGCGTGGAGCCCGCCGTCCGCCCCTTCTCGCTCGCACCGGGGGCGGCGGAGACGTTCGAGTTCACGGTGAAGCCGCCGGCTACGCCGGCAGTGGCGGCGCTGACGGTGGAGGCCTCGGTCGGTGGCCATTCCTGGGGCCTCTCCCGGCACGAAATTGACTACCCCCACCTGCCGCCGCTCGTCTTCTTTCCCAGGGCCGGGGCGCGGGCGGTCCACGTCGACCTCGCCCGCGGCGCTGGTCGGATCGGCTACGTCTCCGGCCCTGGCGACGAGGTGCCGGGCGTCCTTGGCCAGATGGGCTTCGGCGTCACGCTCCTGTCGGCGGACGACCTTCTCCGGGGCGATCTCGCGCGGTTCGACGCCGTCGTCCTCGGAATCCGCGCCGCCAACACCCGGCCCGAGCTGAAGGACGCGCTCCCGCACCTCCTTTCGTGGGTGGAGACGGGCGGAACGCTCGTCGTCCAGTACAACACGAGCTTCGAGCTCGTCACCGACGCGCTCGGACCCTTCCCGCTGAAGCTCGGGCGCGATCGCGTGACGGTGGAGGAGGCGCCCGTGAGGATCCTGGCCGCGGCCGACCCGCTCCTGACGACCCCGAATCGGATCGGCCCGGCAGACTTCGAGGGCTGGGTGCAGGAGCGTGGCCTCTATTTCCCGGCGAGCTGGGACGACCGCTACATGCCGCTTCTCGGAATGGCCGACCCTGGGGAGAAGGAGACGCTCGGGTCGCTCCTCGTCGCACGGCCTGGCAAGGGGACGTTCGTCTACACCGGGCTCTCGTTCTTCCGGCAGCTCCCGGCGGGCGTGCCCGGGGCGATGCGCCTCTTTGCGAACCTCGTCTCGGGCGGGCACGCGCGTGACTGACGAGCGAGGGGGGGGCGAAGAGGCGCCGCCGGTCGGGAAGCGCTGGGGCGTTCTCTACGCCGTCGTTCTCGGCGCGCTCGCGCTGGAGATCGTCCTCTTCTGGCTTTTCGCGAGGATGTTCCGGTGAGGGCGCTCGACTGGGTCGTTCTGGGCGCCTCGCTCCTCTTCATTGTCGTCTATGGGGTGATGAGGAGCCGCCGGCAGAAGGGGCTCGAGGGCTACCTCCTCGCGGGGCGGAACCAGGCCTGGTGGACGGTCGCCCTGTCGATCATGGCGACGCAGGCGAGCGCCATTACGTTCCTCTCGACGCCCGGGCAGGCCTTCGCCGACGGGATGCGCTTCGTGCAGTTCTACTTCGGCCTGCCGCTGGCGATGGTGATCCTCTGCGTCACCGTCGTCCCGCTCTTCCACCGGCTGAAGGTCTACACGGCCTACGAATACCTCGAGAGGCGCTTCGACCCGAAAACCCGAACCCTGACGGCGTTCCTCTTCCTCCTCCAGCGTGGCCTCGCCTGCGGCCTGACGATCTACGCCCCGGCGCTCATCCTCTCGGTCCTCCTCGGCTGGAGCATCCAGGTGACGACGGTCGTCATCGGCGGTCTCGTCGTCGTCTACACGACCTCAGGCGGCGCGAAGGCGGTCAACGAGACGCAGACCCAGCAGATGGTCATCATCCTCCTCGCGATGGGCGTCGCCCTCGTGGCGCTCCTGCACGTCCTTCCCGACGGCGTCGGCTTCGGCGATGCCGTCCTCGTCTCCGGAGCGCTCGGCCGGATGAACGCCGTCGACACCACGTTCGACCTGAGCAACCGGTACAACCTCTGGTCGGGCCTCATCGGCGGCACCTTCCTCTCGCTCTCCTACTTCGGGACCGACCAGTCGCAGGTGCAGCGCTACCTCACGGGCCGCTCCGTCGCCCAGAGCCGGCTCGGCCTCCTCGTGAACGGCCTCGTCAAGGTGCCGATGCAGTTCGCGATCCTCTTCGTCGGCGCGATGGTCTTCGCCTTCTACCAGTTCGTCGCCCCGCCCCTCTGGTTCAATCCGGTCGAGGCGAGGAAGGCGGCCGAGGGTCCGCGCGGGGCCGAGATGGCGGCCCTCGAAGCGGCGCACGCCGAGGCGGCGGAGACGAGCCGGCGCGAGGCGCTGCGCTTCGTCGCGGCCGGCCGGTCGGGCAACGAGGCGGCCGTGGCCGCAGCGAAGAAATCGCTCCGGTCGGCGTACGCGACGTCGGAAGCGGTGAAGGCGCGCGCCTCATCGCTCATCAAGGAGACCCTCCCGAAGAGCGAAGGGAAAGACACGAACTACATCTTCCTGCGCTTCGTTCTCGACGTCCTCCCGTCGGGCGTCGTCGGCCTCGTCCTCGCCGCGATCTTCGCGGCGTCGATGTCGTCCACCGCGGCCGAGCTGAACGCCCTCTCGACGACCTCCGTCGTCGACGTATACCGGAGGTACCTCGGAAAGGACGCCCCGGAGGAGAAGCTCGTGACGATCTCGAAGGGGCTGACGGTGGCCTGGGGGCTCTTCGCCATCGTCTTCGCCCAGTACGCGAGCCGCCTCGGAACGCTCGTCGAGGCGGTGAACATCCTCGGCTCCTTCTTCTACGGCACGATCCTCGGCGTCTTCCTCACGGCCTTTTACCTGCCCCGGGTGAAGGGGGGCGCCGCCTTCTGGGGGGCGCTCGCCGGGGAAGCGGCCGTCGTCGCCTGCTGGACGTTCACCAGCATCTCGTTTCTCTGGCTGAACGCTCTGGGATGCATCGTCGTCGTCCTCGTCGCCCTGGCGGCATCACCGTTCACGGGGGCGGGGACGGAGGCGGTGCCGACGTAGTCCTCCTCGGCGTTCCAGGGCCTCGGCTGCCACCGGCATTCCAGGGTGAAGTGCGGGCCAGTGCGAACGCCGGGCCGCCCGTGTCGAATCAAACTCCTTTTCAACAGAATGCTTCACGTTTGAGGGTCTGGAAGGTCCCTCGTGGTCCGGAACTTGCTTTGCCTATCTCGGAGATGTGATTGAGCCCAACCCAGAACAGCCCCCCTTTTCCCGGTCTCGGTGCGCCCCGTAATGCGGGGCCGGCTCCTGTCTGGAAAGCGGAGGCGCGAGCTTCCGGATCGTGGTCCGGATGAAGAGTTCCATTCGGTCCCGAGTCCTGCGGGTGTCCGCGTGGACCGCCGGGGCGCTCGTTTTTTTCGTCCTCGCTCTCGTCGTTGCCACCAACGTTCTTCTCCGGACGGCCTGGCTTCGTGGCGAGATCTCGAGCCAGCCCGAGGCCATGGTGATGGACTGGAATGGCGCTCGGTCGACGCTCCCCGGACGCGTGTCCCTCGACGCCCTGACGCTCAGGATCCGCGATTCGAACATGGAGCTGCAGGCGGTGCTCGAGGGGGTCGAGATCCGTTTCTCGATTCGGGACCTGCTGCGGCGCCGTTTCCACGCGACACGCGTCCGCGTGGGCCGCGTGACGTTCCGGCTGCGGGAGCTGATGAAGAACGAGGATGCGACGCCCGCACGGCTCGCCAACTACCCGCAGATCGAAGGATGGCCGGGGCCGCCGGTCCTCGGCGAGTTCCCGCCGATCCCGCCGGAGGAGGATCCGTGGCGGATCGTCGTCGACGGCCTCACGATCGCGCGGCTGGAGGAGATCTGGATCGATTCCTGCCGCTGGACCGGCAACGGCCGCGTGGAGGGCTCCTTCGAAGTGTTTCCCGGCCAGCGGGCGCGCATAGGCCCGGCGCGGCTGGAGGTCGCGACGGGAGAGGTCCGGAGGGGCGACGCGATCGTCGTGGCACGCACCACCGGCTCGGTTCGGTGCGAGATCCCTTCGTTCGACACGAAGGTCTTTACCGGCAACGACGTCTGGAAGCTCTTGTCCGGAGGGGCCTCGCTGAGTGGCAGCTTCGGAGGCCCCGCGTTCCTCGGCGCGGAGGTAGGGGGGGCTCGCTTCTCGGGGGGTGAAGGCGCGATCCGCGTGCAGGTGGACTTGAAGGACGGATCAGGGACGGCCGTCGTGAGGCTCACGTCGCGGGACGTGAAGGCCCGGACGGCGACGAAGACGATCCGGGGGACCGTCGTCGCCGACGTGCGCGTCTCCGGGGTCGACTTCAAGAAGGGCGAAGCGTCGCTGGCCGGAACCAGCGTGGTCCTCTCCGACGTCGCGGTGGCCGACAGCGGAAAGGTCGACGCCTGGGCCGCGACCTTCCACGCCCGGACGGGACGGTTCAATCTCGACGACGGCTCGGTGGATGCGAGGATGGAGGGCCGGATCCGGGACGCACGACCGATCGTCGCGCTGATGCCGCCCGGCCTCGCGAAGTGGGCAGCCGGCCTTCTCCACCTCGAGGACCTGGAGGCGCGCTGCCACATCACGGCGGCGCCGTCGCGGTTCGCGATCGAGGCGCTCACGGTCTCGTCCGGAAACTTCTCTCTTGACGGGTACTACCGCGAGACGGGCGCGGTCGGACGGGGGCGCCTTCACGTGAAGAAGGGAATCTTCTCGGTCCGCTTTCCCATCTAGAGTGGCGGGGCCTCGCCGGAGGGCGCCCGGAATGCGAAACGCGGGCCTTCCGGCCCGCGTTTAACTCCCTGGTCTCCGGTTTCGGAGGACTACTTACCCTTCGCTTTCCACTCGCCGACCGTCTTTTCAAAAGCAGTCACGTTCGGCTTCGCGGGGTCGGCCTTGGCGAGGGCGAGGGCCTCGTCACCGAACTTCACGGCTTCGGCGACCTTCCCCTCGTCGGCCAGGACGCGGGCCTTGCGGGAGACGTTCACGTAGTTCTTATTGGTGGCGATCGACTTCTCGAGGAGCTTCCAGGCCTCCTCCTTGTTCGTCTTTGCGTCGAACCAGTAGCGGGCGGCCATCATCGGCGCCTGCCAGGAGGCGGTCTCGGCGGCGGCGACGCTCTTTCGGATCTTCGCGTCGACGTCGACGCCGACCGTCACCGGGACGCGCAGCTTCTCCCACTCGATGGCCAGGACGGCGCTCGTTGCGCCGATCGACGGGAAGCCGATGTGGAGCGTCTCGAGCATCTCGGCGGCCTGCGGCTTCACCTTCACGCGGAGGGCGTCCTTGGCAGCGTCGTAGTCGGTCTCGCCCCAGAGCTTCGCGTCGTTGTTGAAGATCACGGTCCACTCGGCCTTGCCGGGGATCGTGAAGATGGAATAGGTCCCTGCCGCGAGCTTCTGTCCTTCGACGGTGACGTCGTCGGAGAAGGTGATCGTCGTTGCGGCGTTGGCGCCGGTCCGCCACGGCTTGTCGAGCGGTACGAGCGCGCCCCAGATGGCACGGCCCTTCACGCTCGGGCGGCTGTACGAGAGGGTCACGTCGGTCAGCCCGACCCGCTGGGTCAGGGTCGCCTTCGGACTGGGCTGCGGTGATTCGAACTGGGCGAATGCCGGCGCGGCCAGGGCGGCGACGGCGAGGACGAGGGGGAAGCGGAGCTTCATAGTGGTATCTCCTTCTCGGGGTCTCTACGACGAGACGGCTGGTCGTGGGTTTTATAGCAGATGGCTTTGGAGCGTACCCCGGACGATACCCGTCGGCTGCCGAGAGGGCCGCCGAACTAGAATGACGGCATCGACAGGCAAAGTCCCGGGCCCCTCGCGCGGGGCAGGAGGTTTCATGGGTGGCCGAACGGTCTTCTCGCGTGTCTCCGGGGGCATCGTCCTGGATTCCTTCTCGATCGTCTCCCTCTTCACGGGGCTCCTCGCCGCGCTGCCGGCGGGCCTCATCCTTCTGATCGGATCGAGCGGCCCGCGCTCGGCCGGAACCGGCACGGTGGCGGCCGTCGTCTGGGGCCTGACCGTCCTCATCTTCGTCTCCCGCTTCGCGCAGCTCGGGATCGCGGGAGACAGCGACGGCGGCCTCTTCTCCGCTTCTGCAGGGCCCTGGTCGGGGACGCTCCTCGCTGCCGGACGGCTCCTGCTCCTCTGGGCCGTCTGGATCCTTCCGTTCGTGGCCTGGGCCTTCCTGAAGAGCGAGACGCCGGCGCTGCCCGGATCCCCGGCCCTCGGGTTCCTGATGCTCGGGGTTCCGCGCGTTCCGTTTCTCCTTGCGATCTGGTCCGGTCTGGGGATGGTCCTCTCGTTCGCCTTCGTCGCCGTGTCGGCCGCCGCGCCCGGTTTCGGCGATGTCTTCTCTCCGGCCCTCTGGAAGACGCTCTTCTCCGGGCGGGTCGGAGAGCTCTTCATCGCCATCGCCGGGACATTCGGTCCGCCGGTGACGGTCTTCGCCGTGATCCTCCCTGTCATCGGCGCTCTCGTGCCGCTGAACCCGAAAGGTGCCCTGACGGGGATGATCCCGTTCCTTCTCTACGCCGTCGGAATGGTCCTCACCCTGCAAGGGAAGCTCTGCGGAGCTTTCTCGGCGGCGAGCCTCGTGGACGAGGCGGACGCCGTCGAGAGCTTCGGTGGTGCGATCGACTCCGAGCCTCCGGCGACCGGGGCGGCCGGGCCGGTCCCGGTCCACGCCGCGGTCCCGGCGGCGACGGAAGCGCCGGCTGTGACATTCGGGGACCCGCGGAACCTTCACGCGGCCTGGCAGACGCGACTTGCGGGGGGAGACGTCGAAGGGGCACTGTCGGCTGCAACGGAGGCGATTCCGGCCGGCCTCGCCAAGGGGGAGCCGAAGCTCGCCGCGGAGATCTACCGGCGGCACCTCGACCGCCTTCCCGAGCTCGGCCTCGACCGGACGTCGCTGGACCTGCTCGCCGACCAGCTCCTGCGGGACGGGGATGTTGCCGCGGCGGCGTGGACCTTCTCCCAGGCCCTCGACACCCAGCCGGCGGATCCGAAGGCCTTCAAGGGTTTGCTGCGCGTCGCCGAGCACCACCTGGACAGGGCGAAAGAGCCTCTCGAGGCGATCCGGGTCTACCGCTATCTCCTCGAACGGGCCCCCGCCTCGCCCTTCGCCGACCACGCGCGGGACCTCCTCCTCGTGGCCGAAAAGCGGGCCGCGCGGCCCGCGGGACCGGCGGGCTGACGGAGGCCGAAGACAGCGGGGCGCCGGAAGGACTGAAAGCGCTGCAACGCCACAATTTTTTCGGGCCCGCAAAAGAGAGCGGGGGCGGCCCGAAGGCCGCCCCCGCCGGGTTCCGATTCGGGGAAAGAGGATCTCAGATCTTGTAGCCCTGCAGGATGCGGATGTAGTTGGCGCGCTCGAACATCGAGGCGTCGGGGCAGCGCAGGAGGTTCATCGAACCGCGCATTTGCTCCAGCGAGTCGTACTCGTGCTCCTCGAGCCACTGGGTCATCCCCTCGCGGATGCGGCGGATGACGTCGGGTCCCTGCTGGAGGATGCCGGAGACGACCTGGATGGCGTGGGCGCCGGTCATGATCGCCTTCACCGCGTCGATATGGTTGTGGACTCCCCCCGAGACGGCGAGAGAGGCGCGGACGTGGCCCGAGACGACGGCGAGCCACCGAAGCCTCAGGTTCAGCTCGCTCGAGTCGGAGAGCTTCAGGGTCGGTTCGACCTCGAGGCTCTCCACGTCGATGTCGGGCTGGTAGAAGCGGTTGAAGAGGACCATGCCGTCGGCGCCCGCATCGTCGAGCCTTTTGGCCATGTTCGCCATGGACGAGAAGAACGGCGAGAGCTTGATGGCGACCGGGATCGACACGGCCTGCTTGACCGCCTTCAGGATGTCGATCGTCCGCTGCTCCACCTTTTCGCCCGTCTCCGTGGGATTCGTGGCGAGGTAGTAGACGTTCAGCTCGAGAGCGTTGGCCCCCGCGTCCTGCATCAGCTTGGCGTACCGGATCCAGCCGCCGGACGTGAAGCCGTTGAGGGACGCGATGACCGGCAGGTGGACGGACTGCTTGATCCGCACGAGCTGCTCGAGGTACTGGTCCGGTCCGAGGTGGAACTCGTCGGGACGCGGCAGGAAGGTCATCGCCTCGGCGAACGAGTCGGCGTGGACGTCGATGTGGTGGTAGGTGGCGAGCTCCTCCCTCATGAGCTGCTCCTCGAAGAGGGAGTGCATGACGATGGCGGCCGCTCCGGCGTCCTCCATCCGCTTGACGAGGTCGATCTTGTCGACCATCGGCGAGGCCCCCGGCATGATCGGATGGGGGAGCTTGAGTCCGAGGTAGGTCGTCGAGAGATCCATGGCGTTCGCTCCTCGTCCTCAGTTCGTCTTCGGGGCGGTCGGCGGCGCGGCGACCGCGGCGATCGGATCGACGCCGCGGGCGAGGTTCTCGTAGGTCGCCCAGCGGGACGCGACCTGCTCACGAGCGAGCTCGAGGAGCATCTTCGCCCTCTCGGGGTTCGTCTTGTCGAGCATCCGGAAACGCGTCTCGTTGGCCATGAACTTGTCGATGTCGATCTTCGGCGCCGAGGCGTCGAGGACCAGGCCCGGCTTGCCTTCGGACACGCGACGCGGGTCGAACCGGAAGATCGGCCAGTAAGCCGAGTCGACCGCGAGCTTCTGCTGCTCGAGGCCGTTCGCCATGTCGTAGCCGTGTGCGATGCAGTGGCTGTAGGCGATGAGGAGCGACGGGCCGTCGAAGCTCTCGGCCTCCTGGAAGGCCTTCACCGTCTGAGCGTCCTTCGCACCGAAGGCGATGCGCGCGACGTAGACGTTGCCGTAGGCGATGGCCATCAAAGCGAGGTCCTTTTTCGGGGCTGACTTCCCGGCCATGGCGAACTTGGCGACGGCGCCGATCGGTGTCGACTTGGAGGCCTGGCCACCCGTGTTGGAGTAGACCTCGGTGTCG
>DIAY01000244.1:0-12990 GCA_002414905.1 Holophagales bacterium UBA5066 | reverse complement strand
CCAGCCGTCGCCGCCGACGATCCAGAGGCTCTTCTTCACGAGGTAGTCGGCGATGTCGGTAAGCCGGCGAGCCGGGAGGGTGTCGAGGCCGGCGAGCCGGGCTTTCAGGGCCACCACGCGTTCACGCTGGTGCGCGATCCCCTGCTCGGTCCCCTGGTCGGCGGTCAGAAGGCCCGAGACGAGCTCGTCGCCGAGGTGCCCGCCGAGCTCCTTCACGAGCTCGACGGCGTGCTCGCCCTGCTTGTCGAGGGCGAGGCGCATGCCGAAGCCGAACTCGGCGTTGTCCTCGAAGAGGGAGTTCGCCCAGGCCGGTCCGCGGCCGTCGGGGTTGACGGTGTAGGGAGTCGTCGGGAGGTTCGCACCGTAGATCGAGGAGCAGCCGGTGGCGTTGGCCACGAGGAGCCGGTCGCCGTAGAGCTGCGTCATCAGCTTGATGTAGGGCGTCTCGCCGCAGCCGAGACAGGCGCCCGAGAACTCGAAGAGAGGCTGCATGAACTGGGTGTTCTTGACGTCGATCTTCAGCTTCGTCCGGTCGACTTCCGGAAGGTCGAGGAAGAACTTGAAGTTCTCACGCTCGGCCGCACGCAGCGGCGCCTGGGGGACCATGTCGAGGGACTTGTGCCGCGGGTTTCCCTTGTCCTTGGCGGGGCAGACGACCGCGCAGAGGTTGCAGCCCGTGCAGTCTTCCGGGGCGACCTGGATCGTGTACTTCCACCCCTTGAACTCGGGGGCCCGATAGTCCATCGACTTGAACGTCGCCGGGGCCTTCTCGAGCAGTGCCGGATCGTAGACCTTGGCACGGATTGCCGCGTGCGGGCAGACCATCGCGCACTTGTTGCACTGGATGCAGAGACTCTCGTCCCACGTCGGGATCTCGATGGCGATGTTCCGCTTCTCCCAGCGCGCCGTCCCCGTGGCGAAGGTGCCGTCGACCGGGAACGCGGAGACGGGAAGGAGGTCGCCCTTGTTGGCGAGCATGAGCGCCGTGATCCTCTGGACGAAGTCGGGCGCCTCGAGAGGGACGATCGGCGGCATCTTCAGATTCGAGGTGGCCGTCGCCGGCACCTTCACCTCGTGGAGGTTCGCGAGCGTCTGGTCGACGGCCTCGAAGTTCATCCGTACGAGCTCGGAGCCCTTCTTGCCGTAGGTCTTCTCGATCGACTTCTTGATCTGGGCGATCGCTTCCTCACGCGGGAGGACACCCGAGATCGCGAAGAAGCAGGTCTGCATGATCGTGTTGATGCGCCGGCCCATGCCGGTGCGGTCGCCGACCTCGTAGCCGTCGATCACGTAGAAGCGGATCTTCTTCGCGATGATCTGGCTCTGGACCTCGATCGGGAGATGGTCCCAGACCTCGTCGGGGCCGTACGGGGAGTTCAGGAGGAAAACGGCGCCGGGAGCCGCGAAATCGAGGACGTCGTACTTCTCGAGGAACCCGAACTGGTGGCAGGCGACGAAGCTCGCGGCCCGGATGAGGTAGGAGGAGCGGATCGGCTTCGGACCGAAGCGCAGGTGCGAGATCGTGATCCCGCCCGACTTCTTCGAGTCGTAGACGAAGTAGCCCTGGGCGAAGTTGTCGGTCTCCTCGCCGATGATCTTGATCGAGTTCTTGTTCGCGCCGACGGTGCCGTCCGCGCCGAGGCCGAAGAAGACGGCTCGCGTCACGGTGGCCGGCTCGGTGTCGAAGGCGGGGTCCCACGTCAGGGAGAGATGCGTCACGTCGTCGACGATGCCGACGGTGAAGCCGCGCTTCGGCTTCTCCTTGCCCAGCTCGTCGAAGACTCCCTTGATCATCGCGGGCGTGAACTCCTTGGAGGAGAGCCCGTAGCGCCCGCCGACGACCTTCGGTTCGATCGCAAACGGCGAGGTCCCGTCTTCCCGCGCGTTGCGAAGGACCGTCACGACGTCCAGGAAGAGCGGCTCGCCGACGGCGCCGGGCTCCTTGGTCCGGTCGAGGACGGCGATTGCCTTCACCGTCTTCGGGAGGGCTCCGAGGAAGGCGGAGGCGTCGAAGGGGCGGTAGAGGCGGACCTTCAGGACGCCGACCTTCTCGCCGCTGGCGAGGAGGTACTCCACCGTCTCGTGGACCACGTCGGCGCCGGAGCCCATGAGAATGATCACGCGCTCGGCCTGGGGGTGGCCCACGTAGTCGAAGAGGTGGTAGGCGCGGCCCGTCAGCTTCTCGAAGGCTTCCATCGCCTCCTTCACCTTGCCGGCGCAGGCGTCGTAATAGGGGTTGCACGCCTCGCGGGCCTGGAAGAAGCAGTCGGGGTTCTGCGCGGTGCCGCGCAGGACCGGGAGGTCGGGCGTGAGGGCGCGTTTCCTCTGGGCCGAGACGAGGTCCTCGCTCACCATGGCGAGGAGGTCGTCGTTTCCGAGGAGCTCGATCTTGGCGACCTCGCTCGAGGTCCTGAAGCCGTCGAAGAAGTGAAGGAACGGGATCTTCGAAAGGAGCGTGGCGCGATGCGCGACGGCGGCCAGGTCGTGCGCTTCCTGCGGGTTGCTCGAGGCGAGCATGGCGAATCCGGTCTGCCGGCAGGCCATGACGTCGGAGTGGTCGCCGAAGATCGAGAGCGCGTGCGTGGCGATGGTTCGTGCCGAGACGTGCATGACGAACGGCGTCAGCTCGCCTGCGATCTTGTACATGTTCGGGATCATCAGGAGGAGCCCCTGCGACGCCGTGAACGTGGTCGTCAGCGCTCCCGCCTGGAGGGCGCCGTGGACCGCGCCCGCCGCGCCCCCCTCGGACTGCATCGCCGACACGAGAGGAACGGTGCCCCAGATGTTGTGCCTGCCCTGGGCGGACCACTCGTCGGAGAACTCGCCCATCGTGGATGACGGGGTGATCGGGTAAATCGCGATCACCTCGCTGACCCGGTGGGCGACCGAGGCGACCGCCTCGTTGCCGTCCAGGGTGACCATAGGTCTCGTCGTCATGAAGACATCCTCCTGTGGATTCGCGGGCAGGCGTAGAGCCCGCCACCGCCTTCGTATCATCTCTCTTGAAGGCGCTCCGGGGAATCGGGCAAAGGCACCGGAATGGTCTCGGGACGGGCTTGCGCCTGATGCGTTTGCATCAGGATCGGCTACGGAAAGGGTCATCCGCGCGAGCTGCCAGCCGGGTCGGAGCTGACCGGCGCCGCTCGTCCTTCCCGCGTTCGACCGCTCCGACCCGGCCCGGCGTCACATACGATGCGAGGACGCATGAGGACTCACGCTGTCGCCTCGCTTCTCGGGCTCGTCCTCGCCGTCCCGGCGGCCTCCGCGCAGCCCTTTCCCGCCGAGTGGCTCCGGACGATTCCCGACGCGCGCGGTCCGGTCGAGAAGGCCGACTCGCGGCTGCTTTCGCCCGCGGAGACCGACGGTGACATCGAAGTCCTCGTCACGCTCCGGCTCCCCGACGGGGCCCGGAGCCTCGGGGTCCTCTCTTCTCAGGCGCCGGCCCGGCGGGCATTTCTCAGGCGCCTCGGCGAAGAGCTCGAGAGCGAGTACGCCCCCTTCGGTGTCCGCCTCGCGTGGGCGTACGAGTCGATACCGGCGCTTCTCCTGCGCATTCCGGCGTCGGCTGTCCCGGCGCTCGCGGGCGACCCGCGGGTCGAGCGCATTCGCCTCAACGGAAAGGTCCGGGTCCTCGATGCCGAAGGCGAAGGGCTGATGAAGGTCCCCGAGCTGCGGGCGGCGGGAGTCGACGGCACGGGCGTGACGGTGGCCGTCATCGACACGGGGATCGACTACACGCACCCCGAGCTGCCGCTCGGGACCAAGACGATCAATCTCTACGACGCCATCGACCACGACGGTGACGCCCAGGACGGCTACGGCCACGGGACACCGGTGGCCGGGATCATCGCGGGGCTCCAGTCGGGTGTCGCCCGCGGAGCGAAGGTGGCCGCGGTGCGCGTCCTCGACAATCGGGGCGAAGGGACGGACGCGAACGTCCTCGAGGGGCTCGACGCCGTCCTGGCGAGCGTCACCGCCGGGAACCCTCACGGCATCCGCGTCGTGAACATGTCGCTCGGCGGCTACTTCGATGACACGAAACCTCCCGAGCCCGGCAGCTGCGACGCGCAGGCCCCGGACTACAAGGCCGCCTTCGACCTCCTCTCGCAGGCGGGAGTCCTCGTCGTGGCGGCGAGCGGCAACGGCGGCTGCACGAACGGCATCGTCCTGCCCGCCTGCGTGAGCAACGCTCTCGCCGTCGGCGCCGTTTACGACGCGGCTGTCGACTCGATCTTCTTCGGGCGCGGACAGTGCCTGCCGACGGGCTGCAGCGACGGCGTCCCCGCTGCGGATGCAATCACCTGCTACTCCGACTCGAGCGACCGCCTCGACGTTCTCGCGCCGTCGCACTGCGCAGAGGCTCCCCGGCGGGGCGGCGGATACATCTCGTGCTTCGGCGGCACGTCCGGCGCCGCGCCGTACGCTTCGGGCGTCGCCGCGCTTCTCTTCGGAGCCGAGCCGCTCTGCGGGCCGGTCGAGGTGAAGGCCGCCATGCGCTCCACGGGGACGCCGATCGCCGACACCCGTAACGGCATCATCCGCAACCGCCTCGACGCCCCGGCCGCGCTCGCGTCCCTGCGCTCGGCGTCCCCGGGGCTGTCACGCGCCGAGCTGCTCGTCCCGGTCGTCCTCGACGTGACCGGCGTGGCAGCCGCCCGCTTCGTCTCCGAGCTGACGCTCACGAATCGCGGGACGACGGCGGCGCGTCTCGAGGCGATCTACACCGCGGCGACGGGAATGTTTCCGCAGGCCGGAGGGAGCGGGACGGTCGTCGATTCCCTCTCTCCGGGCGAGCAGCGGATCATCCCCGACGCTATCGCCTGGCTCCGCGCGACGAAGGGCCTTTCGATACCTGCCGGCCCGGGCCAGGCCGGTACGCTCCGTCTCGTCTTCACAGGGCTGTCGCTGCCCGGCGTGGCGGCGGCCCGTGTGCGGACGACCGCCGCCTCCTGCAACGGCGGAGCGGGGCTCTCTTACCCGGCCTGGACGGCGGCGGAGACGTCCACGACGAATCTCCAGCTCTTCGGCCTCCGCAGCAGCACCGCGGAGCGGACGAACCTCGCCGTCGTGAACGCCGGCACGGAGGGGAGCGTCACGCTGAAGGTCGTCCTCCGGGCGGGGGACGGCACGTCGGTCTACGAGGTCCCGTCCTCGCTGCTGCCCCCGCTCGGCCCCGGAGAGTGGCGGCAGGTGAACGACGCCGATCTCCTCAGGGCCGCCGGATTCACCGACGCCACGGCGCTCGTCACCCGGCTCTCCGGGACCGCGCCGTTCGGCGCCTATGCCGTCTTCAACGACAACCTCTCGAGCGACGGGTCGTACGTCCCGGCGGTGGCGAGCGGGTCCGGCGGCGGGACGCTCGTCCTGCCGGTCGTCGTCGAGACGAACGCCTTCGAGAGCGAGCTCGTCCTCTACAACCCCGAGGCGGTGCCCGTCGCCGTTTCGCTCATTTACACCGAGTCTCTCGCGGACCCGAAGGGGAGGGTCGGGATGGTCTCTGTCGACCTCGGGCCGTTCCAGCAGCGAATCCTCCCACGGGCCCTCGATACGCTTCGAGGCCTCGGTCTCCCGCTCGGTCCCCGCGGCGCCGCGTCGTACGCCGGAACGCTTCTGGTCCTCTTCCAGTCCCCATTCACGACGTTGGTTCCCGGCCTCGCCGGTGCGAAGACAGCGGCCGCGGGAACCGGCGCGTGCGAAGGGAAGGGGAGCTTCGGGCTCTTCTATCCTGCGGTTCCGGCGTCCTCCGGGTCCGCGGTCGAAGCCTTCGTCGACGGGCTCCAGCAGACCGCTACGACACGCTCGAATCTCGCCCTCTTCAACCCCTCGTCCACGAATTCCGTGACGGTCCAGTACGAGATCCGGGATGGGGCCACGGGGGTTAGGGCGATGACGTCGCCCTCCATCGGCCTTCCGCCGCTCGCCTGGACTCAGGTCGACCGGGTCCTGCTCGGGTTCGGGGTCACCGAGGGCTACGTCCGTATCCAGCGGGTCTCTCCCGATGGGGCCTTCGCCGCCTACGCGGTCCTCAACGACGGTTCCGCCCCGGGCGAAAGAACGGGGGACGGGAGCTACGTCGCGGGAATGCCCTACTTCCCTCCGGAATGAAGTGTTGCCGGGGGACCCGGTTCCGCTCGGGTCCTCCGGGACCCCACCGCCGCGGGGCAGACGACCGTGCTCAGCTGTCCCGGACTGCCGTGATCACGCTCACTCCTCCTGGCGGGCGGGAGCGCCGGCGTTCGAGAGGGCTGCCTCGCACCGGGCCAGCGCGGCGGCCAGCTCCTGAGGCTCCGCGGCATGCAGGCCGGCGAGCAAACCGCGCGCGCGCAGCGCGAGGAGCGCGTCGAGGCTCCTGCGGTACAGCGCACCCGCCTCCGCCCAGCTCGCTTTCTTCGCCCTCGCTGAGCGAACCCTGGCGTCAGGCTCGCAGGACTGTGCGAGCCTGCGCAATGCCTCGGCGGTCTCGTAGGCCGCGTCCACGTTGTGGGGGTCGGCCGCGGAGAGCCTCTCCAGAATCGTGATCCCCTTCCGCCCCATCGTGAGACCCTCCGCTCGACGCCCCTCTCGCGCCAGCAGATTTCCGTAGCGCCCGTAGAGGATCCCGAGGTGCATCTCCTGGTTCGCATTCGCGGGATCCGCCGACACGATCGCCTCCCGAAGCGAGAGCGCCCGCGCGAACGTCTCGAGCGCGAGGCCTGTGCGGCCGGTCTCGTAGAGCGCGTCGGCCACGGCGCCCAGCGTGAACGTGAGGATCCTCTGGTACATGGCGTTTCCGGGCTCCTCGTGAAGGAGCTCCTCGGCCATCGCCACGGCCTTCTCGAGGTGTGGCCGCGCGACGGCCGGTTTGCCGATTCCGGCCAGCGCGCTCCCGAGCTTGAAATGCGCGATGGCCACGTTCCGCCGGGTGGTGGGACCCGGCTCACGGAATAGAGCGCTCTCCTGAAGAGCCGTCTCCCTCGTGAACGACTCGACGGCCGCGGCGAGATCCCCGGTTTCCCACAGCACGTCGCCGAACGTATGGGAGGCGGTCGCGAGGTCCGTCATACGTCGGATGACACCGGGCTCGAGGGCGAGCAGCTCCTCGCGAATGACGACGCATTTCCGGGCATTCGCAAGGGCCGCGCGCAGACCGCCGGACCGCGCGAGGGCGCGGGATGAGCGCGCGAGGCTCTCGGCGAGCCGGGACCGATCGTCAGAGGCTCCCGAGGCCTCGACCAGGGCCTCACGGATCCGGAGCGCGGTGATGTAGCTCCGGAGCGCGCCGCCCGTGTCGCCGAGGTTGCCCTGGTTCGTCCCCCCCTGGACGTCCCCGATCCGCTCGTAGGCGTCGGCGAGCTCGCGCAGGAGCTCCGGATCGCTTCCCGCATCGAGTGCCAGTCCGTTCAGGTATCTCAAGGCCGTGCGCACGAGCAGCGCACGTGCCGGAGTCGATCCGGGGAGCGTCTGGATGCCGTCGTGGAGCTCGAACATCACCGTGTGGGCCAGGCGACGCACCTCCTCAAAACGTCTGAACGCGAGCGCCTCCTTCTGCATCGCACGGCGCGCCTGCCAGAGCGCCATCCCTGTGCTTCCGGCCAGGAGAAGCGCGACGAAAACGGCCGCAGCCACGCCGAAGCGGTGGCGCGTCACGAACTTGCGAGCCCTGTAGGTAAGGGTGTCCTTTCGCGCCAGGACCGGCCGCCCTTCGGTGTAGCGGCGAAGGTCCTCGGAGAGCTGGTCCACGGACGCGTAGCGGCGTGCGGGCTCCTTTTGCAGGGCTTTCGAGAGGATCTTGTCGAGATCCTCGCCGAGGGCCTTCTTCGCGCTCTTCGGCTGCTGCTCGAGCACGGCACGCGAGACCTCTTCGGCCGTCCGTCCCATGAAGGGGCCCTCCCCCGCGAGGAGCCTGTAGAGGACCACCCCGAGCGAGAAGATGTCGCCCGCGGTCGTCACCCTCTCGCCGCGGATCTGCTCGGGGCTCGCGTAGCCGGGGGTGAGCATCCGCTGAGCGGTCAGGGTCGACGCGACCTCGCCGGGTTCGACCGCCGGAACGAGCAGCTTGGCGAGACCGAAATCGAGCAGCTTCGGCGTGCCGTCCGTGGCCACGAGGATGTTGTCCGGCTTGAGGTCACGGTGCACGACGAGGTTTCGGTGCGCGTACGAAACGGCATCGCAGACGCGGCGAAAGAGAGCTATGCGCTCCGAGAGGGGCAGCCGCCGTTCATCGGCGTACTCCAGGAGGTGCTTGCCCTCGACGTACTCCATGACGAAGTAGGGCATGCCGTCGGCGGTTGTGCCACCGTCGAGGAGTCGGGCGATGCTGGCGTGAGAAAGGCTCGACAGGATCTGCCGCTCGGAGCGGAACCGCTCGAGGATGAAGTCCGTGTCCATGCCGCGCTTGACGAGCTTGACCGCGACGCGGCCCTCGAACTCCCGATCCGAGCGTTCCGCCAGGTAGACGGTGCCCATCCCTCCCCGGCCGATCTCGCTCTGCAGCGTGTAGGGGCCGATGCGGCGCGGCAGGCCCGGGGTGTCGTCGGCGATGATCCTCAGCTCGCCCCGTGCCGCCTCGAGGAGCGATCCGCTCGCCTCGCTCGCGGAGGCGAGGAGCGACTCCACCTCGGCCCGCAGCGAGGCGTCGCCCGCGCATCCTCCATCCAGGAACGCTGGGCGGCGCTCCGGGTCGATGTCCAGAGCCTCATTGAAGATCTCGCGCGCCTGCCGGAAACGCTCCGGCGTCACGCCGCTCCGCCCGCCAGCTCGCGGCGCAGCCAGGCCTCCGCGTGCTTCCAGTCCCGGCTCACCGTGGCGTGCGAACAGCCCAGGACCTCGGCCGACTCCTCGATCGTCAGGCCGCCGAACACGCGGAGCTCCACGAGCCGTGACTGGCGGCCATCCAGAGCCGCGAGGCGCTCGAGGGCCTGATCCAGCGCGACGAGGTCGAAGCTCCGCGCCTGGGCGGGCACCGTGACGTCCTCGATCGAGAGCGTGAGGTCGTGTCCGCCGTGCTTCTTCCTTCCGCGCCTCCTCGCGTGGTCCACGAGCACCTCCCGCATCGCCCGCGCGGCGACGGCGAAGAAGTGCGCGCGGTCTCTGAAGGCGACGTCCTTCTGACCGACGAGCTTCAAATAGGCCTCGTGTACGAGCGCCGTGGGCTGGAGCGTGTGCTCCGAACGTTCGCGCCGCATCTGCGCCTCGGCACGGCTCCGCAGCTCACCGTAGACGAGGGGAAGGAGGGAACGGAGGGCGTCCGGGTCGCCAGCGCTCCACTCGAACAAAAGGCGCGACACCTCGCCGGGAGGGGCGCCATCGGTGGGGGCAACTGCCATGTCTGAAACCTGGTCAATTGTCGCATGGCGCGTGCTCCACCCCGTCACACCGAGTGACTGGCTCCCGGCACGGCGTCGATCGAGCGATGCGCGGTGAGGTGAAACCGGGCCGTTTGTCGCGTTTCACTATCAGAGAGGCTCTGAACCGGCCCGGCCGCCCTCTCGGAGGAGGAAACATGCGCAGCCGCGTCCTCGTGCTCTTCGGATTGGCGTGCCACCTGGCCGTGGCTGGCCGTGCCGTCGCCTCCGACTCCGCGTCTTTCACCGTACCCATCGTCATCTCTTCCTCGGGCCTCGCGGGCTCGTTCTACACGTCCGAGCTCTCGCTGACGAACCGGGGGACGACGGCGGCGACCGTCCGCTTCACGTACAGCGCCGCCTTTGGAGGGGGAGGTGGAACCGCCACGGACACGCTCCCGGCTGGGCGCCAGAAGACGGTCCCCGACGCCATCCAGTACCTGATCTCGATCGGCGTGCCGATGCCGTCCTCGGGGAACCGCGGGGGCGTCCTTCGCGTCGACTTCACCGACCTCTCGAGCGAAGACGCCGGGTCAGCCACGGTCCGGACAACGACCGCGGTGAGCGGCGGACGAGCCGGGCTTTCGTATCCGGGATTCGGCGCCGGCATCGGCGGCGCCGCCTACCTCTGCGGTCTCAGGCAGGACGGTACCGACAGGTCGAACGTGGCGCTTCTGAACGCGGGAGCCGCTGGGGCCGGAGACGTCGTGCTGCGGCTCACGGTGTTATCCGGTGACGCTGCCGCGCCGATTTCCCGCGTCCTTCCGAATCTGACCCTCTCGCCAGGCGCCTTCCGGCAATACACCGAGATCCTGAAGGACGTCGGTCTCGACAGGGGCTACGTCCGGGTCGAGGTCGTCTCGGGCTCGGCGCCGTACTACGCTTACGCGACGATCCTCGACCAGTCCACCTCGGATGGTTCCTTCGTGCCGCCGCTACCGGAGGACGCCGCGTACGAATCGGCCGGCCTGACGCTATCCGTCGTCGTCGAGACGTCGGCGTTCTCGACCGAGGTCGTCCTGTGCAACCTCTCCGCCGCAGCCCAGACGGTCCGGCTCTCCTACGTGGCCGACGCCGTTCAGGCCCCCGACGCCACGGCCGCGGTGTCGATCACCCTGGCCGCCGGCGAGCAGAAGGTCATTCCCGCCCTCGTCCAGTACCTCAGGAGCCAGGGAGTGCCGGGCGTCGGCGCTCCCGGTCCCGCATTCGCCGGGGCCCTGCACGCGACGTCCGACGGGGAGGGCCCTGGCGGGTTGTTCCTTGGGGGGCGGACGCAGACGACCGGGGGCGGCGGACGCTACGGCCTCTTCTACACGGCCGTCCCGCACGGGACCGCTGCGACGTCGGCCGCGTGGCTCTACGGGCTCCAGCAGAACGCGGAGAACCGGACGAACCTCGCGCTCGTGAACACGGGCGAAAAGGACTCGAGCACGATCGGCCTTCGCGTGGACCTCTACGACGGCGTGACCGGTTCGATCGCGAGGTCCTTCGACGTCTCGCTCGGACCGCGGAAGTGGTCTCAGACCAACTCGGTCCTTTCAGAGGCCGGCATCGCGAACGGGTATGCGCGCGTGAGCCGGACGAGCGGCACGAACCCGTTCCTGGCGTACGCGGTCGTCGTCGACGGCGGAGCGCCCCAGCAGCGGAGCGACGACGGCGCGTTCGTCGGCCAGGTGGTGCAGGAGCCCCCTCCGTCGGCGAACCTGATCGCGATCCGCAAGGTGGAAGAGAAGTGCAGGAGCCTCGGTGCCGAGGGCCTCTCGCCCCTGGACTTCGTTCGGGCCGTGGCCGCCTACATCGCGACCCTTCCGGAGTACGTGGCGTCGGGAGTCGACGAGGAATCCTTCACGGCTTTCGGGGTCTTCACGAACGGCCGAAGCCATCTCGTGACCAGGAACCGCGAGTTCGACGCGGTCCCCGAGGTCCTGGCCGCCGGGAATCGCATTCGGGGCCTCGCCACCACGGAACTGCCCGCCTCCGGGTGGGCCCGGCTCCTGCAGTCGTTCGGGGACTTGCCGCTGACCCAGCAGCCCCTCTACCCGCTCGCCGCAACGCTGGAGGACCCGGGCGGCTACGCCCTCCGGGTCGGGAAGGTCGGCGACGCGAGGTTGACGGCGCTCAGAAGGGTGACGGGAGACGGGTTCTTCTACTTCAACACCCACGGGGGAAGGCAGTGGAAGACGCAGGACCTGACTCTCCCGCGCTTCTATTCCATCCAGTCCTCCACACCCATCACTCCGGGGAGCGAGCTCGATCCGGAGATCCAGGCGGACCAGGCTGCCGGGCTCCTCACCTACTTCACCGCGACGACGGGCTACGAGTACCCGGACCCGATCACGGGGGTGATGAGGGATGCCTACGACACGCGGTACGGGATCACCGCCGACTTCGTGAAGAAGTACTGGAGTTTTGCGCCGAACAGCATCGTCTTCCTGAACGCCTGCTTCAGCGCGCACACGGCAAGCCCCGAGGGTGCCCGGGAGTTCATCGACGCCTGCTGGTCGAAGGGCGCCGGGGTCTATTTCGGCTGGACCGGAAGGGCCAACTCCGGGACCTGCTTCACCTCTGCCCGGTACTTCGTGGACCGTCTCGTCGGGGCGAACAAGTTCATGAAGGAGAACCCGGACCAGCGGGCCTTCCCGTGGGACCTCGTCTACGACGACATGAAGAAGAGGGGGCTCACGCACGACGCCTCGACGGGAGGCGACCTGGTCCCGTTTCCGAGGCCCGGAAACGCCACCGTCATCCTCGATCCGAGCATCCGGGAGCTGCTCGTCGACGAGATCGCCGAGAAGGTGACCTTGAAGGGCGCTTTCGGCAGCAGAGTGGGCAAGGTGACGTTGGGAGGGCAGGAGCTGACGGGATGCTCCTGGTCCCAGGATGCCATCGACTGCACGCTGCCCCTCACGGGGCCGGGCTCCAGCGGCGACGCCTTCGTCGAGGTGCAGAGCGAGCTCGGCCGGGATCGCAAGAGCAACGTTCACCAGCTCACGGAGTGGAAGGTCCCGGTCCAGTACGTCTGGACCGATGCCTACGGCGCGGCGCCCTGGAGGGTCGAGGGGAGCGGGAACCTCCGCTTCCGGGCAGACGTCGGCACCTACCGTGACAAGCCCGGTGCCGCCCCCATCCACCCCCTTCGGAGCATGGTCCCGACGAAGGACTCCTCGCTCTTCCTGACCGGCTCCGGCACGGTCCCGGGCGACTGCCCTTCGACCCTGAGCGGCACGATCGTCTTCCAGGCCTTCACGAACCCATTCGACGGCTCTCCCACGATCCTGTCGGCGGCGAAGGTGGACACCTTCAACCCGCACCTGGGAGCGCTGGGGCTCTTCCTGAACGTCTCGGAGGTCGGGCAGATGTTCAGGAACACGGTCGGGCCACCCTGCGGAGGGGTATTCAACGTACCGCCGACCTTCGGACTCCTGGCAGGCTCGGTCGATTTCCCGCCGCCGGCCGAGGGATGGACGGAGCTTCCGCTTCCGGCCCTGTTCCTCACCTGGGACGGCGACTACCGGATACCGGCGACGAGGTTCATCGACATCTCAGCGGGCGGCATCCTCACGATCGACATTCCGCAGGCCGTGCACCCGGTCCCGGCCGTGAGGGTCGACATCGCGCGATAGGGCAGGGAGGGGAAGGGCCGCAGGACGGCCTTGGTCTGGTGGCG
>DIAY01000281.1:4834-5469 GCA_002414905.1 Holophagales bacterium UBA5066 | reverse complement strand
AGCTCGACGACGCGCGGAAGGCCGCCGACGATGTCGCGGGTTCGCTTCTTCTCGACCGGCTTCTTGGCCAGCGCGTCACCAGGATTGACGGTGTCTCCGTCCGCGACCATCAGGTTCGACGGAATCGGCAGGGCGTAACGGCGCTCGGTCCCGTCCACGCCGAGAACGACGAGCTGGGGCGCCCTCTTCTCGGTGGTTCCGGTCGTCTCGACGACGATCCGCTGGGCCTTGCCGGTGACCTTATCGGTTTCCTCGCGGAGGTTTTCCCCCTCGATGATGTCCTTGAAGACGACCTTGCCCGCGATCTCCGAAAGGATCGGCGAGGCGAACGGATCCCAGCTCACGAGCAGCTGGCCCGGCTTCACCTCTTCCCCGTCGATCACCTTAAGGACCGAGCCGTACGCGAGCGAATAACGCTCCTTTTCGCGCCCCTTGGCGTCCTGGAGAACGAGCTTGGAGTTGCGGTTGACGACGACCTCGGTGCCGTCGTTCTTGCGGACCGTGACGGCGTTGAGGATCCGGACGAGGCCGGGGTTCTTCGCCATGTGGCGCGCCGCCTCGGCGACGCGGGCCGTACCGCCGTAGTGGAACGTACGCATCGTCAGCTGGGTACCGGGCTCGCCGATCGACTGCGC
>DIAY01000281.1:3358-4671 GCA_002414905.1 Holophagales bacterium UBA5066 | reverse complement strand
CGATGACGCCGACCGCCTCGCCGATGTCGACCATCCGGCCCGTCGCGAGGTTGCGGCCGTAGCACTTCCGGCAGACGCCGCGGCGGGTCTCGCAGGTGAGGACGGAGCGGATCTTCACCCGCTCGATGCCCGCCTCCTGGACTGCCGTGGCGATCTCCTCGCTGATGAGGTCGTTCGCCTCGACCATCGGGGTGTCCGAGGCCGGGTCGAAGACGTCTTCCTGAACGTAGCGGCCGACGATGCGGTCGCGGATCGGCTCGAGGATCTCGCCGCCCTCGACGATCGCCGTGACGGTGATGCCGTCCAGGGTCGCGCAGTCCTCCTCGTTGATGATGACGTCCTGGGCGACGTCGACGAGGCGGCGCGTCAGGTAGCCCGAGTCGGCCGTCTTCAGGGCCGTATCGGCGAGGCCCTTGCGGGCGCCGTGGGTCGAGATGAAATATTCGAGGACGGAGAGGCCCTCCCGGAAATTCGAGATGATCGGCTGCTCCATGACCTCGCCCGAGGGCTTGGACATCGGGCCGCGCATCCCGGCCAGCTGCCGCACCTGCTCCTTCGAGCCGCGGGCCCCCGAGTCGGCCATCATGTAGATGGGGTTGAACTCGTTGCCCGGCCTGGAGTCCTCCTCCTTCATCCCCTTGAACATCTCCTCGGCGACGGACTCGGTGGCCCGGTGCCAGATGTCGATGATCTTGTTGTGGCGCTCGCCGTCGGTGATGGCGCCCTGAGCGCGCTGGTTGTCGACCTCGAGGACGTCCCGCCGGGCCTTGTCGACGAAGACCGACTTCTTGGGCGGGATCCTCATGTCGTCGATGCCGATCGAGATGCCGGCACGCGTCGCGACGGTGAATCCGAGAGTCTTGACGATGTCGAGGATCTCGACCGTCCGCGGGAGCCCCAGGTTCACGAAGCAGTAGTTGACGAGATCCTGGAGTCCCTTCTTCTTGAGGACGCCATTGATGAAGGGGATGTCCTTCGGCAGGTGCGCCGACATCAGGACGCGCCCGACGGTCGTCTCGATCCGCGTCGCCTTGCACTCGATCGGATCGGCGTGAACGATGTCCTGGTCCCCGAAAACCTGGCTCTCGAGGTCGATGAGCCTCCCGGTGTAGCGAACCGTAATCCCGGCATGGGTCTCGAGCTCACCAGCACCGTGCGCCAGGAGAACCTCGTCGAAGCCCGGGAAGACCCGTCCCTCCCCCTTGCAGCCTTCCTTGCGGCGCGTCAGGTAGTAGAGCCCGAGGACGAGGTCCTGCGACGGCACCGTGAGCGGCTTGCCGTGCGCGGGCGAGAGGATGTTGTGCGACGAGAGC
>DIAY01000281.1:1628-3079 GCA_002414905.1 Holophagales bacterium UBA5066 | reverse complement strand
GCCGAGGCGGTGGAGGGTCGGCGCCCGGTTCAGGAGGACCGGATGCTCCTTGATGACCTCTTCGAGGGCGTCCCAAACCTCGTTCGGTGCCGCCTCGACGAGCTCCTTCGACATCTTGATCGTCGACGTGAGCTGTTTCTGCTCCAGGCGCCGGTAGATGAAGGGCTTGAAGAGCTCGAGCGCCATCTTCTTCGGGAGGCCGCACTGGTGCAGCTTCAGCTCGGGTCCGACGACGATGACCGAGCGGCCCGAGTAGTCCACGCGCTTGCCGAGGAGGTTCTGCCGGAAGCGGCCCGACTTGCCCTTGAGGGTGTCGGAGAGCGACTTGAGCGGGCGGTTATTCGTCCCCTTCAGGACGCGGCCGCGCCGGCCGTTGTCGAAGAGGGCGTCGACCGCTTCCTGGAGCATCCGCTTCTCGTTCCGGACGATGACCTCCGGGGCGCGGAGCTCGAGGAGCTTCTTGAGGCGGTTGTTGCGGTTGATGACCCGCCGGTAGAGGTCGTTCAGGTCAGACGTGGCGAACCGGCCGCCGTCGAGCGGCACGAGGGGCCGCAGCTCCGGCGGGATGACCGGGATGACGTTCAGGATCATCCACTCGGGCCGGTGGCCCGAGCGGCGGAAAGCGTCGACGACCTTCAGCCGCTTGGCAGCCTTGAGCCGCTTCAGTGCCGAAGTCTCCGTCTTCATGATGAGGCGGAGCTCGTCGGCGAGGTCGTCGATGTTGACCCGCTGGAGGAGCTCCTGGATCGCCTCGGCGCCCATCTTCGCGACGAACGCGTCGACGCCGTACTTCGCCTTGAACTCGCGGTAGCGCTCTTCCGTGATCAGGGCCTTCTCGATGATGTTTTCTTCGTCAGCGAGCGGCCCCGGGTCGACGACGACGTACGCCTCGAAGTAGAGGATCCGCTCGAGGTCGCGCAGGGTCAGGTCGAGGAGGTGGCCGATCCGGCTCGGGAGGCCCTTGAAGAACCAGACGTGCGAGACCGGAGCGGCCAGCTCGATGTGCCCCATCCGCTCGCGGCGAACCTTGGACTTCGTCACCTCGACGCCGCACTTGTCGCAGACGACGCCCCGGTGCTTCATCCGCTTGTACTTGCCGCAGAGGCATTCCCAGTCGGTGATCGGCCCGAAGATCTTCGCGCAGAAGAGGCCGTCCCTCTCCGGCTTGAAAGTCCGGTAGTTGATCGTCTCCGGCTTCGTGACCTCGCCGAAGGACCAGGAGCGGATCTTCTCGGGGCTGGCGAGGGCGATCTTGATCGCGTTGAAGTCGCGTGGACCCGTGCCCCGGAAAGCGGGCGCCGCGGGTGAGAGGGGGGGAACGCCGAAGGTATCCATGGTCATCTCTCCCTCCTCAGACCTTCAGGAGCTCGATGTCGAGGCAGAGCGACTGCAGTTCGCGCACGAGAACGTTGAACGATTCCGGCAGCCCGGGCTCCTCGGGGACCTCGCCC
>DIAY01000281.1:435-1623 GCA_002414905.1 Holophagales bacterium UBA5066 | reverse complement strand
ACGATCGACTCGTAGACGCGCGAGCGCCCCTCGACGTCGTCGGACTTCACGGTGAGGAGCTCCTGGAGCGTGTACGCCGCGCCGTACGCCTCGAGCGCCCAGACTTCCATCTCACCGAACCGCTGGCCGCCGAACTGCGCCTTGCCGCCGAGAGGCTGCTGCGTGATGAGCGAGTAGGGCCCGATGGAGCGGGCGTGGATCTTGTCGTCGACGAGGTGTGACAGCTTGAGCATGTAGATATAGCCGACCGTCACCTTCTGCTCGAAACGGTCACCCGTCATGCCGTCGTAGAGGTCGGTCTTGCCGCTGCGCGGCAGGTTCGCCTTCTCGAGGAGCTCGCGGATCTCGTCCTCGTTCGCCCCGTCGAAGACGGGCGACGCGATGCTCAGGCCGAGCGCCCTGGCGGCCCAGCCGAGGTGGGTCTCGAGGATCTGCCCGACGTTCATTCGCGAGGGAACGCCGAGCGGGTTAAGGACGATCTCGACGGGCGTGCCGTCCGGCAGGTAGGGCATGTCCTCCTCGGGGAGGATCCGGCTGATGACGCCCTTGTTCCCGTGGCGGCCGGCCATCTTGTCGCCCACCTGGAGCTTTCGCTTCATGGCGACGTAGGCCTTGACGGTCTTGTTGACGCCGGGGGCGAGCTCGTCGCCCTTGGAGAGGAGGTGGATCCGGTCGGCCGCCACCTTGCGGATGACGTCGACCTGCGAGTCGGCGCGCTGCAGCGCGAGGCGGACCGTGTCCCGGATCTCCTCGTCGCGGAGCTTCAGCCCCTTGAGCAGGCGCGGACCCATCATTCCTATCTTCTCGACCGTGAGCTTGTGCCCGGAGGCGACGAGGACGTTCCCCTGCGGGTCGACGACGTCCTCGAGGACCGCTCGGCCATCGAGGAGGCGCTCGATCTTCTCGCGCGCCTCGGTCCGGACGATGCGGATCTCGTCGTCGGCGTCCTTGTTGAGGTAGCCAATCTCCTCGTCGAGGATCTGTTTGGCCCTCACGTCCTTCTGCTTCTCGTCGTCCTTGCGGGTGAAGATTTTCACGTCGACGACGATGCCCTCGATGCCTGGCGGGCACTTGAGCGAGGCGTCGCGGACGTCACCCGCCTTCTCGCCGAAGATCGCCCTCAGGAGCTTCTCCTCGGGGGTCAGCTGCGTCTCGCCCTTGGGGGTGACCTTGCCGACGAGGATGTCG
>DIAY01000281.1:0-170 GCA_002414905.1 Holophagales bacterium UBA5066 | reverse complement strand
TCGGGGCCGAGCTTGGTCTCGCGGGCCTCGATCTCGAACTCCTCGATGTGGATGGAGGTGTAGTAGTCCTCCTTGACCATCTTCTCGGAGATGAGGATCGCGTCCTCGAAGTTGTAGCCGCGCCACGGCATGAAGGCGACGAGGATGTTCCGCCCGAGGGCGAGCTCGCC
>DIAY01000088.1 GCA_002414905.1 Holophagales bacterium UBA5066 | reverse complement strand
GGTCTCGTCGGGGCCCACCTCCACCATGCCCGCACCGTCTGCCGCCGGGCCGAGCGCCTCGTCACCGCCCTCGGCCGCCTCGAGCCGATCGGCGACCAGTGCCTCATCTACCTCAACCGTCTCTCCGACCTCCTCTTCGTCCTCTCCCGCTGGGCCGCCAGCTTCCGCTCCGAGCCCGAAACCCTCTGGCGCCCCGAATAACAGGGGGGGTCAGGTCTACCGTCTACACTATACTGTTGGCATGAGCCGACCCCTCCGCCTCGACCACGCCGGCGCCCTCTGGCACGTCACTGCCCGCGGCAACGAGCGAAGGGACGTCTTTCTCGACGACGCCGACCGGCGGGAGTTCCTCCACCTCCTGGGTCGCAGTGTCGAGCTCTTCGGCTGGAAGCTTCACGCCTGGGTCCTCATGGGCAACCACTATCACCTCCTGGTGGGCACGCCCGAGGCCACGCTCTCGCGGGGGATGCGCCAGCTCAACGGCGACTACGCCCAGCACTTCAACCGGCGTCACGGGCGCGACGGGCACGTCTTCCAGGGGCGCTTCAAGGCGATCCTCGTCCAGCGCGAGGCCCACCTGCTCGAGGTCTCCCGATACATCGTCCGTAACCCGGTCCGCGCCGGCATCGTGACGTCGCCGGGCGACTGGCCTTGGTCCAGCTTCCGCGCGACCGCCGCCCTCGAGAGCGCGCCCGCCTGGCTCGATACCTCCTTCCTGCTCGAGCAGTTCGGTTCCCGGCGCTCAACGGCTGCGGCGAAGTACCGCGAGTTCGTCCTGGACGGGGACGCCGCCTCATACGACCCCTGGGGCCAGGTCCTCGGCCAGATCTACCTCGGCACGGCGTCGTTCGCCGAAGCGGCCCGCGCGGAGGCGAAGGCGCCCCACGAGGGCCGCGAGGTGCCACGGGCTCAGCGCGAGCCGGTCGCCCCGTCGGTTCAGGAGGTCATCGACTTCTTCGAGCAGGCCTTCGGACTGACCCTCGAGGAGCTTCGCCAGCGCCCGCGCATCCTCTCGCGGGAGCGGGCCATCCTTGCAGGGGCGCTCCGGAAGCACGCCCGCGCGACGCTCCCGGCCATTGGCGAGGCGCTCGGCGTCGAGCTGTCCCGCGCGTCGATCCTCGCCCGGCGCGACGTGCTCGAGGGGGCGGCCAGGGACGTGCGCAAGAAGGTGGCCACGTTCGAGAAGCTCGTGTCGGAACGCTCCGCGTAGAGTGTAGAGCGTAGACCAGACCCCAAACCAGGGGAGCTAGAGGCGTTCGAGGAGGCGGGGGGTGAGGTAGGCCTTCAGCTCGGCGCGGGTGGTGCCGAGCCGGGGGTGGATCTCGAAGATGGCCAGGGAGGCCTTCTTCATCGGCACCTCGACGTCCTTGCGCCCCGAGACGAGGCGGCCGAAGAGGGTCCCCAGTTGAGGCTCGTGGCCGACGAGCAGCACCGACTTCCACTCCGCCGTCTCCAGCTCTTCGAGGATGGCCGAAGGACTGGAGCCCGGGAGCAGCGCTTCCGTGACCCTCGGCTCACCCTTGAACCGGCACGCCGCGATCACCGGCTCGGCCGTCTGCCGCGCCCGCAGGAGGGGCGAAATGAAGACGGCATCGAAGCCCGGCTCCATCTTCGCGATGGCGCGAGCCACGAGCTTCATCCGTTTCGTCCCGGCGTCGGTCAGCGCCCGGTCCGCGTCGAGGCCGCTCGGAGAGAAAGCTTCCGCCTCGGCGTGACGCAGGAAGTGGACGAGCATCTTCGAAATCTAGCACAGCGCGCAGAAGCAGGAAGAGAAGCGCCAACGAAGGCGTGAAGCAAATCGTCGTTGTAGTATCCCCGTATCCCCGGTAGGGGTCAGGTCTACCCTCTACACTCTGCGAGGATCTGACCCGCAGCCGAAGCGAGGACACCATGCCGAACAAGAGCCACTACAAAGTCGTCATCATCGGGTCGGGCCCCGCGGGCCTCACCGCTGCCATCTACGCCTCCCGGGCGAACCTCGAGCCCCTCGTCCTGGAGGGCCCTCAGCCCGGTGGCCAGCTCACCACCACGACCGAGGTCGAGAACTACCCGGGCTTCGAGCACGGCGTCCAGGGCACCGAGCTGATGGACGTCACGCGCAAGCAGGCCATCCGCTTCGGCACCGAGGTCGCCACCGACACCGTCGTCGACGCCGACCTCGACAAGCGCCCCTTCACGCTCTCCCTCGAAAGTGGCACGAAGGTCACCTGCGACGCTCTCATCATCGCCTCCGGCGCCACGGCCAAATATCTCGGCCTCCCGAGTGAGCAGAAGCTCATGGGGCACGGCGTCTCGGCCTGCGCCACGTGCGACGGCTTCTTCTTTCGCGGCAAGGAGGTCGCCATCGTCGGCGGCGGCGACACGGCGATGGAAGAGGCGAACTTCCTCACGAAATTCGCCACGAAGGTCTGGCTCGTACACCGCCGCAATGAGTTCCGCGCCTCGAAGATCATGGCCCAGCGCACCCTCGACAACCCGAAGATCGAAGTCCTCTGGGACAGCACCATCACCGAGATCCTCGGCGAGCCCGAGACCGGCGTCGCGGGCATTCGCGTCAAGAACCTCAAGACGGGAGCCGAGCGCGAGATCCCGGTGAAGGGCTACTTCTCGGCCATCGGCCACGAGCCCAACACGAAGATCTTCCGCGGCAAGCTCGCGATGAACGACGTCGGCTACCTCGAGGTGAAGCACCC
>DIAY01000191.1:22990-24153 GCA_002414905.1 Holophagales bacterium UBA5066 | reverse complement strand
CCCCCGGCGCCGCCTCAGCCCCCCGTCGTCTTTTCGGTCGGCGCCCCGAGCCTCGCGACGACCTTCGCGAGGTCGACGCCGAAGGCGGCCTTCACCTGCTCGACGAGCTGGATCCCCTGCGTCACGTGGGCCGTGGCGGGGAGGTAGGAGATCCGGTCGACCGAGACAGTCTGGATCGTCTCGACGAGCGAGGACATGACGCTCTGGAGCTTCTGCATGAGGAAGATGTCGCGGGCGTTCGGGCCGGCGGCCTTCCAGGTCTCGATCATCTGGGTCAGGACGGCGGCGGTCGCCTTGCCGTCCTCGACGATCTTGGCGGCCTTGCCGCGGGCCTCGGCCTGCCTCTTCTCCATGTCGGCGCGGGCGGGAGCGACGAAGTCGTCGTCGAGGTGGAGGCGGACCTGCTCGATGCGTGCCTGCTGCACCTTCAGCTCGGCCTCGGCTTTGGCGATGGCGGTCGTGACCTTGCCGACCGCTTCGGCGACCATCGCCTCGCGGCCCTTCAGGATGGCCGTCGGGTCCTTATGGGCGACCTCCTCGATCTCCATGCCGCCGAACTTCGACGCCATGAGGACGGGCTTGCCGATGGCCCGGTCGAGCGTGATGCCGAGGTAGAGCTCCTGCGCGATGTCGGCCGCCGCCTCGACGAGCACCTTCTTGACCTTGCGCCCCTCGGGGCCGGTCTGGTGCGTGACGAGCTGCATGCCGATGATCGCCTTGGCGTACTCGAAGGCTTCCCGCCGCCGGGATGTCCTCCGCCGCGGCCGCGCTCGACAGGCCGCCCTGTCAGTACTGACCGGTTTCGTCGTCGTCATCGATCCCCCTGCTTCCGCGGCGCTTACGTACTCGACGCCCTTCAGCGCCGTCAGGCCCTCCTGTCACTCCGGCCCCGGGATGCGCGACCCACAGCCGCTGAAGCCGCTGCCGCAGAGCCACTTGCACCGTTCTCCGCCCTGCGGCACGAGACCCGCCATGGCCTCGTCCCGTGGAGGCAGTAGCTCATCGGCCGCGCAGACCTGCCGAGACGCCCTTGTACGCGCTGCTCGAGTCCCTCTACGAACGCGATGGGGGCCTGGGAGGGTCTCTTCGAGCGCCGCTACGGCTTCTGGCGCGGCCTTCTCGACGGGGTGGTCGCACGTTACCTCGACTGCGGCATCTTCGAG
>DIAY01000191.1:9184-22954 GCA_002414905.1 Holophagales bacterium UBA5066 | reverse complement strand
TCGCCCGCTATTGCCTGCAGAGCCGCTCGCCTCGGGGCCGGGCGTTCATCCTCCGCCACCACCTGCCTGCGCTTCCCCCTCGTCGGCCGCTCTCAGGCGCGGCTGGGCCCAGCTTCTAAGCCGCGTGTACGAGATCGATCCGCTCGTCTGTCCACGCTGCCAGGGCGTGATGCGGGTCGTCTCCTTCATAACCGAAGGCCGCGTCAGCCGCCGCATCCTCGACCACCTTGGCGCCTCGGCTCACCGTGCTATCCAGGATCGCGCTCCGCCTCTGGCAGCTGGCCCGGTTCCCGACTCCCCCTGATCCCCGTGACGGCAGGGGCCGATGCCCCTACGTGCGAGGCAGGCCCGCGGCCGCCTCGGCCATAGCCCGACGCCCAAGAAGTCGCCTCATGCTCCTGGGAAACCGCTCAGAGACTGCGCCGGGCCTCCGCGATGCCTCGCCCTTGGGGGGGCGGCGCCGCAGCGGCGCCGCCCCCCCAGGGCGCTCTTCCCCGTTTGACCCCGCCCCGACCCTCAGCCGCCCTGCCGTTGAAAATCAAAATTCCTATCCCTTCGTCTCCTCGAGCGTGAATAACGTAAACGCGTGCGGCGCCGGGGCGGTCTCCGGGCAGTGGCTCCCCGGGCTGGACGTGAAGGAGGCCCTGACGGCCGGGGCGATTCCCCAGGTCGCCGTGAGCTCCGACTCCGTGACGGGGTACCGGACGAACCTCGTCGTGATGAACCCCGGCACGGCGAGCGCGACGGCCACCGTGTCGGTGAGGAAGGGCGACGGCACGCTCCTCTCGTCCGCGACGATCGGCCCCCTCGCGCCGAACGGTTTCCGGCAGGTGGCGCTCGACGACCCGGCGGTCTTCCCCGGTGTCGCCGGGAGGCGCGACTCGAACCTCTGGATCGAGCTGACGAGCGACCGGCCCGTCCTCGCGTTCGCGTCGGTCATCGACAACGCTTCGGGAGACCCGTTCGCGGTCGTCGCCGTGCCGGATCCGCGCTGAACCAGCCAACGTTCTGGGAAAGCCCGTATCCGCTGGGCTAGCACCGCCGTCGCGCGAACCCCGGTCAGGATGGCGACCAGTTCGTCGATCTCAGACGAGGCGCGTAGGGCGTTGATTCAGCATCAGGAGGTCGAACCACTTCGCCACTCGGAGGGTCACCAAGTCGGGCCGGAGGCCTGCCGCATCAGGGACACCGCTCGCGAGGTTCGTCTCGTCTACGGAGTTCGTCCCGGTACGGGAAGAGGCTGAGCGATCCCGGAGCCCCGCTCGCCGAGCGGGTCGAGCCGCCTCGCGAGGAGTCTCTCCCCGAGGAGGGGCGCAGCTCGCATCGGCCGTTTGCGGCGCCCAGGTCGTCGGCCAGCGTTGCGGGCGGGCTCCGAGTACGCGCAGTGCTCGGCCGCGGAAGGAGCGATGCGAGGGCCTGCCACTCTGCGACCCGATCCAGAGACCCGGAAAGTCAGGCTGCCCTGTTGTAGTTCTCGGCCTCTCGCGCAGCTTAGGTCTGAGAGGGCGTAGCCGCGGAACGAGATCGGGTCGTGGCCGTCGCGAACCAGCGAGAGGGGGCGACTGTAATGAACACAGGATCAAGGAAATGCACGGCCGAAGCGAGGCTCGGATGCGACCTGGCTCGCACGGTAGCGCATCGCCCGTCGGTCGCGGATGACCGTATGCTGGTCGCGGACCGCAGGTTCCGCCACCCCGGATACGAGTTGTTTCTGTCAACCCTTCGCGAGGAGGTGGCCGTCGCGGGAGCCTTGAATGAAGACGACGGCCTCGTCCTCCTCCGAGGAGGACTCAATGCTCTCGCCATACGGCACGGCTGCTCCATCCGCACGATCCGGCGACGACTTAGGGTCGCGGGCTTGGTCGTACGAGAGTTCGTTTCCGGGCTTCGCTTGCGCGTCACCCGATCGACCCTGATCGCGCAGGTTCCGTTGGCCCTCCTCGCGAAGTGGCTCGGATATCGAAACGTCGACGCTCTGAGACGGTTCAATCGCCGAGAATCGGGCGTCTCCGTCGTCGAATTGCGTCGACGTGTCCGTCAATGTACGGTTTTTCTTCGCTAGGCCTGTTGCTCGCCATTGATCGAGGGGCTAGCTTTGTCGCAAGTCGACCGCCTACAAGGAAAGCAGCAACTCGGGCAGTCGAGAAAGGGGTCTTGAATGAAGAGGCGTTTGGTCCGGTTGGCCGTCCTGATTGCAGTGACAGTCTCGTTCGAGGCAGCAGCGATGATGCCGAGGTGTCGGGGCAGCTGGGTCTGGGGTCCGATGCACGGGTGGCAGTGCGTCGAGGGAGGGCTCAACGACGGCGAGTGTGCGTGCTGACCGAGACCTGAGACTTCGCCCGAGGGCCCGCGCCCTTCGGTGGAGCCTCATTGGCTTCTCCCTGATCGGGCTGGCGGCACGAGCGGCCAGCCCGATCTCCCCCGTCCGATCGTGGGTCGGAGAACCCGGCCAGGGTTGGGCAGACGTGACGTGGAGCGTCGATCTCGGTGGGTGGGTCGTTGCAGGCCGGTCCGGGCTTCTGCTCGTGCCGTCTCCATCGGGCGAGCCGAGGACGCTCGCTGCCGCCGGAACAGGTCTTCTCGCTCCTGCAAGGGTCGGGGTGGGGCCGGGCGGGCTACTCGTGTTCGATCAGGAGCTCAAGTGGCTCGCGACTTTCGCACTGGACGGTCGATCTACTGGTACGCCGGTTCGGATCAAGGATTTCGGCGGACCGCCCTTCGGCTGTCTCGAATGGAACGGATCAGCTTGGATCGTGGCCGGCCGTCTTCGACGGGTCGGGGATCCTGCGTCGACCTCATTGACCGAGATTCAGGCGAGGGAGCGAGGCAGTCTCTCGTTCATGGGCGGCCTACGCCTCCCGGCAGAGGAGAAGGACACGCTGCGAAGTCTCATGGAGTACGGAGACTGCGCATCAGGCCCAGGAGGGGCAACCGTGGTCGCGTTCTGGGCCATTCCGCGGCTCATCTTGGTGGGTCTGACGGGAGAAGAGCAGGGCTCGATACCGTTGCCAATTCCCCCTGATCGAAGGGTGGACGTAGGGTTTGATGGTCGCCCACCCCGGAGTCCCGAGGACTACGAAGTGGTCTTTAGAGGCAAGACGGTTCCGTTCGCTGTCGGCTGGACGGGAAGGTCGCCCTCGGTGCTGTTGGCAACGCTAGGTGCAGGCAAGGCGGCGCTTCGCTGGGTGACACTTGGCCCCGCGGGGCAGGTTCGGCGATCGATAGCCCTGGGATTGGAGTCACGCGATGGCCGTGACTTCTTCGCAGCGGCGGTGTCGCATGGCAAGGAGGGCGACCGGCTGTTGGTCCTCGAGGCGCCCTATTCTGGTCCGGAGGCGCGCGGGCAACGGATGCTTCACGAGTTCCTGATCCCCCGTTAGGAGACATCGATATGCGGAGCGTTGGCGATATCGGCGTGGCCTGCGCGATCGTTTCCGGACTTTTCGGGACGCTGCCGATCGCGGCCGCCCCGCCGGCGGGACCGGTCATGCTTCGGTTCGCCGACGGCCGCCCGGTCGCGGACGCGAGAGTGATCCTCCTGAAGGAACGCGACGGCGGCCCGGAGACGACGGGTGAGGCGAAGACCGACGCCGCCGGGCGGCTCGTGGACGCCGCGACGGACGCCGAGAGCGCGCTTCTCCCGGGATCTCCCGCGTGGCCGCCCCTGCTGTGGGACGTTGACCGGAAGACGCCTGCGGTGCGAGTGGCCGGCATCTGGAAGGTCCGGGTCGTCGCCGCCGAGGGGGGCAAGCCGATCGAAGGGGCCGAGGTCGTCGCCGTGTCGAGGGCCGTTACGCAGGAGCTTGCGGGCTTCTGGCCCGGCGCGTCCGCGACGACGAGCCGGAACGGCGAGGCCCGTGTCCCCTTCTCGGCGGCTTCCGATCTCGTCCTCGTTCGGGCACGGGGGTATGCGACCGCGACGAGGGAGCGGGGCGGACCGATCGCCCTCGAGAAGGCGACGATTCTCGAGGGGACGCTTCGGGACCCGCGCGGGCGCGGGTTGGCGGGCCGGCTCGTCCAGGCGTCCGTCCCGATTCCGAGGGAGGCGAGCCCCGTCATCGGCCGGGCACGGACGGACGCGCGCGGTGTCTTCCGTTTCGAAGACGTCCCGGAGGCGGTCCGGATCGTCTACGACGGCGATTCGGCCGCTCCGTGCGTGGCCGAGCGACGTGGGGCCGGCTCCTGGCTCGACCTCACGGCGCCCGATCCGTTGCAGGTGAGGACTCGTTTCGTCGACGCTCGAGGGAAGCCGGTGAACGGGGTCGAGATGTCCGTCGAGCAGTTCACGCCGACGGAGTCGCTCGCCGTGACGCGGGACGCTCGCTCGGGGTCGGACGGCATCGCGGTGTGCGCGACGTTGTCGCCGACGATCGAGAGGACGCGGGTCGTCGTCCGGACGCCGTGGAAGACGTTCGACTCGAAGGTCTTCACGGAGCCGCTCGGCGCGACGAAGAACCTCGGCGACTGGAAGCTCGGGTCACCGGCGGCCGCGGAGGGAACGGTCGTCGACGAAACGGGACGCCCCGTGCCGAAAGCGCCGGTGACCTGTCCACGAACCGGGGACCTCCTCGCGACGACGGACACCGAGGGGAGGTTCTCGGCGACCCTCATGGATGGGCAGTCCGTCTACGTCACCGTCTCGGCCCGAGGCGTCGTGGACCAGGAGAGCTGGATCCGGGCCGGCGCGCCGACGAAGATCGTCGTTCGCCGGGCCTGCGTCGTGAAGGTGAAGCCGCGCCTCCCGGATGGCGGCGCGCCCCAGGAGGCCATCCTGGTCGCCACGCTGGAGCCGGGCTGGGACTCGCTGGCGCCGATGAGAGCCCGGGCGGATGGCACGTTCGTCCTCGAGGACGAGGCGTTCTCGGGGCAGCTCTCGCTTCGAGTTCCCGGGTACGAAGACGCGGCTCTCGGGTTCGTCGCGCTTTCCGATGGCGACAGCCGGGACTTCGGCGTCGTCGATCTCCACGAGGGACCGTCGGTCCGGGGCTCTCTCGTCGACTCGGAATCTGGCGAGCCGCTCGCAGGCGCGACGGTGACGGCTCAGCCCGTCCGGGACGGCGACCTGCTCGACGTTCACAGCGAGGCGCGGCTCCCGTCGACGACGACCGGGCCGGACGGAGCATTTCGCTTTGGCGGCCTTCCGGAAGGAGACGTCCGCCTCTGGGTCGAGGCGCCCGGCCGCGCGGTCGCCCGCTTCGACGTCGAGGCGCTTCCCGAAGGAACCGACCTCGGCCGTGTCGGCGTCGCGCGCGGAGAGCCGCTCGACGTCCTCGTCGAGTATCCCGACGGGACGCCAGCGCCCGGCATCTCCGTCGTCGTGAGGCCGGGCGGATTCGACGGTTATCTGAAAGAACGGACCTTCACGAGCGACGGAGAGGGCCATTTCGTCATTCCCCGGATCGCGCCGGGAAGGCACGCCCTCCGCGCGACGGCAGGCACGCGGTACGTCCGGAAGCTCGTCAGGATCGAGGACGAGCGGAGCCTGACGTTCCGGCTGAGCGGCGCGCGCGTCGAGGGGCGCGTCACCGTCGACGGCGAGCCGTTCCCCGGCGTGAGGGTCACGCTCTGGTACGGCGGCCCCGGGCTCGGCACCGTGACGGAGGCGCCGAAGACGCGCGACGGCATTCCGCTGGAGCGAAGGGTCGTCGGCGAGCCGCCGCTCGCTCCGCCCACGACCACGGATGCCGCCGGGCTATTCGTCTTCCCGGAGGCGGGCGAGGGGAGCGCTTCGCTCAGGATCGAGGGGAGCGGTTGGGGAGCCGAGAGCCGGCCGATCGAGGTGCCGTCCTCCGGGCGCCTTCGCGTCGACATCGCCCTCGGCGCCGTCGAGCTGAATGCGCGGCTCGTCGACGACGCGGGAATCCCGGTCGCGCCCGGTCAGCTCGGCGTCTTCGGCGACGGAGGCTTCCGGCTCGCCTCGTCCTCGGTGGACGGAGAGGGTCGGTCCCTCTTCTACCTCGAAGGCAGTGGCAAGGCCCGATACCTCCGGGGGACCGACAACGGGAAGCGAAAGGGGTTCCGGCTCCTCTCCCCGAAGGACCTCAGCGGAGAGAAGGCCGTCGATCTCGTCCTTGGAGAAGGGAGCGCATCGCTCGTGGTGGAGGCGGTGGACGGCGATCGCCGACCGTCGCCGTCCGCGTCGCTTCATCTCGTGAACCTCTCGGATCGGACCGTCGTCGCGGGCCGATGCGACGCCGAAGGGGCCTGGCGCCGGCTGAACCTGGCCGAGGGGCGCTATCGTGTCATCGCGCGCGGCCGGGAGGGGGGCGCGGGCGAAGCGGAGGTCGTCGTGCCGGAGCGCGGCGAGGCGCGGACGTCGGTGCGGATGGAGGAGGCGGGGAAGCTCGTCCTGCGGATCGAGGCGCCGCCGGAAGTCGACCCGACGACGCTTCACGTGCGCGTGCTCGACTCGCGGGGGCGCGACCGCGCGGCCGAGGAAGAAGTCCTCGGCCGGAGCGCCGCTCCGAACGACCGGGGGCGCTACGCGCTTCCCGCGCTGGCACCGGGCCGCTACCGGGTCGAGGTGTCGGGGAAGGGTGTGACGACGGCGAGTCTCTCGGCAGAAGTCGAATCGAGCCGCACGACGACGAGGGCGATTCGCCTGAGGTGAGGGGGCCGGGCCCCCTCCTCGACACTCTCCACCCGAAGTTGGACCATTCCGGGTTTCTTCGGGCCTCCCGCCCGATCGCCCGGAAGGACGGACCGTTGAAGAAGCTCGTCGACACCCTCGCATCGCTGAAGCTCGCCGTCATCCTCCTCGTCGTCCTGCTGATCGGCCTATCGGCCGGGACGATCCTCGAGTCGCGCACGGACGCGGCGACGGCGGGGCGGCTCGTCTACTACTCGTGGTGGTTCCTGGCGCTCGAGGGGCTCTTCGCGGCGAACGTCGCCTGCTCCGTCGCGAACCTCTTCCCCTGGGGGAAGAAGCGGGTCGGCTTCGTCGTGACGCACGCCTCGCTCCTCCTGATCCTCGCCGGCGCGGCGCTGACGTACTTCGGGAAGGTCGAGGGGCAGCTCCACCTGTACGAGGGGGAGAGCGGGTCCACGATCGTCGAGGCCGACGCGCACGGGAACGTCGTCGCGCGCCGCGACCTTCCCTTCACGGTCAAGCTCGACGACTTCGTCCTCGAGACGTACCCGGGGACGATGCGCCCGTCCGGCTACCTGAGCCGGATCGAGGTGACCGACGCCGACACGGGGAAGACCTTTCCCGCGAAGGTCTGGATGAACCATCCGTTCAGCTACCGCGGCTTCTCGCTCTTCCAGTCGAGCTACGAGCAGCAGGGGGGGCGGGAGGCGACGGTCCTCGCGGTCTAGAAGGACCCCGGGCAGGTCGTCGTCTTCGCGGGCTACACGACTCTCGTCCTCGGGATGATCCTCGTCCTCCTGACCCGCGTCTCGCAGGCGCGCGAGCGCGAAGCGTTCGAGGCGAAGGTCGCAGCGGGGGGAACGTCGCTTCCGACGATGGCGCGCGTGCTCCTCGTCGCCCTTGCGCTCCTCCCGCTCGCGGCGCCGGGGCGGGCCGGCGCGGCGACTCCGGACGACGCCCTCGGGCGGCTCCCCGTCCAGCACGACGGACGCGTGATGCCGCTCGACACGCTCGCGCGCGAGACGGTCTGGAGCGTGACGGGCGCGCACGCATGGAAGGGCGAGGAGCCGGTCGCGACGTTCTCGAGCTGGCTCTTCGACCCGGCAGCCACCGCCGCGGCGCCGATCGTGAAGGTCGGGTCGAAGGAGCTGGCGACCGCGGCGGGGCTGCCGCCGGGGACGACCCACGCCTCGTTCGAGCAGCTCGTCGGCAACGCGAAGGTGATGCAGCTCATCCGCGCCGCGAGGGACGCGGCCGAGAGGGAGATGCCGCGCCGCGGCGTCCTGAAGGACGCCGAGAAGCTCGAGGAGAGGCCCAACGCGCTCTTCGCCGTCCTCCAGCACGAGGTCGTCAGGCCGATTCCCTCCGGCGTCGCGAACGGCCCGTGGCGCGCCCCGGCACCCCTCACGCGCGAGTCGCTCGCGTCGCTCGCGAGCGGACCGCGCCACACCGGGTGGCCGTCAGTCGAGAAGATCGACCGGGAGATCCTCTACAACCGCGTCAACCCGTCGCGCATCGCCTGGGTCGTCCTCCTCGCCTCGCTCGCCGCCTCGCTCGCCGCGTGGGCGAGGCCGGGCCGCCTGATCGACGGGATCGCGTTCGGCCTCCTCCTCCTCGGCTTCGCGGCGATGACGTGGGGCATCGGGATGCGTTGGGCCGCGGGGGAGCGCGTCCCCGCCGCGAACATGTACGAGTCGCTCCTCTTCCTCGCGTGGGGCGTCGGGCTCTTCGCCGTCGTCGCCTACGCGCTGCTGAAGAACCGTGTCGTCGTCCTGAACGCGGCGGCGATGTCGGCGCTGACGATGACGCTGACCGATCTCCTCCCGATGGACCGCTTCATCCACCCGATCGTGCCTGTCCTCTCGGGGACGCCGTGGCTCGCGATCCACGTCCCGATCATCATGGTCGGCTACGCGGTCCTCGCTCTCGGCCTGGTCGTCTCGCACATGCTCGTCGGCTTCGCTGCGTTCGGGACGGGGCGCGGGGCGCTCGTCGCGAAGCTCTACGATGTCCTCTACTGGTACATGTTCGTCGGGTCGATCTTCCTCCTCACCGGGATCCTGACCGGCTCCGTCTGGGCGGCGTCGTCGTGGGGCCGCTACTGGGGGTGGGACCCGAAGGAGGTCTGGTCACTCGTCGCGTTCCTCGCCTACATGGCGATCCTCCACCTGAAGGTCGACGAGGTGATCGGGACGTTCGCCGTCGCGGTCGTCAGCATCGCCGCGTTCCAGACGATCCTGATGACGTACCTCGGCGTGAACTTCGTCCTGGGCGCCGGCATGCACTCCTACGGCATGGGCGACTCGCCGGTCCTGAAGTGGATGCTCCTCGTCGGCCTCGCCGAGCTCGTCTTCCTCGTCGTCGCCGGCGTAGCGTGGCGAGACCGGAAGGAGACGCTCGCGGCCTGAACGGGCGCGCGACGCGGGCGGAAGCCCTCTTGCGCCCGAGGGATTCCGCTCTTGCGGACTCCTTCTCATTTGAGCGGCACGGGACGTCGCCTCGCGCGAGGCCCTGCGCTGGACGCCGCGCCCCGTCCTCCTTATCCTCGTGGATTGGGCCGCCCCGGTTCCGGAGCGCGCCCCACCCCGCGCCCGACGACGAGGCGAAGCCGCCGATCCGGCGGGCCGGGACGAGAAGCCGCATGTCCGACTATCGAATCCAGGAACACCCGATCCTGCCGGCGCCGTCCGAGGCGGTGGTGCCGTTCACGTGGAAAGGGACAGCCTACCGCGCCCGGAAGGGGGATACGATCACGTCGGCCCTCTTCGCGAACGGAGTGAGGATCTTCGGCCACCACCACAAGGACGGCGCGCCGCAGGGGATCTTCTGCGCGAACGGCCAGTGCGCCCAGTGCTCGGTCGTCGCGAACGGCCTCTCCGTGAAGTCGTGCATGGTGCGCGTCACCGAGGGGATGACGGTCGAGCCGCTCGACGGGAAGGCGAAGCTGGTCGACGCCGCGGGCGACCTCCGCTTCCACGACGTCGAGACGGTCGAGACGGAGTGCCTGGTCCTCGGCGGCGGGCCGGCGGGGCTCGCGGCCGCGATCGAGCTCGGCAAAGCGGGCGTCAACGTCGTCCTCGTCGACGACAAGGCCGCCCTCGGCGGCAAGCTCGTCCTCCAGACCCACAAGTTCTTCGGCTCCATCGAGGCGTGCCACGCCGGGACGCGCGGCCTCGACATCGGGAAGATGCTCGAGGCCGAGGTCCGCTCCCACCCGAACGTGAGGGTCTGGACCGAGACGACGGCGGTCGCGGTCTTCTCCGACCGGAAGGTCGGCGTCCTCCGCGACGGGCACTACGTCCTCGTCCGCCCGCAGGTCCTCCTCGTCGCGACCGGGGCGCGCGAGAAGTCGCTCGTCTTCAAGGGGAACACGCTCCCCGGCGTCTACGGCGCCGGCGCGTTCCAGACGCTCGTCAACCGCGACCTCGTGCGCCCCTCCGAGCGGCTCTTCGTCGTCGGCGGCGGGAACGTCGGCCTCATCGGCTCGTACCACGCGCTCCAGGCGGGGATCCAGGTCGTCGGCCTCTGCGAGGCGCTCGACGAGTGCGGCGGCTACAAGGTCCACAAGGACAAGCTCGTGAGGATGGGCGTCCCGATCTACACACGGCACACCGTCGTCTCCGCGAACGGGACGGAAGAGGTCGAGAGCGTCACGATCGCGCAGCTCGACCCGGCGTGGAAGGTGATCCCCGGGACCGAGAAGACGTTCAAGTGCGACACGCTCCTCGTCGCCGTCGGCCTCGACCCGGTCGACGAGTTCCTGAAGAAGGCGAAGGAGTTCGGCCTCCCCGTCGTCGCGGCAGGAGACGCGGAGGAGATCGCCGAGGCGAGCGCCGCGATCTTTACCGGGAAGATCCGCGGGACAGAGATCGCGCGGAGGCTCGGCCGCGACGTCGGCGAGGTGCCGGCCGAGTGGCTCCGGACGGCCGAGGTGCTGAAGGCCCGGCCGGGCGCCGTCATCACCGAGGAGATCCCCGCCGACGAGACGGGCGTCTTGATCCCCTCGACGTCGGTGCCGCCCTTGCCCGGGGTGACGCCCGCGACGACCTGCGTCCCGTAGTCACGTCCGGCGAGGGCGTGGGACTTCCCCTCGCGCCCAGTGAGGCCCTGGACGACGACCTTCGTGTCGGTGTTCAGCCAGGAGGCCATCTCAGTTCTCCCCCTTCGCAACCGCGGCGATGATCTTCTCGGCGGCGTCCTTCATCCCGTCGGCCGGGATGACGGCGAGGCCGGAGCTCTTCAGGATCGCCTTGCCCTCTTCGACGTTCGTCCCCTCGAGGCGGACGACGACGGGGATGGTGCAGCCGATCTCCTTCAACGCCTTGACGACGCCGGTGGCGATGATGTCGCACCACATGATTCCGCCGAAGATGTTGATGAGGACACCCTTCACGTTCGGATCCGAAAGGATGATCCGCATGGCGTTCTTGACCTGCTCCTCGTTGGCGCCGCCGCCGACGTCGAGGAAGTTCGCGGGGCTCCCGCCGGCGTACTGGATGATGTCCATCGTCGACATCGCGAGGCCGGCCCCATTCACCATGCAGCCGACGTTGCCGTCGAGCTTGATGTAGTTCAGGTTGAATTTCGATGCCTCGACCTCGAGCGGGTCCTCTTCGTCGAGGTCGCGAAACTCCTTGATGTCGAGGTGACGGAAGAGGGCGTCCACATACACTGCGCCGGGCCTCCGCGATGCCTCGCCCTGGGGGGGCGGCGCCGCAGCGGCGCCGCCCCCCCAGGGCGCTCTTGCCCGTTTGAGCCCGCCCCGACCCTCAGCCGCCCTGCCGTTGAAAATCAAAATTCCTATCCCTGACGGCGTCCACGTGCCGCGCGTTCGCGGGCTCCTCGCGTCGAGCTTCGGACGCGCTCCGTCCGACGCCTTCTTCGCGCGGACGCCCGACCGCGTCTATCTCGAGGAGGGCTACCGGGGGTGCGCAATCCTCTCGGAGGCGCCGCTCGGCGCCTACCTCACGAAGTTCGCGGTCTCGGCGGAGGCCCAGGGAGAGGGAATCGCGCGCGACCTCTGGGAAGCGCTCGTCGCCGAGACGCCTGTCGTGTTCTGGCGGGCGCGGAGGCAGAACCCGATCAGCGAGTGGTACGCCAAGCTCTGTGACGGGCTGATGCGGCTGCGGGAGTGGACCGTCTACTGGAAGGGCCTCGAGCCGGCGTCGGTTCCCGCCGCGATCGAATGGGCGGTCGGCCAGCCGGTCGACATCTCCCACGACGAGGACTGACGGCCGCCCCTCAGACGTACGTCTCGGTCTCTTCCGGAGTCCCGGCCGCCGGGCCGCGGTAGGTGAGGCGGACCGCGCCGATACGCAGCTCGTCGCCATCCGCGAGCGATGCCTTCCCGGCGAGCCGCGTCTCTCCGCGCCACGTCCCGTTCTTGCTGCCGAGGTCCTCGACCTCGGCGCTCTCTCCCACGACGTCGATCCGCGCGTGCTCGCGCGAGACCGACGGGTGGGAAATCACGATCCCGGCGGGAGGCTCCCGGCCGATCAGGTTCGGCCCGTCGACGAGACGGATCTCGTTCCCGCCCCGGATGAGGGCGTGCCTCGCCACCGAGGGCTCCGCCGGCGCCACCTCGTGCACGGTCCCCTCGAAGGCGTAGCCGAAGCCAAAGACCGTACGGATGTACGAGGGTGAGCGCGCGTCCTCCCCGAGCGCCTTCCGAAGGTCCTTCACGAGGGCGCTGAGGCTTCCTTCGGTCACGTACGTGCCGGGCCAGACCGCTTCCAGGATCTCCGCCTTCGAGAGCGCGTTCGGCCTGCCGGACAGGAGGATCTCCAGGAGGCGGTAGGCCCGCGGCGTGAGCGAGACGGGCCGCGGGCCGCGCAGGACGAGCCGCCGGCCGGGGTCGAACGTGACGTCGCCGAAACGGAGCGTCGTCCCGTTCTTCATCGGAACGTCAGAAGTCCGCTGGGACATGGGAGCGCACCGGGCCGAGATTGAGGGTCAGACAGATCCCGATCTCCGAACGGTACGAGAGGAGGCTCCCATGCTTCACCGCTGCCCGTCCGCTCTCCACACGATGCTCGCCGCCGCCCTCCTCGCGGCCCTGTCCTCGCGCGAAGCCGCTGCCGTCGAGCCCGGCCCCGCCGTGAGGGTCGATCCCTCCTTCGGCCCCCGCATCGTCGAGGCCGTCGCAGACGCCGCACGGCGCCTCGACACGCCGTCCTGCGCCCTCGTCCTCTCGGACTTCGTGGACGGGCAGAGCGGCCTCACGCTCGCCGAGAACCTCGCGGCGACGGGGCGGACCGCCTCGGAACACGTGGAATCGCTCTGGTTCCGGGGCGCGTCGCGCCTCCGCCCGTTCGCCGGAAGGCGGGTCTTCGCGTTCACGGTCCCGGCGAGCACAGTCGTCTATCTCTGCCGCGAGGACCTGCTGCGGATCCAGAACCAGCCTCGGCTCCTGACCGCCATCCTCCTCCACGAGGTGCTCCACACGCTCGGCCTGAGGGACGACCACCCCTCCTCCGTCTCGATCACAGAGCGCGTGCTCGAGCGGTGCTTCTGAGCCCGCCCAGGGGTCGGTCATGCCCGGGTCCATTCCGGGGAATCGTACGCCGTGCGCCGGCGCCCTAGAATGGAAGCGGACCCGAGATGAACAGACTGTCGCACTACGAGCTCGTCGAGCAGGTCGGCGAGGGAGGCATGGGCGTCGTCTACAAGGCGCGGGATACCCGTCTCGGGCGTTTCGTCGCCGTGAAGGTCCTCGCCGCCGGGAAAGCCTCCGATCCGGACCGGCGCCAGCGCTTCGCCCGGGAGGCGCGGGCCGCCTCGGCCCTCGCCCACCCGAACGTCCTCACAGTTCACGAGATCGGGGCCGAGGGCGGCGTCGACTTCATCGTCACCGAGTACGTCCCGGGGAAGACCCTCGCGAAGCTCATCCCGCCCCGGGGTCTGCCGGCGCGCGAGGTGTTCCGGTGGGCCGTCCCGATCGCCGACGCTCTCGCCGCGACGCACGCCGCGGGAGTGATCCACCGCGACCTGAAGCCCGCGAACGTGATGATGACCGACGCGGGCCTCGTGAAGATCCTCGACTTCGGGCTCGCGCGGTTCGTCGACCCCGAGCCGATGGCAGAAGGAGACGAGACGGAGGCGGTCCTGACACGGGAGGGGACCGTCTTCGGCACCTGTGCCTACATGTCGCCCGAGCAAGCCGAGGGGCGCGAGGTCGACGC
>DIAY01000191.1:0-9098 GCA_002414905.1 Holophagales bacterium UBA5066 | reverse complement strand
CGCTCGGACATCTTCTCTCTCGGGGCCGTCCTCTACGAGATGGCGACGGGTCGCAGGGCCTTCGCGCGCGACTCCGCCTCCGCCACGATCGCCGCCGTCCTGCGCGACGAGCCCGAGCCCGCCGGAACGGTCTCCCCCGGCCTCCCGCCCGAGCTGGAGCGTGTGATCCACCGCTGCCTGCGCAAGGACCCGGCGAAGCGATTCCAGTCGATGGCCGACCTGAAGGTCGCGCTCGAGGAGCTGAAGGAAGAGTCGGAGACGAGTGTGCCGGGGCGGGCTCGCCCGGCGCGGCCGCGACGGCGTGCCGTACTCGGCATCGCCGCCGCGGTCGTCCTCTTCGCCGCCGTCGCTGGGGGCTGGCTCGCCCGTCGCCCTGCGCCCGAGGCCGTCGAGCCGACCCGTCCGGTCCCTCTGACGAGCTTCGGCGGGCGGATCCTCTGGCCCGCTCTCTCGCCCGACGGCAACCAGGTCGCCTTCGCCTGGAACGGGGAGACGCAGGCATCCTTCGACCTCTACGTCAAGCTCGTCGGCCCCGGGGCCCCGGTCCGCCTGACGACCGACCAGGGCACGGAGTCCTCCCCCGCCTGGTCGCCCGACGGCCGGCAGATCGCGTTCCTCAGGCAGCTGCCGTCGGGAGGGTGGATCCTCGCAGTGATCCCCGCGCTCGGTGGGCCCGAGAGGATCGTCGCCGAGGCCCCCGGGTTCGACCGGGGAATCGCGTGGTCGGCGGACGGGCGGACGCTCGTCGTGGCGCACCGGGGCACGGGGGACCGGGTGTCGGCCCTCTGCAGGGTGTCGATCGCCACGGGAGAAGTGAAGCCGCTGGTCCGGCCGCCCTCGGAGCCCCTCATGCTGGGGGACTTCTCGCCGGCCCTCTCGCCGGATGGCCGGACCCTCGCATTCGCCCGCGGCCGGTCCCTCGTCTCGAGCTCGCTCCACGTGCTCCCCGTCACGGAGGAGCTCGAGCCGGAGGGCGAGCCGGTCCCGCTGACGTCGGCCATGTCCGCCTCGTCGCAGCCCGCCTGGACGCCGGACGGGAAGCGAATCGTCTTCACGCAGGACGGCTTCGGGTGGACCTCGAGCCCGAGCCTGATGGAGATTTCCGCTTCCCCTTCTGTGGGGCAGAAGGCCCGGCGCGTTCTCGGAGGGGAGGGCGGGGAGTTTCCGTCCCTCTCCCGCGACGGGAGTCTCGTCTTCGCCCGCCCGATCAACGACCTGAACCTGTGGCGCCTGCCGCTGAAGGAGGGTCGACCGGGACGTCCCGAGCCGCTCCTTTCCTCGACGCGGATGGACGGGGCGCCCGCCCTCTCGCCGGACGGCCGCAGGCTCTCATTTACCTCAGACCGCGCAGGGTCGATGCAGCTCTGGCTCGCGAACGCCGACGGCTCCGACCCCGTCCAGCTGACGTCGATCGTCGCGACGAACACCACGGGAAGCCGGTGGTCTCCCGACGGCAATCGGCTCGTCTTCATCTCGAATCCCGAAGGGAACAGGGACATTTTCCTGACGACGCCGAACGGCCGGGAGCCCCTGCGGCTCACGCGGAGCTCTTCGCACGACACGTCGCCGAGCTGGTCGCGCGACGGCGCGTGGGTCTACTTCGGCTCGAACCGCCAGGACGGCTTCCAGATCTGGAAGATGAAACCCGAGCCCGACGCCGCACCGGTTCGCGTGACCCGCGACGGGGGCTACGTGACGCGCGAGTCGGCCGACGGACGGACCCTCTACTTCGCCAGGCAGATGGACAGCGGAACCTGGTCCGTCTGGAAGATGCCGACGGGCGGAGGCGAGGAGACCCTTCTGATCCCCCGGCTCGCTCATTCGTGGTTCTTCGACGTGACGGCCCGGGGCATCTACTACCTCACCTCCGACGTCCCCGGCGGCGAGCTCCGCTTCCACCGCTTCTCTGACGGGAGCGACACGCTCCTCCTCAGGCTCGACAAGCGTTCCGGCTTCGGTCTCGCGGCCGCGCCCGACGACAGTGCCGTCATCTACACGGTCTTCGACGTCGACGCGACGGAGCTGATGTACGTCGAGAGCTTCCGGTAGCGGGACACGGCCTAGAATCCCTGCAGTCCGTCATGGAGAGGCTGTCGCATTACGAGCTCGTCGAGCAGCTCGGCGAAGGTGGCATGGGCGTCGTCTACAAGGCGAGGGATGCCCGTCTCGGCCGCTTCGTCGCGCTGAAGGTCCTCCCGCCCGGAAAGTCGTCAGATCCCGAACGCCGCCAGCGCTTCGTCCAGGAAGCGAAGGCCGCCTCCGCGCTCAACCACCCGAACGTCCTCACGGTCCACGAGATCGGATCGGAGGACGGGGTCGATTTCATCGTCACCGAGTACGTTCCGGGAAGGACGCTCGCGCAGCTCATCCCGCGCCACGGGCTCCCGCCACGCGAGGCCCTCCGCTACGCCGTGTCGATCGCCGACGCCCTCGCGGCGACCCACGCCGCCGGCGTCGTCCACCGCGACCTCAAGCCCGCGAACGTCATGGTCACCGACGCCGGCCTGGTGAAGGTCCTCGACTTCGGCCTCGCCAGGTTCGTGGACCCGGCCCCGGTGGCTGAGGGAGATGAGACACAGGCCGTCCTGACGCGGGACGGCGCCGTCCTCGGAACCTGCGCCTACATGTCCCCGGAACAGGCCAAGGGGCGCGACGTCGACGCGCGGTCCGACGTCTTCTCCTTCGGCGCGGTCCTCTACGAAATGGTGACGGGGCAGAGGGCCTTCGCCCGCGAGTCGCCGGCCGCCACGATCGCCGCCGTGCTCCGGGACGAGCCGGAACCCGTCCGACGGCCCTCCTCGACCGTCTCGCCCGAGCTCGAGCGGGTCCTCCTGCGCTGCCTCCGCAAGGACCCAGCGAGGCGGTTCCAGTCGATGGCCGACCTGAAAGTCTCGCTCGAAGAGCTTCGCGAGGAGTCGGGAGCGAGCGGGGGCCGCACGACCCGCCCGGGGCGGGTTCGCGCGATCGGCGGGATCGCGGCGTCGGTCGTCCTCGGCGGCGTCGTCACCGGCCTCCTGCTGGCCCGCGGGGCCGGGCGGGGCGTCGTCGAGCCGTCGCACCCCGTCCCGCTCACCAGCTTCGGCGGAACGATGGAGGCTCCCGCCCTGACTCCCGACGGCAACCAGGTCGCGTTCGCGTGGGACGGCGAGGACGGCGCGAACACCGACCTCTACGTGAAGCTCGTCGGGCCGGGAGCCCCCGTGCGCCTGACGACCGACCCGGCCGTCGACACCCATCCGGCGTTCTCGCCGGACGGCCGGGAGATCGCGTTCCTGAGACTCCCGGCGTCCGGCCGGTCGCTCCTCGTCGTGATTCCGGCCCTCGGCGGCGCGGAGCGAATCGTCGCGGAGGGGGATCGCTTCGGGCCAGGATTGGCGTGGTCGGGCGACGGCCGGAGAATCGTCGTTTCCGCGCGCTCCTCGTTCGAGGCTCCTCTCGGCCTCGTCCGCGTGACCGTCGCCACGGGCGAAATAGAGCCGCTGACGACCCCGTCCGCCTTCTACCGGCAGGGAGACACGGAACCGGCGACCTCGCCGGACGGCCGGACCCTGGCCTTTGCGCGGCGCACGAGCTGGTCGAGCAGCGAGATCTGGCTCCTCGCCGTGACGAGGGACCTCGTGCCCGAGGGCGAGCCGTTTCCTCTCACCTCGGAGGGTCTCGGCGCGAGCGACCCGGCGTTCACGGCGGACGGCCGGAGCGTCGTCTTCTCGGTCGGCGCCGCCTGGGGCGAGCTCGTGCCCGGGCTGATGGTCGTCGACGTCTCCGCCCGGGGAGGGAAGGCGCGGCGGCTCCTGGGCGGTGACAGCGGGGAGCAGCCGGCGACCTCGGCGAGCGGGGGTCTCGCCTTCGTCCGCTCCGCGAGGGACGAGAACATCTGGCGGCTCCTGCTCGCCGAGGGAGGCCCCGGGCGCCCGACGCAGCTCATCGCCTCCACCCGCCGGGACTGTGAGCCGCGCCTCTCCTCCGACGGGAAGCGTATCTCCTTCGCGTCCAGCCGGTCCGGGAAGCAGGACGTCTGGCTCTGCGAGGCCGACGGCTCGAGGCCGGTCCAGCTGACATTCACCGAGAAGGCGAGCACCTCCGGAGCGCGGTGGTCGCCCGAGGGCGGGAGGCTCGCCTTCATCTCCAATCCCGGCGGGAACATGGACGTCTACCTGACGACGGCGCGCGGGAGGCAACCCGTGCGGCTGACGCAGGACCCCTCCCACGACTCCGCGCCAGCCTGGTCCCGGGACGGATCGTGGCTCTACTTCGGCTCGAACCGCGAGGACGGCTTCCAGGTCTGGAAGATGCGTCCCGAGGTCGGCGCGGCGCCCGCGCGCGTCACGAAGAAGGGGGGCTACGCCGCCCTCGAGTCGGCCGACGGGACCACCCTCTACTACGCCCGCGCCCACTGGGGCTTCTCAGTCTGGAAAGTCCCGACGGCCGGCGGTGAGGAGGCTCTCGTCCTGCCGAGCATCCTGAACTGGGGCGCGTTCGACGTGACGGCCACGGCTCTCTACTACGTCACCGTGGAGGGCGGGAAGCACCAGCTCCGGAGACGCCGGCTCTCGGACGGGAAGGACGAGCTCCTCGCGACGCTCGGGAAGCCGAGTACTTTCGGAATCGCCGTCGCACCAGACGACAGCGCCGTCCTCTTCACGCAGCTCGACCTCTTCACGACGGAGCTGATGCTCATCGAAAGGTTGGAATAGGACGGCCCGGCGTCGATCGGCTCTCCGCCGCGCACTAGAATGGATCTGGACCCGTCATGGACAGGCTGTCGCACTACGAGTTCGTGGAGCAGCTCGGCGAGGGCGGCATGGGTGTCGTCTACAAGGCGAGGGACACCCGGCTGGGCCGCTTCGTCGCCGTGAAGGTCCGCCTCGACCTCGAGCGGGTCTTCCTCGTCGAGGTCGCGGAACTCCTTGATGTCGAGGTGACGGAAGAGGGCGTTGTCGTCGAAAGTCATCTTGGCGTCGAGCGCCACGACGTCACCTGAACCTGTGATCATGAGCGGGTTGATTTCGGCGAGGGAACAGTCGGTCTCGACGTTGGCCGCCGCCTCGACGAGCACCTTCTTGACCTGGCGCCCTTCCGGGCCGGTCTGGTGCGTGACGAGCTGCATGCCGATGATCGCCTTGGCGTGCTCGAAGCCTCCCGCCGCCGGGATGTCCTCCGGCGCGGCCGCGCTCGACAGGCCGCCCTATCAGTACTGACCGGTTTCGTCGTCGTCATCGATCCCCCTGCTTCCGCGGCCCTTACGTACTCGACGCCCTTCAGCGCCGTCAGGCCCTCCTGTCACTCCGGCCCCGGGATGCGCGACCCACAGCCGCTGAAGCCGCTGCCGCAGAGCCACTAGCGCCGTTCTCCGCCCTGCGGCACGAGACCCGCCATGGCCTCGTCCCGTGGAGGCAGCAGCTTATCGGCCGCGCAGACCTGCCGAGACGCCCTTGTACGCGCTGCTCGAGTCCCTCTACGAACGCGATGGGGGCCTGGGAGGATCTCTTCGAGCGCCGCTACGGCTTCTGGCGCGGCCTTCTCGACGGGGTGGTCGCGCGGTACCTCGACTGCGGCATCTTCGAGCGGGGCTTCGCTCGCATCCGCTGCCCCGCCTGTGCCGCCGAGCACCTGCTCGCCTTTTCCTGCAAAGGCCGCGGGCTCTGCCCGTCCTGCGGCGCCAAGCGCGCCGCCGAGTTCGCGGCTTTCCTCCAGGACGAGGTCGTCGCCGACGTCGGTCACTCCCAGTGGGTCTTCACCGTCCCCAAGCTCCTTCGCCCCTACTTCATGCATCATCGCGAGCTGCTCGGTCCGCTCTGCACCGCGGCCTGGCAGACCGTCTGCGAGCTGATGGCCGTGGCGGCCGGCGAAGAGAAGGGTTTTCGCCCCGGTATGGTCGCGATGTCGCAGACGTTCGGGGATCAGCTCAACCTACATCCTCACGTTCACGCGCTCGTCACCCGTGGCGGCTGGACCGGCTCCGGCGAGTGGGTGCCCGTGCCGTACGTCAGCTCTTCGGCCGCCGAGCACCTCTTCCGGCACAAGGTCATAGGCCTCCTTCAGCGGGCCGGTCTGCTCGACGAAATCCTCGACGCTCTCGACTTCGTCGCCCGTCTCCTCGCCCACGTACCCGATCCGAGAAGGCACCTCGTGCACTACTACGGTGCCTATTCGAACGTCGTGCGCGGAAAGCTGAAGGCCCGCGGCCAGGCTCAGCAAGCTGCGTCGCTCGCGCCGGTGCCGGGCGTTCACCCTCCGCCTCCGTCTTCCTCGGTGTCCCCCTCCTTGGCCGTCCTTCGCCGTGGATGGGCCCAGCTCATTCGTCGCGTGTACGAGATCGATCCGCTCGTCTGTCCACGCTGCCAGGGCGTGATGCGGGTCGTCTCCTTCATCACCGAAGGCCGCGTCATCCGCCGCATCCTCGACCACCTTGGCGCCTCGGCTCACCGTGCTATCCAGGATCGCGCTCCGCCTCTGGCAGCTGGCCCGGTTCCCGATTCCCTCTGATCCCCCTGGCGGCAGGGGCCGATGCCCCCACGTGCGAGGCGAACCCGGGGCCACCACCTCGGCCACAGCCTGATGCCCGGAACCTCGCCTCATGCTCACGGGAAATCGCTCATACACTGCCCACATACACTGCGCCGGGCCTCCGTGATGCCTCGCCCTGGGGGGGCGGCGCCGCTGCGGCGCCGACTCCGAACGCCGAGCCTCAGGTCCGCCATCCCTGCTCGCCGCGCTCCATCTCGAGCTTGGCTCGCCATGGTTTCAAATGAGAGCCATAATGCAGCTTCGGGAGGAGCAATGCCCGTCACGCTCTCGATCAAGAACGTTCCTGATCGGCTCGCCGAGAAACTGCGGACGAGAGCCGCGCGACACCACCGATCCCTCCAGGGCGAGCTTCTCGCGATCCTGGAGGAGACGGTCTCCCCTCGCCGCGCTTCTCCCGGAGAGCTGCTGAAGTCGCTGAAGGCGTCCGGACTCACGACGCCCGCGGAGGCCACCCGGATGATCCGGACCGACCGCGATGCCCGGTAAGGTCGTCGACGCCTCGGCCGTGGCGGCTTTCCTGTTCGTCGAGCCCGAAGCGGACGAGGTGGCCCGGCAGCTCGAGGGGTTCGAGTTGACTGCGCCGTCCCTCCTCCCGTACGAGATCGCGAGCGTCGCCAGGAAGAAGGTCGCCCGCCATCCGGAGCTTTCCGAGCAGATCCTCGCCGCGAGCGAGCGTCTGGACGATCTCGGCGTGATTCTCGTCGACATTTCCGCGATAGACGCCCTGCGGATCGCTGTCGACACCGGCCTCTCGACCTACGACGCCAGCTACCTCTCCCTTTCGAGGCGAACGGGATCGCCGCTCGTCACGCTCGACAAGAAGCTGCAGAGAGTTGCAAGGAGCGGGCCCCGGGGAGATCCGTCATTCAATTCAACCTCGTCACGAGGAGCCTGAGGCTTCTGAGCGCCGCTGTCGGGAGTACGCCGAGTCGGTTGCCTGGCGTGGGCGCCGGCGCCGTCGACCTTCCCGATCCGAGATGGCTCGTCGAGCACGAAAGAGCCCGCGCGGATGCGCGGGCTCTTCTGAAGGCCTGGCGGGCGAGCCCGGGCCGGGACTAGAGCAGCTCGGCCTGGGAGAAGAAGAAGGTCACCTCGCGTGCGGCGTCGGCGAGGTTGGCCGAGCCGTGCGAGGCGTTGCGCTCGATCGACTGGCCGAACTCCTTGCGGATCGTCCCCTCGTCGGCGTTCGCCGGGTTCGTGGCTCCCATGACGGCACGCCAGTGGGCGACGGCGTTCTCCCGCTCGAGGACGACGACGAAGACCGGCCCGGAGGTCATGTAGGCGACGAGGGAGCCGAAGAAGCCCTTGCCGGCGTGTTCGGCGTAGAAGCCCTCGGCCTCGGCTTTCGTGATCCTGTGGAATTTCATCGCCACGACGCGGAAGCCCTCGGCCTCCATGCGGGCGAGGATCTTCCCCGAGCTCTTCGTCTCGACGGCGTCCGGCTTGATGATCGCGAATGTCTTTTCCAAGTAGGTGCTCCTCTTATCCCTTGATCGCCTTCAGCAGCGTCTCGCCGATGAGGGCCGGGGAGTCGGCGACGAGGACTCCCGCGGCGCGCAGCGCGTCGACCTTCTCGGTCGCCGTTCCCTTGCCGCCGGAGATGATCGCGCCGGCGTGGCCCATGCGGCGGCCCGGAGGGGCCGTACGTCCGGCAATGAACGAGGCAACGGGCTTCTTCAGGTTTGCCTTGATCCACTCGGCGGCTTCTTCCTCGGCGCTCCCGCCGATCTCGCCGATCATGATGATTGCCTCGGTCTCCGGGTCGTCCCTGAACATCTCGAGGCAGTCGATGAAGTTCGTGCCGTTTACCGGGTCGCCGCCGATGCCGACGCAGGTCGACTGGCCGAGGCCGAGCGCCGTCGTCTGGCCAACCGCCTCGTAGGTGAGCGTTCCCGAGCGGGAGACGATGCCGACCTTGCCCGGGCGGTGGATGCGCGCCGGCATGATGCCGAGCTTCACCTTCGCCGACGGGCGGATGACGCCGGGGCAGTTCGGGCCGACGAGCCTCACGCCCGGGCAGCCCGCGAGGAAGGCCTTGACCCGGATCATGTCGTTGACCGGAATCCCCTCCGTGATCGCGATGACGAGGGCGATGCCCGCGTCGGCGGCTTCCATGATTCCGTCGGCAGCCGCCGGCGGCGGGACGAAGAGGAGGGAGGCATTCGCGCCCGTCTTCTCGACGGCCTCGTGGACGGTGTTGAAGACCGGGATCCCCTCGACGTCGGTGCCGCCCTTGCCGGGGGTCACACCGGCAACGACCTGCGTGCCGTAGTCACGTCCGGCGAGGCCGTGATACTTCCCCTCGCGCCCAGTGAGGCCCTGGACGACGACCTTCGTGTCGGTGTTCAGCCAGGAGGCCATCTCAGTTCTCCCCCTTCGCAACCGCGGCGATGATCTTCTCGGCGGCGTCCTTCATCCCGTCGGCCGGGATGACGGCGAGGCCGGAGTCCCGGAGGATCTGCTTCCCCTCCTCGACGTTCGTCCCCTCGAGGCGGACGACGACGGGGATGGTGCAGCCGATCTCCTTCAACGCCTTGACGACGCCCGTGGCGATGATGTCGCACCGCATG
>DIAY01000192.1 GCA_002414905.1 Holophagales bacterium UBA5066 | reverse complement strand
GGGGAACGGATTCCGACGGGAAAGACCGGGATCTCGACCCCTTCCATCAGGCTCGCGAGCTCCGGTTCGGTGATCCGGGAGTCGTTGTCGATCCCGTCGGAGAGGAGCACGATGGCCTTCGAGCCGTTCTTGCCCTGGAGACTCTTTTCGGGCATCCGTGAGAGGGCGTCGCGAAAAGCGGTCTTCCCCCACGGCTTCACCCGCCGGGCGGCCTCGACGATCTTCCCGGCGTCTTCGGTGAACCCGACGACCTCCTTCACCTCTCCCTCGGCGAAGACGAAGAGGGCGAAGTCGTCGCCCGGGACCCGGGTCGCTGCAAGCGTCTCGAGCGCGGCCCTCGCCCCTTCCATCTTCCCGGCGAGACCCATCGAGCCGGAGCCGTCGAGGAGGACGGCATAGGAGACGGGGGCGTCCGCACTTCCCTGGAAGAGGTCGTAAGCCACGGGAACGCCGTCGGCGAAGAGAGCCACGTCCTTCTCCCGGAGGTTTCCGACGGGCCGCCCTTTCCTGTCCGTGACGACGAACGGAACGAGGACGTAGCCAACGGAGACGTCGGCGGCGGCCCGCGGGGGTGCCACTCGCGGAGCGGGCGGGCGCGCTGCGGGCGTGGCCGGCGGACGGGGACGGGCGGCGGGAATCGCCGTAGGCCCCGCTGTGGCCGGGGGTGGCACCTGCGGACGGACGGGCGACGCGACGACGGCGCGTGTGGGCGCGGGAGTCGCGGGGGCCGGCGCTGGCGCCGACGGCCGGACGATCGTGGGAGAGAGCGTGGGTCTCGGAGTCGGGGACTGCGTCGGGACAGGCCGGTTGAACCCGCCGCGAAGCCTCACGGGCTCCTGGCCCTCTGCGACCAGGGTCGTCGCGAGGATGAGGCTGGCGATCGCCGTGGCCGGTCCTTTCACCGCTGGATTGTCTCAGGAGGGGCGGCCCGACCCCCGAGCCCGTGAACGGGCATCTCGGAACGTGCGCCATGCTGCGTTGCGGCGTATCGTTGAAGGATGAGCCCGAGAACGACCGCCGTCGACACTTCCCCGTTCGTCGCGGAGGCGGACGCCGTCTGGGCCGGACGTGCGGAAGGGGGCTACGCCGGCCGCGCCCGGGTCGCTCCCGTGCGGAAAGTCCTCGCGCTTCTGCGCGCCGAGCTGGCCGAACGGCCTCTTTCGATCGAGGCCCGCTGGCGACTCATGCGGGCGCTCTACTTCGCCGGTGAATACGCCTCGTCCGGCGCGGCCGAAGCGAAAGGCTGCTTTCTCGAAGCGGCGCACGTCTCCGACGACTGCTTCATGCACCTCAGGACGAAAGCCGGGGAAGGTTCGTCGCAGAGCCTCTCGCGGGCGACCCCGGTCGAGCTCGTTCCGCACCTGGCCGGAGATCCGGACGCGGCCTCGGCCTTCGAGTGGGGCGGGGTAGCGTGGGGGATGTACTCCCTCGCGGAAGGGATGCTCGCCGCCGCCCGCCAGGGGGCTGCGGCGCGAATTCGTGACTGCGCCGAGGCGGTCATCCGGCTCGATCCTGCCCTCGACGACGCCGCGGGAGACCGTACGCTCGGCCGGCTGCACCACAAGACGCCTTCGATCCCGCTGATCACCGGCTGGATCTCGAAGAAGGAGGGTATTCGTCACCTCCGGAAGGCGGTCGCAGACGCGCCGACCAGCCTCGTGAACCGGCTCTTCCTCGCCGAGGCGCTGTGGGACCTCGATTCCTCCAGCCGCGACGAGGCCATCGCCATCGCGGCGGGCGTCGTCGACGGCCACCCCGATTCGAAGTGGCTCGTCGAGCACGAAAGAGCCCGCGCGGATGCGCGGGCTCTTCTGAAGGCCTGGCGGGCGAGCCCGGGCCGGGACTAGAGCAGCTCGGTCTGGGAGAAGAAGAACGTCACCTCGCGGGCGGCGTCGGCGAGGTTGGCCGAGCCGTGGGCCGCGTTGCGCTCGATCGACTGGCCGAACTCCTTGCGGATTGTCCCCTCGTCAGCGTTCGCGGGGTTCGTGGCTCCCATGACGGCACGCCAGTGAGCGACGGCGTTCTCCCTCTCGAGGACGACGACGAAGACCGGCCCGGAGGTCATGTAGGCGACGAGGGAGCCGAAGAAGCCCTTTCCGGCGTGCTCGCCGTAGAAGCCCTCGGCCTCGGCCTTCGTGATGCAATGGCTCTTCATCGCCACGACACGGAACCCCTCGGCCTCCATGCGGGCGAGGATCTTCCCCGAGCTCTTCGTCTCGACGGCGTCCGGCTTGATGATCGCGAATGTCTTTTCCAAGGTCGGTGCTCCTCTTATCCCTTGATCGCCTTCAGCAGCGTCTCGCCGATGAGAGCCGGGGAATCGGCGACGAGGACGCCCGCGGCGCGCAGTGCGGCGACTTTTTCGGTCGCAGTCCCCTTGCCGCCGGAGATGATCGCGCCGGCGTGACCCATCCGGCGCCCCGGAGGGGCCGTCCGGCCGGCGATGAACGAGGCGACGGGCTTCTTGAGGTTCGCCTGGATCCAAGCGGCCGCTTCTTCCTCGGCGCTCCCGCCGATCTCGCCGATCATGATGATCGCCTCGGTCTCCGGGTCGTCCTTGAACATCTCGAGGCAGTCGATGAAGTTCGTGCCGTTTACCGGGTCGCCGCCGATGCCGACGCAGGTCGACTGGCCGAGGCCGAGCGCCGTCGTCTGGCCAACCGCCTCGTAGGTGAGCGTTCCCGAGCGGGAGACGATGCCGACCTTGCCCGGGCGGTGGATCCGCGCCGGCATGATGCCGAGCTTCACCTTCGCCGACGGGCGGATGACGCCGGGGCAGTTCGGGCCGACGAGCCTCACGCCCGGGCAGCCCGCGAGGAACGCCTTGACCCGGATCATGTCGTTGACCGGGATCCCCTCGGTGATCGCGATGACGAGGGCGATGCCCGCGTCGGCAGCTTCCATGATTCCGTCGGCAGCGGCCGGCGGCGGGACGAAGAGGAGCGAGGCGTTCGCGCCCGTCTTCTCGACGGCCTCGTGGACGGTGTTGAAGACCGGGATCCCCTCGACGTCGGCGCCGCCCTTGCCGGGGGTCACACCGGCAACGACCTGCGTGCCGTAGTCACGTCCGGCGAGGCCGTGATACTTCCCCTCGCGCCCGGTCAGGCCCTGGACGACGACCTTCGTGTCGGTGCTCAGCCAGGAGGCCATCTCAGTTCTCCCCCTTCGCAATCGCGGCGATGATCTTCTCGGCGGCGTCCTTCATCCCGTCGGCCGGGATGACGGCGAGGCCGGAGCTCTTCAGGATCGCCTTGCCCTCTTCGACGTTCGTCCCCTCGAGGCGGACGACGACGGGGATGGTGCAGCCGATCTCCTTCAACGCCTTGACGACGCCGGTGGCGATGATGTCGCACCGCATGATGCCGCCGAAGATGTTAATGAGGACGCCCTTCACGTTCGGATCCGAAAGGATGATCCGCATGGCGTTCTTGACCTGCTCCTCGTTGGCGCCGCCGCCGACGTCGAGGAAGTTCGCGGGGCTCCCGCCGCCGGGATGTCCTCCGCCGCGGCCGCACTCGACAGGCCGCCCTGTCAGTACTGACCGGTTTCGTGGTCGTCATCGATCCCCCTGCTTCCGCGGCGCATACGTACTCGACGCCCTTCAGCGCCGTCAGGCCCTCCTGTCACTCCGGCCCCGGGATGCGCGACCCACAGCCGCTGAAGCCGCTGCCGCAGAGCCACTTGCGCCGTTCTCCACCCTGCGGCACGAGACCCGCCATGGCCTCGTCCCGTGGAGGCAGCAGCTTATCGGCCGCGCAGACCTGCCGAGACGCCCTTGTACGCGCTGCTCGAGTCCCTCTACGAACGCGTCAAGGGGGCCTGGGAGGATCTCTTCGAGCGCCGCTACGGCTTCTGGCGCGGCCTACTCGACGGGGTGGTCGCGCGGTACCTCGACTGCGGCATCTTCGAGCGGGGCTTCGCTCGCATCCGCTGCCCCGACTGTGCCCTCCTTCAGCGGGCCGGTCTGCTCGACGAGGACCGCACCCGCCTGCTCCTCTCCTGGCATCACTCAGGATTCTCGGTCCACAACTCCGTGACCGTCCCCGCCGGTGACGGCCGCGCCCTCGAGGCTCTCGCCCGCTATTGCCTGCAGAGCCCCGTCAGCCTCGCCCGTCTGCGCTGGACACCGGGCTCAGAGACCGCCACGTACTTGCCCCGCGACGGCCACGACGACGAGAAGGCCGAACCCCTCGACGCTCTCGACTTCGTCGCCCGTCTCCTCGCCCACGTACCCGATCCGAGAAGGCTCCTCGTGCACTACTACGGTGCCTATTCGAACGTCGTGCGCGGAAAGCTGAAGGCCCGCAACGAGGCCCAGCAAGCAGAGCCGCTCGCCTCGGGGCCGGGCGTTCATCCTCCGCCACCGCCTGCCTGCGCTTCCCCCTCGTCGGCCGCTCTCAGGCGCGGCTGGGCCCAGCTTCTAAGACGCGTGTACGAGATCGATCCGCTCGTCTGTCCGCGATGCCGGGCCGTGATGCGGGTCGTCTCCTTCATAACCGAAGGCCGCGTCATCCGCCGCATCCTCGACCACCTTGGCGCCTCGGCTCGCCGTGCTATCAAGGATCGCGCTCCGCCTCTGGCAGCTGGCCCGGTTCCCGATTCCCCCTGATCCCCGTGATGGCAGGGGCCGATGCCCCTACGTGCGAGGCAGGCCCGCCGCCGCCTCGGCCATAGCCCGACGCCCAAGAAGTCGCCTCATGCTCCTGGGAAACCGCTCAGAGACTGCGCCGGGCCTCCGCGATGCCTCGCCCTGGGGGGGCGGCGCCGCTGCGGCGCCGCCCCCCCAGGGCGCTCTTCCCCGTTTGAGCCCGCCCCGACCCTCAGCCGCCCTGCCGTTGAAAATCAAAATTCCTATACCTGGGAGAGGACGCCGCGAAGGTTTCCCTCGAGCGTGTCCTTGGCGACCTGGATGATCTGCGGCCGCCCCTTGCCGAGAAGGCGTTCGAGGGCGTTGTTGAGAAGCGGCTGGTGGCCGGCGACCTTGACGTTGGCGACGCCGGCGACGGTGAGCGGGATGCCTCCCTTGGAATGGGCGTTGCTCACGGCGACGTCGACGGTCATGTTCGTGATGTCCATCCGGTCGACGCGCTCCAGAAGCGGCGTCCGGAGCGAGCTGCCCCCCTTGACGATTCGGTAGCCGACGGCGCGGCCGTCGACGGTGGACCTGCCGCCGGAGAAGACGAGGACCTCGTTCGGGCTGCAGATATGGAAGAGGCGCTTGACGACGACGAGCGCCGCCGCGCCGAAGAAGAGGACGACGCCGATGGCGACGCCGACGACGGAGCCGAGGTCGCCGATCATCGCGCCACCTCCGCGGGGGCCGGGGAGAGGAGCGCGACGACGTCGACCCCCGTCGTCCGGCTCACCTCGGCCAGGACGCTGCGCACGGCCGCCGGGTAGGAGGCCACGTACGTCGCGAGTGACGAACCGTCGCCGTTGTCCAGGAGGTGGGTCTCGTCGACCTCGACCGCCTTCACCCGGTCGACGACAGTCCGGAGGATCTGCTCGAGGTTCTGGATGAGAAAGAAGTCCTTGGCGGCCTTCGCCCTCGGCTCGAGCTGCGCCTTCAGCGTCTTCAGCTCGTTCTCCTTTTCGGCGGTCGCTGTTCCCGCCTGCCAAGACGTGATGTGTTTGCATCAATCTCGAAGGGGACTGATCGAAGGTGTTGGAAAACGGTGGACCTCGCGCAGCTTAGTAACAAGACGGTGAGTGAACCACCCTGCCCGAACCGCTCACGACTCTTCCAGGGCGAATCCACGGCCCGAGTGACTGCAAATGGCACCCGGCGATCAGAGTCGGGGATGGTCCCCGAAAGGCCAAACCGAAATCCGTTCTCAGAAGGGAGTTGCTCTTGATTCGAAACCCGAAACGCCTCCTGCTCCGCTTCGCCCTCCCCCTCGTCTTAGCCGCAGCGGCCCATGCCCACGCAGAGGTCTGGGAGCTTCGGACCTCCCCGACCGCTCCGACAGGGACGACGCCGATGGGACTTCTCGGCAAGGAGTTCAAAGGCGAGGTGTTCTGCACGGCGGGGGTCTGCGTGCTCTCGACGGCTTCCGATGCTGAGTCCGCCAGCCTCAGTCCGATCCGCTCCAACCCGCTCACCGTTCTCACGCCTCTCCCGGACGCGCGCAAGATCTACTTCCAGAAGGGCACCTACGACGCCGAGCTCGGCCGATTCGAAACGGACTTCGAGGGAGCGCGCGAAACCGACGAGCCGGGCGCGATCGGCCAGTTCGTCTTCGTCTTCAAAGGCTACCCGGAGCCCCGGTGGCTCGAGGACATCCGGAACGCGGGCCTCTCGGTCCTCGAGCCCCTCCCGCCAATGGGCTATGGCGTCTACGGGCTCCGGTCCGCCGTCGACGACCTCGCGAAGTCGAAGACGTACATCTACCGCGTCGCGGACATCCCACCCGGAGCTCGACGCTTCGGGCTCCGGGCCGAGGCGTCGGAAGTGGCTGAGCCTCCTGCCTCGGCTGTCGTCGTGGCCGTCGAGGTCATGGCTCCCCTTGTCGCCGGCAAGCTCCGCGAGCTCACCGGATCCGAGCCGTCCAGGATCTACACTACCGGTTCCCAGACCGCTTTCGCCGCCGAGCTAACGCCGTCACAGATCCGTGCTCTCAGCCGCCTCCCCGAAGTGACCGCCGTCTACCGTACGACGACGCCAGGCCCATCCGACGAGCGCGCCAACAAGATCGTATCGGGAAACTGGCGGACGCCGGTAACGGCTTGGCCCACCGCGAGCTCCCTCGGCAGCAATCCCGTCCAGGGAACCTATCATTGGGATGGATTCCTCGCTTCACTCAGGGGCATCGGCGTCTACCCTGAGAATCAGACGATCGGTTTTCTCGATACAGGAGTGGGCGACGGGCTGTTCGCTCGAACGGGTGGAACGGCGACCTGCCCTCCCCACCTGACTTCGGCGTCCGGCTGCAATCTGGTCTTCTCCGCCGACACGAGCGATGACCACGATTACGTCTACCGCCGATCCGACGACCTCCACGGGCACGGCACGCTCGTCACCTCCATTGCGGCCGGGCTCACAACCGGCGTACCGGGGCGGGATTCCGCGGGCTGGGCCTTCACGCAGGGAGTTGCCTCCGGCGCCAAGGTCGCGATGAGCAGGTTCATGGCGGATTCGCAGAAGGGCTGCGGCGACGGCTACGCGCGGTATGTCGGAGGCCAGTGGCTCGGAAACCCGGCCTATGGCCTGCCCTATTCTCTAGTCGAGCTGGGCAGCAGCAGCACGCTCCCCGACCAGACTGTCGCCAGCCCCGGCGCCCGGCTCTTCAACCACAGCTGGAACGATAGGCCCGAGAACCCCGGAGGACCCGATGCGACCATGTACAACGAGAAGGCGATACTCCTCGACAACGCCACCCGCACACTGAGTTCGGTCGGGTTCTACTTCGGCGCCTCCGGCGCGCGGTCCGGCGACGCAGCACCATCGCTCCATATCGTCTCGGCGGGAAACTTCCCTCAGCCAACGCCGAACGGCAGCCCCGACCCGACGCTGCGGATGGTGACCGCGCCTGGGAATGCGAAGAACGTCATCACGGTGGGGGCGACGAGCGGCCTGAACCAGGAGACTTTTGTCGTGGGCGAGGGCTGCACGAGTTGCTACTACTGCCCCTCGTGCGCGTACAACCAATGCGATCACGCGCTCGATGCACGGAGGATAGAGGACTTCAGCAGGGTCGGATACCCGAACCTCCGCCTCAAGCCGGACCTCGTCGCACCCGGGACCCGCGTCTACGGGAGGCGAAGCGCCTTGCGGAACGACGCGTGCAACTACAACTCGCAGTGCAGCTTCGACCTCACGGGAGACTCCCAGTACGCTTGGGACTACGGAACGAGCTTCTCGGCGCCCGTCGTCACCGGGGCTGCGGCCCTCGTCGATGAGTGGTTGACCGGACTCGCGGCGAAGAAGCCCTCGCCCGCCCTGGTCAAGGCGGCCCTTATCGCCTCGGCCACGAACCTCCGCACCAGCACGAACTGCGCAAGAAGCGACATCAAGCCCGCCCCGGACAAGTACCAGGGTTGGGGTGGCGCGGCGCTGGACAGGCTCTTCAGGGCCGCGAGCACCTACTACTACAAGGACCAGTACGACCCGGCGCACCCGGACGGCTCTCTGCTGACACCGAGCTCTTCGACGCCATGGACGAAGCAGCTGACCGTGGTCGACCCCACGAAGGCAGTGTCGATCGCGCTCGTCTGGACGGACCGCGCGGGGGACACGAAGGTCGCGACCCTCCAGAACCTCGTCAACGACCTGAATCTCGAGGTCGTCGGGAACGGCACCACGCCCCCGTCTTTCTTCATCGGCAACATGTACTATTTCGATCCGTGCGAGACGTCCCGGCAGGGTTACTCCCTCAATCGCCCGTCGCCCTGGGTACCCGACTCGAAGAACAACGTGGAGCGGGTCGACATCAGCCCCGCGCAGCTCTCCCAGAACAACATCTCTGCCCTGACGGTAAAGGTCTCCGTCGGCATGATCCGGGGCGACGGAATTGAGCCGACAGGCTCCACGCTCCGCCAGGATTTCGCCCTTTTCGTGGTGAACGCCCGTGAGTGAGATCCGACTCGCCCTGCTCCTGGGCGTCCTCTCGCCTCTCGCGTATCCAGCCTTGGCTGCGGAGAGGACCGTCTATGTCCCGACGGTGAGAATCACCCGGCCCGCCGCCTCGCCCATTGGAGGTGTTAGGGAAGGCTGGTCCTTCCGTCTCGCGAGCCACTTCATGGTCTTCAACTTCTCTCCCGAGCAGAAATCCGTTCGCTTGATCACCTGGTACGACCCGAGCGGCGGCGTGCACCAGGAGCATCCCGCAGGGACTGGGTTTGACATCTCCCCCGGGAAGGCCGGTCTCATGAATGCAGGGCTCTGCCCGGATTCGGGTAGCGGGTGTGTGTCCATCGCGGAGCTCCGGGTCGACGACGGGGTCGCCGTCAGGAACACCCTCGAGCGCAGCTATCTCGTCGGAGAGGGTTGTTTCCCGGTGCCGAGCGCTGGTGAACTCTCCCAGGGCCGCATACCCCTTCCCGTTTTCGAGGGTCTCCACCCGGCCGGAACGATCGCCGCGTGTGGCGACGTCATGCCGTTCAACGCCGGCGGGGCGCAGATCTGCTCGAACGTCAAGGACCAGAAGTACGTGAGGCGGCTCAACCTCACACTGTTCAACGGGGGAAAGGAGCCCGCCACCTTCGTCGTGAAGGGCTATCGGAGCGTCTTCGATCCCCCGACGGTCGTCTTTACCTCGACGTACGGCCTCGGGCCGGAGACGGTCACGCAGGTCAACTCCTTCTATGCGCCTCCCATCCCGATTGATTGCGACCCGCAAGAGGAGAACCTCTGGTTCACGATCACGGCCGACCAGCCGTTCCTCGCCTACATCTCGACGGTGTTCGACGACCCAGGTCCGGGCGTGAACCCCTACCAGATCTACCCCGCTCTCACGAAGTGACCTCGGCACGGCGCAGGCGGCGTTCTGCCGCCTGCGCCCGCCTTCTCGGCTCTCATCGCGGGCCCGCGGCTCCAGGAAGCGACATGCCTCCAATGGAGATGCGGAAAGCTCGGCCAGAGCTTCTTGGCTCGCGCAGTCCGGCGGCGCTTCCGGACCGCCTTCGGCTCGATCTGCAGGATCGTCTCGCGGAGGGCACTCCCCCGGCGCCGCCTCAGCCCCCC
>DIAY01000183.1 GCA_002414905.1 Holophagales bacterium UBA5066 | reverse complement strand
TGTCGATTTTCAGCACCTTGGGACCCCGGTTTTTCACGAGGATTCCCCCCCGGGGTCACGCGCCGGCGTGAGGGTGTGAGCTTGCCTCGGTCTGGTCCTCCTTTCCATAAAGAAAGAGCTCCCCGGTAGCGCGGTGGGCGCTCGTGGACTCGCGAAGCGTGTCCAAGGTCGGTGGGAAACGCGAAGCGTTTTCCACGGACCGTCAGCGTCCACGGCGCCGGTCCCTTCAGGTGCGACGCGGCAGCCGGGGTTTCTGCCGGGCGCGGTAGGACTCGCCCTCGATGACGAGGTCGAAGGAGTTGGAGGTGAAGCGATCCAGGGCGCTCTGGGCGCGCACGGGATCGGCGAAGGTCGGGAGCCACTCGTCAGGCCCGCGGTTGGAAGTGACGACGATGGAGCCGGAGCGGGCCCTCTCGGTGAGCAGTTCGTGGATATCGCGGCTCTCGACGGCGTCCATGGCGTCGAGGGCGAAGTCGTCGAGGATCAGGAGGTCCACGGCGATCAGGCGGCGCAGTTCGGCCTCGTAGGAGCCGTCGAGGCGGGCGTGCCTGAGGGTCTTGAGCATGCGGTCGGTCCGAAGGGCAAGGACCGAGTGGCCGCGCCGGCAGGCGACGTGCCCGAGGGCGTGGGCCCAGAAGGTCTTGCCGACGCCGACGGGGCCGACGATGGCGACGTGACGGTGGTCTTCGAGGAAGCGCAGAGTCACCAGCTCGTTCAGGAGTGTGCGGTCGAGGATGACCTGGGCCGTCTCGTCCCACCGCTCCACCCGCATCTCGGGGTCGAGGTGGGCCTTCTGGGCTCTCAGCTCGCCGGCCTGGCTCTCGCGGCGGTCGGCTTCGCCCGAGAGCGCCAGGAGCAGGAAGTCCTGGTGGGGGATCTTCTGCTGGCGGGCCAGGGCGAGGCGCTCGGGGAGGGTGTCGAGCATGCGGCCGAGCTTGAGGCGCTTGAGGACCCCCTTCAGCTCGGGAGAGATCGTCTCCATGCTCACAGCTCCCGCCGCAGGGCGAAGTGATCGCGAGGCCTGAGATAGCGCGCGATCGGGACGACCTTGGCCGGGGTCCGGGGCTCGTCCGGGCACGGCCCGCGTTCCAGGAGCCTTCTCAGCCTCGTCACGTCGTGCATCCCGGCCTCGAGCGCCAGGCGGCAGGCCTTCTCGAGCCTCTCGTGGCCGTACTTTCGAGCCAGGCCGACCAGCGCGTAGACCATCCGCATTCGAGTCCACGGCCGCGGGTCGTCGAGGATCTTCTCGGCCAGCTCTTCCGTGCACGGGCCGACCTCGGCGGCTTTGCGCTTCAAGGCGTCCACGTCGCGATGGGCGTAAATCCGCTGCGCCTCGGGAAAGTCACTGACGTCCGTGGCGCGCTCGCCGGGACCCACGCGGCCGTGCACCTTCACCAGGATGCGGTCCTCGTACAGGCGCACCGTCGCCTTGTCGGCCCGGGTCGTCAGCTTGTGCCGTACGTATCGGGTCGGGACCGAGTACAGCGCCTTCTCCACCTGGATGTACTGGTCGCGCTCCACCGTCGCCGCGCTCCAGCGCGGCACGTCGTACTGCTCGGCCGGCTCAGGCAGCAGCCGGCCCTTCTCTTCGGCCAGAAAGTGCTCCAGCGGCGGCCTCTGCGTCCGGCTGTGGGGGCGAGCGCCGTACTCCCGCAGGCACCAGTGCTCGGCGAAGTCCCGGGCCTCTTCGAGGGTCTTCAGCCGCTCCCCGCCGAAGCAGTCCTCCCGCACGTGCGACACCGACCGCTCCACCCGCGCTTTGTCCTTCGGATGCCCGGCCCGGGCCGGGTCGACGACGAAGCCTCGCGACTGCGCGTACTCCAGGAAGGTCTGCTGGATCTGCGCCCCGAGATTGCGCGCCTCGTCCACGATCGCGCTGGTGTTGTCGGGCAGCAGGACCCGGAAGACCCCGCCGTAGAACCGCCAGGCCGCCTCACACGCCTCGATGGCGTCCTTCGTCGTCTCGGTCAGCGTCGGGTAGACGAAGCGGTGCCGCGAGCGCGTCGCCGTGAAGATCCACGCCTTCAGCTTCCGTTTTCCCCCTTCTCCCCACAGCCATCCCACGGACCCCGTGTCCACCTGCAGCTCCTGCCCCGGCTCGCCCTCCAGCACGGCGATCGTCGGCGTCGCCTTGCCGAAGCCCAGCTCTTCCTTGGAGAAGCGGTACAGCGTCGAGTACGGCACTTCCGTCCCTTCCCGCCCCAGCAGGCGCGCGACCTTCGTCAGCCGCACGTCCTCCTCCAGAAGCTCCTTGATCCGGCCCCGCCTGCTCTCGCAGATCGCCCACGTCTCCCCGTGCTCCCGCTCTCGCCAGCCTTCCAGCTCGAGAAGGACCCGACCGAGCAGCTGGTCCGTAAGGCCTGCCACTCCGGCTTCCCGCTTCAGGCCGCACTGCTCGGCCACGGCGATGTAATTCCGTGCCGTCTTCGGGTCCACACCGACCCGCCGGGCGACCGTCTTCTTGCCGCCCCCCTCCAGCCACTGCCGGAGAACTTCCTTTACCTCGATCATTCCCACCTCGCGATAAGCCACCGGACCTCCGTACCCGACGCTTCGGGGTCCGGAGCGTCACCCGTTCTGTCCCGTCACGCGAGGCGGCGACCCCGGTCACTGCGAGGGGGGAAAGGTCGTGGAAAACCTACCCCCTCAGGGGGGGAAAGGTCGTGAAAAACCCGGCGTCAGGGGGTCCAT
>DIAY01000010.1 GCA_002414905.1 Holophagales bacterium UBA5066 | reverse complement strand
CCAGGCTGCGCCACGTCCCGACCCGGACGAAAAACGTCGGGAGGGTCAGGCTTCTTCGCGGGAAAGGAGGCTTGCGATCTCCTTGAGTTCCGCGAGGGCCGTCGCCACCCGGGGGTCCGGGGATTGTGACACCGGAGCGGGGGCAGGGTCAATCCTGCGAATGACGGGAGCGGTCTTTACGGACCTGGAGCCCGCGGCCTCGGGAGCGATCTCGACGTCGCCAGCCGGCTCCGGGCTCTCGTCGATCTCGAGGGAGGTCGACAGGTCCGGTGTGGGAGACGTGGCGTGGTCCGAGAAGACCGGGGCATCGGCCAGCTCGAGGGAGGATTCGGACTCGGGACCCGGCTGGGATTCCGCAGCTCTTGACGAAGCCTTCGACCGGCGGCGCCTGGCGGCAGTGGACTCCGCGGGATCAGGCGCAGGCGTCAGGACGAGCGGCTCGGGTTCGACTGGCGCGGCGGCTTTCTCCTTCAGCTCGGCCTCGAGGCGCTTCTTGGCTCCGGCGATGGTGTAGCCCTCGTCGTAGAGGAGCTTCTTGATCCGCTCGATGATCCTCAGCTCGAGGCCGCTGTAGAGGCGGGGCCCGGAGGCCCCTTTCGGGGCGGCGAGGACGGGGAACTCGCTCTCCCAGTACTTGAGGACGTAGGGCTGGACGTCGGCCAGCCGGCAGACTTCGGCCACCTTGTACCGGGCTTCGGCTGTCGCCTCGATCTCGCTCACGCCTTGCGCTACCTCCAGAGGAACCGGACGGAGTTTAGATGATGACGCGTCCCGCTCTTTCGGAAGAGAGCGGCGGGAGGGAATTCGGTCGCTCACGAAGACCGCCGTCATCGCTCCGTTCGTGGCCCTCTCTTTCAGCGGTCGAGACCCCAGAAGGCCGAGCAGGCCGCGGCCGCGCCCCCGTCGTCGACGGAGGAGAAGCCGAAGCCGTTCCAGCGGTAGACCTCCGAGTGGAGCTCCTGAGCCCCCGGCCCCGGGACGAGATAGGAGTCCCCGCGATGCAGCGCGCAGAGAAGCCGGCCTCCCGGCAGAAGCCGTGCGTCGACGAGCGGCCAGGCGAGGCCGCTTCCCCGCCAGCGGGCGACGAGCCCGGCGTCGCCGACGGCGTAGACGTAGGGGCGGACACCGTCCTCGCCGTCGAGTGCCGACGGGTGGCGCTCGAGGGTGAAGAGGAGCTCCTCGCCCTCACCCCCGGCGAGCCGGCCCGATTCGACCGAGAGCGCACGCAGCGGACGGGTCGTGAAGAGGACCTTCCCGCCGCGGGAACCCTGAAGCGCCAGACGGTCGTCCCGGTCGACGGGCCGGAGCGTGACCCCGGCGACCTCGAAAGGCCTCGAGAGCGGCACGCGGCAGCCCTCGATGGCGGAAAAGGACGGCTCCGGACGCGAGGCGAGACGGGGGAAGGAGCTGCGCAGGGGCGTTTCCGTCGGGATTCCCCGGCACGCGAACGCCCCGCCTTCCACCTGGCAGTCGGCCAGCAGCCCTTCCTTGGACGAGGAGTAGCGCTGGTCGAAGAGAAGGTTTCCAAGAGAAAAGAAGACCGGACGCCCCGCGACGCACTCCGGCGACTGAACGACGTGCGGGTGGTGCCCCACGACGAGGGAGGCACCGCTCGCGACGAGCCACTCCGCGGCGGCGCGCTGGGCGGCGGACGGCCACTCGAGAAGCTCCTCGCCCCAATGGACGAAGACGACGACGAGATCCGCGAGCCGTCGGGCGAGGCGGAGCTTTCGCGCGACCTCCACGGAAGGGACGTCGTTCACGGTTCCTTCCCTCCCCTTCACGAGGGAGAGCGCTAAGAGGGCGACGGTTACGGCTTCTTTCGTCCCTTGCTTCCCGAGCCTCACGAACCGGGGGGAATTTTCGAAATCGAGGGCGAGGAGTCCTTCGGCGACCAGGCGCTCGCGTGTCTTCTCGAGGCCTTCCTGGCCGAGGTCCCTTGCGTGGTTGTTGGCAAGGCCGAGGGCCGTGAGGCCGGCGCGGGGAAGGAGGGCGAGCAGCTCTGGTGCGATAGGGAAGCAGGGGCCCTTTCCCGGGAGGCAACCCTCCTCGGCCCCCACCGCCCCCTCGAGATTGGCGAGGACGAGATCACGCCCGCCGAAGAGCCCGGCGACTTCCGTAAAGGGGGATCGCCCGGTGCTCGCGATCTCGAGCGGGACCTGTCGCGAGAGGAGGACGTCGCCGGCGAAGAGGAGGCGCGTCCCGCTCTGCGGCGCGGCTCCGGCGGCCGCGGGAGCGCCGGCGGCCGAAAGGGACGCGAGCACGAGCCCGCCCAGAAGTCCGAGTCCCGGCGCCTTTGCGCCGAGCGCGAGGGCTCTCGCGGTCACTTCTCCCCGCTCTGCCGATCCTTCTCGCCGCCGGCGACAAACGGCGTCACCCAGGCGGGGCGTTTCTGCTTCTCGAGGTCCTGGCGCCACTCGTCGTCGTCCAGGAGCGATTCAGAGGAGACTTCGTAGAACCCGTAGACGGGGCCCCTCACGACCTCACTCCTGCCGAAGTACGGGACGAGGAGGTCCCAGACGAGCGGCTTGCCGACCCCCATCAGGAGGTAGCCGGTTCCGCCTCCCCCGCCCGCGACGTCGACGACCTTGGGCAGCGGATCGGGAGTGGAGATTCCGAGCTTCTCGTTCGCGAGGCTCTTGAAGACGAGGAAGTTGTGCTCGGCCACGCGCCCCACGTGGGTGATCTCGTCGTAGTCGTG
>DIAY01000107.1:77861-78108 GCA_002414905.1 Holophagales bacterium UBA5066 | reverse complement strand
TGCGCGATACGCGCCTCGGCTGCGGCAACGGCGGCGACGGCGGAGCGCTCGTCGGCCCCGCCCGCGGCGGCGGATCGCGCCTTCTGGGTCGCGGCTGCGACGACGCTCCGGGCCAGGTCGCGCGCCTGTCGCGCGTCGTCCTCCTCGCGCTCGCTCACGAACCCCTCGGTCCGCAGAGCGGTGATGCGCGCGAGCTGGCGCTCCTGGATCGCGAGCTTCAGGGCCGCCTGCGTCCGCTCTTCCTCGG